>CAYOGQ010000037.1:0-17494 GCA_964403645.1 uncultured Ruminococcus sp.
GGGTACGGCTTTGCGCAGGGGATAGTAACGTCCCTGGTTGTGATGATTATCTCATAGCCGCTTTCTTCCATAAGCTTGCCGTAGCTTTCGCAGTCGTCGCAGGCGAGGGCGATATGCCTGAGCGCGCCGTCGGAGGGAACATCCCCCGCGTTGGGGCTTGACATTATCTCCATAACGGAATTGTCCCCGGTGGATATCATGACGGCGCGGCTGTCGCCGCTCCCCCAGGAGCGCACTGTTTTTAAGCCGAGCAGGTTTATATAAAAGCCCGTCACTTTGTCGAACTTATCCGGGGTGACTTTTATGGCGATATGGTGAATTCCTGTAATTTTCATATGTTTTCTTTCCTTTTATGATTCAAACCAGCCGTAAGCGGCGGAGATCAGTTTTTGCGCGTCGGCGTAACGATCGGCGGCGGAGACGGAATTCATAACAATTACGATAAGCTTTACTCCCTGATATTCGGCAGAAGCCGCGTAGCAATAACCCGCTTCATCGGTCGTGCCGGTTTTCAGCCCGGTCACATAATCCGTTTCAAAAAGGAGCAGATTACCGTTGGTATAACTCACCTGTCTGCCGTCCGCAAGTGTGTCGTAGGCGATTTTTTTCTTTACCACTTTGGAAATAAGGCTGTCGTTCATGGCAACCTTGGCGATTTTCACATAGTCCCACGCTGTGGAATAATGGTTTTCGTCGTGATAACCGTCGGGACAGGCGATATTGGTGTCGGTACAGCCGATGAATTTGACATATTCGTTGGCGATGACATAAAACTGATCGAGCGCTTCGTCTATTGTTGCAAATTCGTCGCCCAGCGCTTTTCTTCCTATGTTAACCGCGGCAACGTACGCCGCGTCGTTCCCGGACGGGAGCAGTATCGCGTCGAGCAGCACTTCCAGCTTCATTCGGTAGCCGACTTCAAGGAAAGCCGTGCTCGAACCCTTACCTATCCTTTTGATTTCTTCGCCCACGGTGATGATTTCGTCCGCGCCGATATATTTAACGGCGAGCAGAGAGGTCACCAGTTTGGTAAGCGAAGCGGGGTAGCACTTTTCGTATTCGTTTTTGCCGTATATAAACTTACCTTCCGTTGCGTTATAAACCGCGACATAACCGGCGGTAACGTTGTTTTCGATATAACTGACGGGAAAACCTTCCGCCGTCTGATGTTCGTCGGAAACCTCCTCCGACACATCCGCAGAGGGTTCTTCGACCGAAAAATCGCTCTGTTCTTGGGAAACGCCGGACGATTCGTCCGATATTTCCGCTATGACTTCCGAAGCTTCGTCTGGCGTTTCTGAAATAATTTCCGACTGCGTCGATAACGCCGCGCTCTGATTATCCCCGTCCGGGTCGCCCGCCGCCCAGCTTATGAGCAAGGATGCCGAGAGGACAACGCACAAAACGAGGAATATGTATAATACCTTTTTGATTTCGCTTTTCATTCGATGTTTTATGCTTTCTTTTCCTTAATGAATGTGATGGAATCTATGCGTATGACGCCCTTATATTTCAACAGCTTGAAATACAACGGCTTCGCCGCGTCGGAGCCCATGTCCCCGCGGAATGTGGCGTTGTTGTTCATGATTTTATAGGTGACTATATACCGCTCCACGATAGCGGTTTCCCCGTTATAACCGATCTCTTCCCTGTCGTACAGGTCTACCGTGATGTCGTAGACCTTCTGCATGGTGAATTTATCCGGGATAGTGTAGTATTTAAAAAAGTTATCGGTGAAAAATCCGCGGTAAGCATCGTAATCGCCGGAGATTAGGCATATGAAATAGTTCCTGAAAAAAGCCGCTTCGGCGCAGTTTTTGGCGTATTCGGATTCCGGAGCGATACCGCGCCATTCGCCCTCGCCCGTGTAATTTTTACCTATAAGCGAACCGGTGCCGTATTCGAGATAGGTGAGGTCGCGCTCCTTGCCGACATAAACGGGATCGTCGAAAATATCCGCGTTATAGTTGACAGAGGAAAAGGTTATGCCTTTTTCCACTATCCGCGTGGGGATACGGTCCCGTTTTAAAAACAACGACACAATCCACAGCACCGCGAGCAGCACGACGAGAGAACAGCCTGCGATAACGGTTATGCGCACAAGCTTTTTTAAGTGCTTTTTCTTTTTTTCAACAACCGTGTTATCCATATTATAATTACCGGCGCTAATAAAAGCGCGCGGGCTACGGGGCGTCTTGCGACGCCCCTGTGCCCGTTTTTTACACAAATAATTACAGTGTAAATCTTTTAAGGTTCTTCATCCCCGCGGTAATGCCGACAATGGGATCCTCCATGCCTTCAAACTCTATCATCAGGTAACCGTCGTAACCCGCCCGTTTGAGCGCGTTGACGCATTGTCTGACCGGAACGTCGCCGTGACCGATGATCGAGCCTCTGAGGTAATTGCAACCTCTGCTCTGGAAGAAGCCGTCGCCGGGGTTTTCACCGCAGCCGGGTTTTATGTGGAAATCCTTGGCGTGTGCGTGGAACGCGTAGGGCGCGACGATGCCGACCGAGCGGGGATTGTATTCGTCGGCGCAGGAGAAGTTGCCGATATCCACGAGCGCGCCGAAATTATCGTGCGCCACCGCGTTTATTAGCTTTTCTATCCTCTCCGCGTCCTGTGCGAAAAAGCCGTGGTTTTCGACGCAGGTTTTGACGCCTTTGGTCGCCGCGTATTCGGTGACCGCTCTGTAGCCTTTGACAAGGCGCGGGAGAGCGTTTTCAAAGCCGCGCGAATGCTTGATTGAAGCGTTATAGCCGTAGGTGGCGTCGTGCCGCATAAACTTACAACCGTAAGCCGCCGCTATGTCAACCCTGCCCTTTACGCGCTCGATTTCCGCGTCGATATCGCCGCCGCTGCCGTTGATAAAATCGCTGCCCACGCAGAAGCAGCAAGCTTCTATGCCGACTTTTTTGCAATATTCGCCTATGTCCGCGGCGTAAGCGAGGTATTCGTCCTGAGTGGCGAAGGAAGGTCCTTCCACAATGTCAACGCCTTCCCCGCCCATCTCTTTAACTTTATCTATGCAGCCTTTAATCCCCAGCCTGGAATTATCCGTATAGCCGTGGAAGCTGTATAAACTTACACCTAATTTCATAATGATTCCTTTGCCTGAATTAAATTAATCAAGTAACTTTACGTTGTTGTCGGTCGTGAAATTAGTCGAGCGTGCAGACGGGTATCTTCGCCCAGTCGTTCCTGAGTATTATACCGCCGCCGTCGCGGAGCTTTATGTTCTTCCATTTGCTCGCGGCAGCATCCGTTTTATTGGTGGTGTTGATGGAGATGGAAAGTCCGAAATCCGCTCCGGATTCAACTGTTTCAAGTCCGATTTCAGCCCAGGGTACAGATACTTCATAAATGGTCTGTTCGGCGTCGGCGTCTCTCACAACCTTGGCGGAACCGGTGAAGGTGGTATTCGCACCCATCCACACGACAGGAACTGTATCCCCGTTTTCGTTGACCGCGAAGCCGTATTGGCGTATATGACCTTCTGTAACCGCAGTTGTATCGATTATATGATCATAATGCGAGAGCATATAGTCGGAAAGGGGCGATTGGTCGACGATATTTACCTGTATGCAGCAATATGCATACATAGAAGAAGCATTTGCGGATGTCACCGGGCAATAAGCGTCGGGGGTATCGACAACAACCGCGAAATAGAGGTTATCGGCGTCATAAGTGGCGTAAATTTTGGCGGTTATCTCGTATTGGTTGACTTCAAACTGCGAGTAATCCCAAAATACGTTGTTTTCGTCAATGGTTTCTATAAGATATTCCTCCCATTCGGTAAGCCCGATGGAGCCGTCGATAACTGGAGCGGTGGTGCTGGCTTTTACGGAGTATTCGACCGGGGTGACCTGCACGCCGTGGACGAAAAACTTGTTGCCGGATTTTATGTTGGCGAGCTTTTTATAAAGCGCGTCGTTGTCCTTGGAAACGGCGAGGACGAAACCGTCGTCGGGTATTTCAATATCCTTCTTGGATTCGGTCGAGCTGACGTCATAAAGCTTATCCTGCACATAACCGAATACGGTATGGTCGTATTTGCATACGAGAACGGCGTAGTTGCTCCAATCGTAATCGCCGAGCTTTAAGCCGTATTCATATGTATAAAGCGCGGAATCGCCGTACGCGGGGGCGGCGTTGATCTTGGTGAGCGCTATCGAGGTGGCTTCGTTTATATTAACCGAAGTGCTGACTGCAGCGCCGAAAGAAACAAAGTTTTTGTTGGGGAGGGTGACAGGCAGCTCGAGCTTATATACGAGTTCTTCGCCTTCCTCATATACTTTCAGCTTTTGAATGTCGTTTTGCTCTATGCCGACAATGGCTATAAGGTCGCCGGGAACAAGAGCTGCGGCGGCAAGTTTGCCGGGTATGTTCTGGAATTCGTCGATCATACCAATATCGCTGGAGGAGGAATGAACGGCGAGGAGCACTTGGTTTTCGGCGAGAGTGCCGGCATAGTTGTTACCGTCGCCCGGAGTCGCGGAGACGACCTTATACAGGCAATCGTCCTCTTTGTCGAGCAGCACGTTGACGGACCACTTGGCGTTGCCCGAAGCAATGGCTTCGTTGGTTGTGAAAACGACCACGTCTTCGCTGGCTATGGAGCCGTTGACGCTTACCGATTTGGCGGTTTCGGTGAAATCGAAATAGGTTTTGGGTTCTTCCGCTGAGGATTCGTCTTCCGAAGATTCGTCGGGTTCGGAGGAATCTTCCGCTTTGGAGGATTCTTCCGCAGAGGATTCGTCGGTTTCGGATTCCTGAGACTGCGCCGCGCTGCTTTCATCATTGGTTTCGGCGCCGCAAGCGATTAGGGCGAAAATTAGTATGAAAGAGAGCGCGAAAGCTAAGATTTTTTTCATTTTTCTCTACTCCTTATTTAGATTTTGATTTTGCTTTTATTATTTTAATTACCGCGAACGCGGCGAAAACCACCGCCGCGGCTGCGATAATAAATAATACAATGGTCAATTTCCCGGAATCGTCGTCCGGTTTTGAGGTTTCCGCGGAGATTTCCCCGGAAATTTCATCAGAGGTTTCCGGTTCGGTTTCCTGCCGGAAATACACTGATTTGGTGATTTTGTCGAGAATGACTTTACCGCCCGCAGCCGCCAGGGCTTCCAGTTCCGCCGCTTTGCCGCCCGCGGCGGATATCACGAAACCGTTTTCGGGGATCGCGGCTGAGGTTTGATACGCGGCGGAGGTTATCTCGCCGTCGGGACCCACCGCCATTTCAAACACGGTGAGTTCGCCGTTTTCGGCGGTGCCGGTGTTATCGCCCTCCGTATATAACACCGCTTTGCCTTCCTTGACCGGCGAATTTACGGTGCTGTAACGAAACAGATCTTCGACAACCAAAATATCGACGGTATAGGTTTCGGAAACGTTATAACCGTCTGTCAGCGAAAATGAGAACGAATCCTCCCCGGTATAGCCTTCTTCCGGGATATAGACGAAGAAACCGTCCGCGTCGAGCGAAAGCTCGCCGTGTAAAACCGTTTCCAATTCGGCGAGCCGCAGACGGTTTATCGCCGTGTCGGCGTCTGATACGGGCAGCTTGCCGTTGGTTTTTGTAAAGTTCTTTTCGACGAGTATCAATCCGTCGAAATTGAGCGTCGGAACGCCTTTTTCGTATTTCTGTTTTATGTAACGATAGGTGTCGTCATAGATAGAGCGTATCGCGGAGTTGAAGCAGGCGGAGTAAAACTTTCCGGGTCCGCCGTCCTGATAAAACATGGTGACGCCCTCGTCCATGCAGCCAAGCTTCGCCGCGTTTTTAATATAGACGTTATAATTGGCGACGTCCGTGCTTCCCAGTTCAATCTCCACGCCCAAGCCATATTTTTTGGCAAAAGACATAGAGTCATAGACAGACTCTTCCTTTTGCGTGCCGGGCTCGCTCGAAGGGTCTCGCTTAAAAGCATAACCCGATTGCAGGCAGGTGCAGTCAAAGCCCAGTTCCTCCCACATATTGGCTCCGGGCGCGCAGTAATAGGGGATCCATATCGAACCGTAGCCTTTGGAATGGACATAGGCGTTAAACGCTTTTATGAAGTCAACCTCAAATGTATAGGATTGGAAGGAGACCACTTCCTGATACCAGTAAAAACCCGTGAGATTAAGATTTTGAAAATCCGCTTCTTTGTATTTTTCAAGCGCGAGATCTATGTACCATTTCATGATAGCCGTGACGTTTTCCAGCGAGTCGGGTTTGAGGGCGGTTTCGCCGTCCAGCTTGCCGAAAACCGAACCGGTGTCAAAGCCGGTGTACGGCACGGAGATGAACACATTGACTTTGTAATCGTCGTCTAGACCAAGGTCGGCTTTGATGTCCCCGACAAGCTTGTCGAGAGCGGGCATGTTCGCCTCTTGTGCGTTTATGGTATTGTTGAGATACGCTTCCCAGCCGGACTGTTTTTTCAGGGTGTAAACGGCGTTGTCGTCGGGGTCGAGCGGCAGGAAAAGGAATGTGTCGAACATGGTGTCGAGTATATTTTTCGTGCTGTCGATATACGCCGCGTAGGGCAAAAGCTCGTCATAGGAGTTATTTCCTAAGTCGTGGGGTTCGTTCTTGTAATATTCGCCGTTGTACATGAGTACAAGGTTTTTGATGTTGTCAATGGCATTATTGTCGTTGGGGGCAAAACGGTTGGGGTATGTTGGTTCCGCGTCATAAGAATAGGGTTTTGACACGACACCGGACTCCACACCGTAAACTTCGATCTCATCGAGGAAAACGAAAACGTCGGTGCTGAATTTTAAACGGACATACCTTGCCTCGTAATAATCGGCGGAGGTTTCACCCATCGAAACGCGCCGCTTTTCCCTCGGCACGGAGACGGTGTTGTCAACCGTACTGAAAAGGGTAAACCAGTTTTCCCCGTCTTTGGAGACGCTGAAATACAGCTCCCTCGGCAGAAAAACGCCATCCGAGGTGCAGGCGAAAAACCCGGCGGAATAACCGTTTATGCAGCGAGTGCCGCCTAAATCGATTTCCACGGTGTGATAAATACCCCTGTAAATTTTAAGATAGGCGGAATCGGTATAATGCGCCGATGCGGGCGCGGTTTTGCCGTCGGTAAGCTTTTTGGCTTCGTCCTGTATAACCAGCTTAGGAAAAGCGTTTTCGACAGCGGCTTCCGAATATATCTCATACCCGCATCCGTACGCAAGGTTGGCATCAGCAGCGCGGGTGCTCGCTGCGCGAGTGTCAAACTCCGTTAAAACGGGGGTGACGAGGGCTAAGGTTAAAAGCAATACAAGCGATATTATTTTTTTCATTGTTGTTTACAACAGGCTGTCGAGATATGCCTGGTATGTCGTTTCCATGGCGGTCTCAATGGCGGACTGATATGATTCAAAGGTGGATACGAGGTTGTTCGTGGTGGCGTTGTTGATGACGCTGCCGTATAATCCGAGCAGGTTCCCCCAGGTGAATATGGTGCCGAGGTCGTAGAACTTGGAATCAAATACGAGGTCGAGCATATCGCAGTCGTCTTGAGTGTCAGAACCTTGGAGCTTGAGAGTTATTTCATAGTAGGAATTTTTAACGTTGTAGGGGAGCCCGGTGTTCCAATAACCCAGCGCGTTGAGCAGGAACACCGTGGCGTCCAGATTGTCTACATTGGATATGGGTACGCCGATAACACTTGACTGGTATCTGTTGACGGCGCAGTAATAACGCTCCTGACTTTCGTCGAAAAGAGGTATCGGCAACACGCCGAAATCGAAATCGCGTTCGGCGGTGGAATCCTTAAGCCCGGATATTGATGACACGGTGGTGTTGTAAAACAACCCGCGTCCGCTGACAAACATCTCTTGCAATTCGGAAAAGCCGTAGGTGGAGGGTGATGAGCCTTTCCCGATTATCAGTTCCGCTCTCTGGGTGATTTGCCGGTTCGACATAAGGGAATAAACCTTATTAAAGACGTTTTGTGAATATTCGTCGAGCACCGCGCAGCGCAGTCCGCCCTCAGCCTGTTTGGTGACGGTCGAAACGCCGCCGCCGTTGACCATTATGGTCGCGCCGTAGGCGTGGGAAAGATTGCCGTAAGTGGCGTCGAAAGTCCATTCGCCGGCGGCGTCGGGGACGGAGACGGCCTTTGACATGATTTCAAAAGCGTCGAGCGTAAACTTGCGGTCTTTCACAAGCTGATACAGGTCGCCGTATTCAGCGACAATGCCGGCATTTTGATTGTAAAGTTTTTTATTGTAGAGGGTCAGGTAAATGTGATCGACGTCCGTGAGCATACAGTCACCGGAAACCAGGAAATGTTTTTCGCCGTCAAGGGAAAGGTCGTCGATGGCGCTTTTGTCCCACCAGCCGTCGTTGAAGTCTAAATAATCGTCAAGAGATATGAACAGCGATTCGAGCACTTTAGTTTCCATGCGGTCAACCGATTCGCAGACCAGGTCGTAATCGGCGGTGTTCGACATAATTTCGGTGTTTATGACGTCGCTGGGGTATTTCTCCGCTCTCACTTTAATGGTTATGCCGTAGTTTTCGTAAATATAATTATTCCTCGCCTTTACCGCTTCATTTATGGCGTTACTCTCCATTTCCTCATCGGGAACGAACTGCCTTTCACCATATTTGTGGCGCTCGGTACCGACGGTCAGGATTTTTACCGTGGTGCCAAAATATTCCGAAGTGGCGTATTTGAAACCCTCCGATGATTCGTCCGAAACGCTTTTTGAGGATTCATCGCCGGAACTGTCGCCCGAAACGGCGGACTGGTCTTTGCTTGTTTTGTCGGCGGAGGATTCGGATTCATCCGTTACACCGCAGGCGGCGAATGACATGATAATAAGTACCAAGGATATGGAAATAATTAACAGCCTTTTCATGAAGTAAACCTCCAAATCTTTTGACAACCGATTATAACACACAAATTACAAGATTTCAAGATATACAAACTATTTTTAACACTAAATCAACAAATTCTATTTCAAAACAAAAAAACGGCTGTGCAAAATTCACAACCGTTATATAAGGTTTTTTAATAGAAAATATCCTATGCGAGCCGGACGCAGATCGAAAACAGCCTGAGCGCGGTATCCAGTTCGTCCAGAGTGGGGTATGTCGGTGCGATCCTGATATTTTTATCTTCCGGATCGAACCCTCCCGGGAAAGTCGCTCCCGCCGGTGTGAGCTTCAGCCCCGCTTCCGCGGCGAGCGAAACTACGCGCTTCGCTTTGCCGGCGGGCACGTTCACGTTGATAAAATAACCGCCGTTGGGGGTTGAGTACTCAAATCCCTCGATATCCTTTTTAAGCTCGGCGAAATATTTAAAGCACAAATCAAATTTGGGTTTTATGATTTTTGCGTGCTTTGCCATGATTACGGGCAAATTCGCGCCCACCATCCGCGCGTGGCGCAGCATGGCGAGTTTATCGTAGCCTATCGTTTTTACGCCCATGATTTTAAGAAAGCGTTCTTTATTGGCAAAGCTCATGGCGACGCAGGATATGCCGGCGCCCGACCATGAGATTTTAGAAGTCGAGGTGAAAATATAGAATAAATCCTGTGTCCCGCGCTCTTCCGCTTCTTTCATCACGGAAATAAGTTTATCCGTGGTGCCGTTCAGGTCGTGCACGGCGTAAGCATTGTCCCACATGACGATAAAGTCGTTGGCGGCGGGTTTTAACGCCGCGAATTCTTTGACAACTTTTTCGGAAAAAGTCACGCCGGTAGGGTTGGAATATTTCGGCACGCACCAAATGCCTTTCACGGCAGGATCATTTTCTGCGTATTGCCTGACAAGATCCATGTCGGGGCCTTCGCTTGTCATGGGTATGACGATCTGCTCGAAGCCGAAAAGCGAGGTAATGGCGAAATGCCTGTCGTAACCCGGCGATGGGCAGAGGAATTTGATTTTATCCTGTTTGCACCACGGCTTTTCGCCGTTAAAACCGTAAATATAACCGTTCGAGATGGTGTCGTACATGATATTCAGGCTTGAGTTGCCGCATACGACCACGTTTTCGGGGTTTACCTCAAGGATTTGCGCGAACATTTTTTTGGCTTCCGGGATACCTTCCAGGTACCCGTAATTTCTGCAATCAATGCCGTTTTCGGAATAACAGTCGCTGTTTTTTGAAATTTGGGTTAAAAGCGCCGACAGGTTATCGAGCTGTTCGGTCGCGGGCTTGCCTCTCGACATATCGAGCTGTTTCCCGCTCGATTTATATTTTTCGTATTGCTCGACAAGTTCACGCGATGATGCGTTTATATTCAAGGCCTTTGCCATTCCTTCCTCGTATTTTAAAATTCGGCATAGCCGACCGTGCGCGGGAACGCCTCCACATCGCGGATGTTCGTTATCCCGGTGATATACATGATAAACCGCTCGAAGCCCAGCCCGTAGCCGGCGTGCTTGACTCCGCCGTATCTGCGCAGATCGAGATACCAGCGGTAATTGTCCCTGTCAAGCCCCAACTCGTCTATCCGTTTTTCGAGAAGTTCGAGTCTTTCCTCTCTCTGAGAACCGCCTATAAGTTCCCCCACTCCGGGGACGAGCATATCCGCCGCCGCGACAGTTTTGCCGTCGTCGTTCTGGCGCATATAAAATGCCTTGATTTCTTTCGGATAATCGGTCACAAATACGGGTTTGCCGAAGATTTTTTCGGTCAGATATCTTTCGTGCTCGGTTTGCAAGTCGCAGCCCCAGTACACGGGGTATTCAAAAGTCGTTTTGGCGTGTTCCAAAAGCTTTACCGCGTCGGTGTAGGTTATTCTGCCGAATTCGGATTTGGAAACCAAGTCCAGCCTTGCCTGAAGGTTCGTATCCACGAATTTATTGAAAAATTCCAGTTCCGCGCCGCAGCGTTCCATCACATAACGGACGGCGTATTTTGTCATGGCTTCTGCCGTGTCCATGTAATCTTCCAGATCTGCGAACGCCATTTCCGGTTCTATCATCCAGAATTCCGCAGCGTGGCGGGGTGTGTTGGAATTTTCAGCTCTGAAAGTCGGACCGAAGGTATAAACGTCGGCGAACGCGAGTGCGAAACATTCGGCTTCGAGCTGTCCGGATACGGTGAGGTTCGCGGGTCTGGAAAAGAAATCCTTGGTATAATCGACTTTTCCTTCTTCGGTCCTCGGAAGATTTTCCAGGTCGAGAGTGGTTATCTTGAACATTTCTCCCGCGCCCTCGCAGTCGCTGCAAGTGACTATCGGTGTGTTGACGTAAACAAATCCGCGCTTGGCGAAAAAGTCGTGAATTCCCTGCGCCGCGACGGAGCGCACTCTGAACACCGCGTTGAACAAGTTCGATCTCGGTCTGAGGTGTGCGATGGAGCGAAGATATTCGAGCGAGTGCTTTTTGGGTTGGAGCGGATATTCGGGCGTGGATACTCCCGTTACTTCGATTTTTTGGGCTTTCAATTCGAACGGCTGCTTTGCTCCCGGTGTCAGCGCCAACATTCCTGATACTACGATCGAAGCGCCTATATTTTGCTTTTCAATCTCTTTATAATTATCGAGCGCCGCTTCCTCGGCGACGACCTGTATATGTTTGAAATAGCTGCCGTCGTTAAGTTCGATAAAGCCGAACGCGTTGGAAAAACGGCTGTTCCGGATCCAGCCCCCGACGGTTATGGTTTTGCCGCCGAACGGTTCGGGATCGGCAAAAATTTCGCTGACCTTGGTCAGTCCTCTTTTTACGGACATAATGGCATCCTCCCGCGCTTATTTATATTATATGAATATCGACATAAAATTACATACCGAAAAGCCTATTGCTTATTATACCACCGGCTTGGGATTTTGCAATAGTATTTTTTGCATATTTTTTATTATTGACATTCAAATTTTCGTCTGTTTTACCCGGCATGTATATCAAAACGCGGTTTTACAAAAAGAGAACGCCGTTTTGACGGCGCACTCTTTCATTTTATAAAATATGTTTAATTGCGTTAAACGCGTTTGTTTGCATTTCTGACGGTATCTAAGTAAGCGTCCTTGTTTTTTATACCGCGGTTCATCCCCGTTTTCCTGCCGTAATAACAGGCGACGGAAAAGCCGACGGAATAAATCAGCGCGTACATGACGGTCAGCCAGGGAAATTTACAAGCCAGTCCGTCCAAAATGAAGTGGGTGGTGACAAAGTCCGCGTTGGACAGCGCACCCAATAAATCGGTTTTATCGAAAGTTCCGGCAAGCGACGAGGTGATCGCCGCGGGATACCAGAACTGTATCCCCAGCATACCGGAAAATTTATCGACGAAACCCATATAAAGGTTCAAGGCAAAGACAGCCAACGAGGGGAAAACCATCTGAAGCTTCATTTTGAAAGTATCGGTATATTTATTCGTCCTGTAAGCCACTTTGAACGCCGCGTAATACGAGCAGTACCAGCCGCCGGCGATAAACGCGGCAAGCGTTAAGAAGCCCACAATCGGGTATATCACGTCGAACAGGTAGCTGCCGTCCGCTTTGAGTTCGGCTGCGCTGGGTGTTTTAAGCATAAACGACAGCAGCGTCCTCGCGACGAACGGGAAGAACGAGGCAATATACATCGCGACTAAATAAATAACGTTGTTGATTAAAAATCCGTCGAACTGCCCCATTTCATTATCACGCTTCATACATTAAGCCTTTACAAAGTTATTTAATAAGCAAAACGTTTATTCCGCGTCTTTTTCGTTTTGGGCGTCCCCGTTTGCTTTTTCGGTTTTGGTGCCGAGATAATCGGGGAGCTTCATGCCCGCCATATTAAACATTTCGTTTAACGGAGGAACGGATTTAAACAGCCCGGATATAAAATTCGCGGTCTGGCTCTTGCCGTCTTTGGTTTCCCCGCCGTCCCAGACGGTGATCTTGTCTATCTTGATATTCCTGATAGCTTCGACCTGCACCTTCATCAGCTCTTCGAGCTTGTCGGCGATCATCAGCATCACGGCGGATTCGGGGCTGTTGCCCGCGGACTTTACCACGTGCTCAAAACCCAGCGCCTGCTTGGTAAGAATCTCTTGCAAACCGTTAGCCTGAGCCTGCATCTTAGCGAATATGGCGTCGGCTTCGCCCTTTGCCATACGGCGCACCTGTTCGGCTTCGGCTTCCGCTTTAAGCTCGATTTCGCGCTTTTTGATTTCCGCTTTGACGATAACGTCAGCTTCCAAAAGCGCTTGTTCCTTGGAAAACCTTGCCTGTTCCGCAATCTTCTGCGCGGCGTAGGCTTCTTCCATCGCTTTCGCTTCGGCAACTTTTTCGGCGGCGGTAGCGATACGCTGGGCTTCCGCTTCTTTTTGGCGGAGGGCCGCGTTGGACATGGCTATCTGCATCTGCGCCTCGTTTTCACCCTTAATGGCGATCGAGTTCGCTTCCGACACCTTGATACGCTTATCCATCTGTGCCTGGGCTTCGCCTATGGAGCCGTCGCGTTCCTTTTCCGCCACCGATTTTTTGGCGTCGTTGATGGCTTTGGCGGCTGCTTCTTTACCCAAAGCAATGATATAACCGGATTCATCCGAAATGTCCGTGACGTTCACGTTGATAAGCCGCAAACCGATTTTGCTCAGCTCGCTTTCCACGTTGCACGAAACCTGTTCCAAAAACTTATCGCGGTCGGTGTTAATCTCCTCGATATCCATCGTGGCGATGATAAGTCGCATCTGACCGAAGATTATGTCCTTGGAAAGCTCCTGTATTTCCGTAAGCTTCAGCCCGAGCAGACGTTCTGCGGCGTTTTGCATCACTCCGTGTTCGGTGGATATGCCCACGGTGAATGTGGAGGGCACATCAATACGGATGTTCTGCCTTGAAAGCGCCGATTTCAGATCGACTTGAATCGAAATGGGCGTCAGGTCCAAAAACGCGTAGGATTGGAATACGGGCACGATGAACGTGGCTCCGCCGTGGATACACTTGGCGGGCCTTTGTGTCCCGTCAGCATTGTTCTTAACCTTGCCGTAAACGACCATGATTTTGTCCGAAGGGCACTTTTTGTAACGCGACACGATGTACACCATGATGATAAATACAATCAGCGCCGCTACGATCACAAGTCCTAAGGTTTCCATTTCATCTTCTCCTTTAATAATTTATTTGCGTTTAACTATCAATGTATTCGCTCCGCTTATGCCAATGACCACGACTTCCTCCCCATATTGAATGGGCGTCTTTTCGTCGGAAACGGCGTTAAGTTCGGTGTACGAGCCTTGTACCAAGAGGTTGACTTTGCCCGTACCCTTCCTTTCGGCGGGGACGCGCAGGTAGACCTTGCCGCTGACGCCGAGGGCGTTTCGGATATTCATCGTGCCGTCGCTTTGCAAGCGGAACATCCACATGAATATAAGCGCGATGAGGAACATCGTTGCAAGTCCCGTCGCGAGCGAAACCGCGAGAGTCAGCAGGCTGCCGTTGCCGTTTTTAAGCATAACCAAGCCGGTCCAGCCGAACATTGCCAAAAACGCCGTTATGCCCCTGAGAGAGAGCGGCCGGAAGCCGCTGTCCGACACTTCTTCGGAATGGAACCCGCCGTGGTCGACGTCGAAATCGGGGCCGTAAATCCCGTCGGGTATACCGTCGCCGTCCAAATCAACCCCGCCGCCGATATCGTCAAAATCAGCTCCGTCGACGTCGACATCGCCCGAATGCCCCAAGCCGAAGAACATCAAAAGAACCTGTATCAGCATTATCAGGGTGGACGGGATGGCTATGCATGCGAACACCTGCCCGAGAGCGGACAGAGATTCCCACCATGTGACCATAATTATTCCTCCTTCATAATTATTCTAATTCATATAATAATTCGTGGCATAATTCGGCGTTCTTTGCCGCCAAACCCGCGTAGTACATCACCAAAAGGACCTTAGCCAGTCTTTTTGCAGCCCCGGGGATCGGTTCCTCATAATTTTTTAACGTCTTTTTTACCATTTCTTCCGGGGGAGTCTTTCCGTCGTCGGAAAAAACCAGGTTTACATAATAGTTATAAAGCTCCGAGTCGTCCACAAGGTCGTCGCTTTCGTCCGAAAGCACGCCGTTGATGTAGGATAACAGCCTGACCGACTGATCGATCTGCAACGTCTCTTTTAAGATGTTTATGATCGCTATCCGGCAGAATTGACGTTTGGTGTACTGTTTTTTAACCGGCGGGGAAAGGAATCCGCGCTTTACCCAATTTTGTATGATATAATATTCAAGCCCCGTCAGGCTCGAAACCTGCGAAAGCACCAGCCCCCCGGCGGCAAATATGTTGTTTAATAATTCGGATGCCGAATCGGCTGTCCCCCGCTGGGAAGGCCCCACTTCAATGGTGGTGCCGGGAAAATTTATATACATCCGCCGCATCTCCTTTCATGTGCATGATTGTATCATACAATCATGTGATTGTCAATGCTTTTTGAAAAATTTTTAAAATAATTTTAAATGTTAATTTATAAATCAATATATTATGCCCTTTAAAAACTGTCTTAATTTTATTTAAAAGTTTTTGGCAGTTATCCCTGTGAAAAAGGCGGTTCCTTTGTTACGGGAACCGCCCTACGGCACTATTTTAGTTCAACGTATAAAGTTTAACGTTCAACCCTTGACCAGTTTGTCGATTTCGGCTGCGAAGTCTTCTTCCTTTTTTTCAATGCCTTCCCCGCGCTCATACTTGACGAAATCGGTTATGGCAATGCTGCCGCCCAGCGCTTTCGCCACGGAGGCGGTATAGTCCTTGATTTTAAGGGCTTCGTCCTTGACATACTGCTGCTCGTTCAGGCAGTTGGTGTCATAAAACTTGCTGACCCTGCCTTCGACCATCTTTTCGATGACCGCGGCGGGCTTGCCGGAAAGTTTGGGGTCGTTTTTAATCTGCGCTAAAAGTATTTCTTTTTCGCTTTCGATTACTTCGCGGGGTACGCGGTCGGGGCAAACATAAACGGGGTTCATAGCCGCTATCTGCATACAAATGTTTTTGGCGTATTCATTAAAGCCTTCGGAGGTCTCGATACCTCCCGTCGTTTCAAACTTCGCCACGACTCCCGCCGTACCGTTGCCATGTATATAGGTTCCGGTGACGCCTTCGATAACCTGAAACCTTCTTATCGTAATATTTTCACCTATCGTGAATATCTTGTCTTTAAGCTCGGCTTCGACAGTCCTGTCGGTCCCGTCAAGGTTCACGGTCATAAGAGCGGGGATATCGGCGGGCTTATTTTTCATTATCGTGTTTAAAATATCTTTGACAAAGGCTCTGAAAGCCGCGTTGTTGGCGACGAAATCGGTTTCGCTGTTTACCTCAGCGATAACGGTGGTGGAGCATTCCTCGCATTTGGCGATGTCCACGACACCTTCGGAAGCCACTCTGCCGGCTTTCTTTGCAGCGACCGAAAGCCCCTTTTCACGGAGCACTTTTACCGCTTCGTCAAAGTTGCCGCCGGCGGCGACAAGCGCTTTTTTGCACTCCATCATGCCGCAGCCGGTCTTTTGCCGGAGCGTCATTACATCTTTTGCGGATATATCTGCCATTTTTAAATAAATTCCTTTCCTGAATATAGCTGTCGGGTTTGCTTATTAGCCGACTTTTTCGTCTTCGGCGGTTTGGGCTGAAGAATCGGTGAATTGTTCGCCTTGTCTGCCTTCGAGCACCGCGTCGGACATGACCGATGACAGGAGCTTGATCGCCCTGATGGCGTCGTCGTTGCCCGGGATGACATAGTCCACTTCGTCGGGGTCGCAGTTGGTGTCGACTATTGCCACGACGGGGATGCCGAGCTTCCTTGCTTCGTCGACGGCGTTCTTTTCCTTCTTGGGGTCCACTACGAACATCGCGGAAGGCAGGGTTTTCATGTTCTTTATGCCGCCGAGGCTCTTTTCCAAATCAGTCATCTCTTTTTGCAGCGCCGCGACTTCCTTTTTGGTGAGGAGGTCGAAGGTGCCGTCCTGAGACATCTTATTGAGATTGTTGAGCTTGGCTATGGACTTTTTAATGGTCTTGAAGTTGGTCAGCATGCCGCCGAGCCAACGGACGTTGACATAAAACATCTCCGCCCTTTCGGCTTCGTCCTTTATGGCTTCCTGAGCCTGTTTCTTGGTGCCGACAAACAGCACCGTGCCGCCCTGCGCCGATAAATCGCGCATGAACATATAAGCTTCCTCGACCTTTTTTACGGTTTTTTGCAGGTCGATGATATAGATGCCGTTTCTTTCCGTAAAGATATACTCCGCCATCTTGGGGTTCCATCTTCTTGTTTGGTGTCCGAAATGGACGCCCGCCTCAAGAAGCTGTTTCATGGAAATTACTGACATGAAATTTTCCTCTTTCGGGTTTCCCCGCCACACGCTTTTAAAATTTACGCCCTCATTCCGTCGCCGGCACCCGGGGCGCAGAAGCGGTGTGTGTATTGTGCCAAATTGCGCTTTCGCGTTTTGACGCACCTGCTATTATATCATACGCCTCAGGCGTTTGCAAGTGTTTTTTTCATATTTAAATATAGGTTTTCTGCGGTTGTCAAACATATGGTCTATTTTTTATTTTAAAGAAAGCCGTTAAT
>CAYOGQ010000038.1:0-16238 GCA_964403645.1 uncultured Ruminococcus sp.
CGCGCTCCTAGCCTTGCCGCGGGAGCGGCTTTACGCCGATATAAACGATAAAGAAATAAAGCTGTTTGACGGGATAAGCCTATACTCCTGCCCGTTTAACGACCGATCCGCGAAGCTGTTTTCGTCCGGCAGACAAATAACTTTTTGGTCGGTCAAGGACGCGGCGCGGTTGGTGTACGATAAAGGTTATGATTTTAACTGCGAAAGCGACGACGTTTCGCTAATGGCATATCTCGTATCCCCGACCGAAAGCGGGCTGACGCCCGAAAAAGCGGCGCTCAACTACCTTGGAATGAACGCCGTTCCCTCGCTGTGCGCCATGCTCCCCGAATTGCAAAAAACGCTCGAACCGCTGCTTACGGAAACGGGCAGCGACGCTCTTTACAGGGAAATCGAGCTGCCTCTCGCCGTGCTGCTCGCGCAAATAGAGCATGAGGGCTTTTATTTGGACGCCAAGGGGTTGAAAGACTACGGAGCCGCGCTCGAAGCGGAGATGCGGCAGACCGAGCAGGCGATCTATTATCATGCAGGACATGAATTCAATATAAATTCGCCCAAGCAGCTCGCCGCCGTGCTGTTCGAGGAGCTGCGCCTGCCGCATTACCGCAAAACCAAAAGCGGTTATTCCACCGACGTGGAGGTGCTCGAAAAGCTCGCGCCCTACCACCCGATAATCGACCTCATACTCTCCTACCGCAAGACGGCAAAGCTAAAATCCACTTATTGCGACGGACTGCTCGCCGCGATCTCGCCGTCGGACGGCAGGGTCCACACCACTTTCAAGCAGACGCTGACCAAAACGGGCAGGCTTTCCTCGACGGAGCCGAACCTGCAAAACATCCCGGTGCGGACGGAGGAAGGGCGGGAACTGCGCAAGTTTTTCGCCGCCAAGGAGGGCTATGTTTTAATCGACGCCGACTATTCGCAGATAGAGCTTAGGATTTTATCGCATATTTCCGGCGACGAAGCCATGATGTCCGCGTTCAGAAGCGGGAAGGACATACACACCTCCACCGCCGCGGTCGTTTTCGGTTTGCCCGAAGAGTCGGTAACCCCCGAAATGCGCAAACGCGCCAAAGCGGTGAATTTCGGCATCGTTTACGGTATCGGCGATTATTCATTGAGCGTGGATCTGGGGATTACAAAGAAACAGGCAAGCGAGTATATCGCAAGCTACCTCGGCTCTTACCCGAATGTCAAAGCATACCTCGAAAGGGTGAAGCGGGAAGCCAAAGCCGACGGCTTCGTCACCACCCTCTACGGCAGGAGGAGGTATATCCCCGAATTGCGATCATCCAAGCATTCTGTCGCAGCTTTCGGCGAACGTGTGGCGATGAACACTCCGATACAGGGCACCGCCGCCGATATAATCAAGAAAGCCATGACGGATGTCGATTATGCGTTAAAGGAAAAGGGCGTCGACGCTAAAATTATTTTACAAGTCCACGACGAGCTTATCGTCGAAACTTCCGAAAAGGATGCCGGACAGGCTAAGGAAATACTCGTCCACGCCATGGAAAACGCCTGCCGACTCGGCGTGCCGCTGACGGTCGACGCCGCAATCGGCAAAACGTGGTACGAGGCAAAGCAAGCCTGACCGATCATTAAAGGATTTGTATGTCAGAAAGGATAAAAATATAATGGTAAATCTGCACGGGAGAAAAGCGAAGATGCTTTTGGTTTACCCCGATTATACCGACAGGGACGTCAAAGGAAAGGTATCCGGCGGCAACTATGCCGAAGGGCTTGCTTCGATCTCCGCCGTCGTAAAAGAGGGAGGGCACGACTGTAAGCTGCTGCACCTGTTGTATCTGCACAGCGAAGAGGAATTCAAGGGAAAGCTTAAAGCGCTTGGCGAATTCGATGTCATAGGATTTTCGATACGAACGACGGCGTTCCCCGATTCGCAGCAATACATGACCTGGACGAAAGAGGTTTACCCCGATGTCTTTATAATCTGCGGCAGCTACCATGTCACTCTGGTGCCGGAGGAGGTACTCGTGCTTCCGGAGGTGGACTGCGTCTGTATCGGCGACGGTGAATATGCCGAATTGGAACTGCTCGACAAAATGACCGCCGGGGAGGATTACACAGGCGTAGAGTCGCTGTGGTTCAAAGACGCTGACGGCGGGTTTATCAAAAACCCCGTCCGCCCGCTTTTTGCCGATCTCGACCGTATTCCCATACCCGACTTTGATTTATTCGACTATAAAAACCTCGAATCCGTGAAGGTCAACACCGCCATAGTCGTGGTCAGCCGCGGCTGCTTTTACAATTGCACCTACTGTGGGAACGGTAATTTCCGCAAGGTTTACCCCAACAAAAAAATATACGCGCGTTTCCGTTCGCCTGAAAACGCCATACTTTACCTGAAAACGCTGCTATCCAAATATCCGAATATCCAATACATCAACTTCCGCGACGCCATATTTAATATGTTCCCCGACTGGTTCGACAAATTTATAGACTTATACACGAAGGAGATACATCTGCCCTGTACGGGGAACATCAGGTTTGACATTCTGACGGAAGAAACTGTCAAAAAGATGAAGGAAGCCGGGTTTTACACCATCGACATGGGGCTGGAGTCGGGCGACCAGGAGATGCGGTTTAAATATCTCAAACGTTTCCAAACCGACGAGATGATCATCAACTGCTCCGAATGGTTCCACAAATACGGCATCGCGCAGCTGACCTACAATATCATAGGGCTGCCTTTCGAGGACATTTACAAAGCGCTTAAAACTATAAAACTCAACGCCAAAATTAAATCCGACCGCGTCATACCGAACATCTTTTACCCCTACCCCGGGACAAAACTTTATGATTTATCCAAGGAAGCCGGGTTTCTGCCCGATAACGTCGACCCCAACCGCAAAGTGCAGCTTGTCCAGCCGCAGTTCCCGGAAAAAGAAGTGCTGTTCATCGAAGCCTATTTTGAACATTTCGTCAAGCGTTACCGGCTGGCGTACCGGCTCCCCGAATGGCTCGGCAAGCCGTATGAAAAATGGCTCGATTACCGCGTCACGGGCAAATGGGTGCCGCGCGTGTTTCTTGTCAAGGTACACGACGCTTATATGTTTTTACGCAATAAATTTAAAGATTTTTTGGTCAATCATCTGCCCAAGCTTTATTTGGTGCTAAGAAGACTCAAACACCGCAAAAAAAAGCAAAACTCCGGGAAAGCGTGAGGATTTTATATCCATGGGAAAACTGTATGTCGTCCCCACGCCTATCGGGAATATGTCCGACGCTTCGGAAAGGATAAAAAAGACCCTCGCGGAGGTCGATTTTATCGCCTGCGAGGATACGAGGGTGGGCGGGAAACTGATTGCCCTGTTAAATATAAAAAAGCCTTTAACGCCGTACCACGAGCATAATAAAAAGCAAAGCGGAGCGGCGATTATAAAGCGTATTGCGGAAGGCGAAAACTGCGCGCTGATAACCGACGCCGGCACGCCCGCGGTCAGCGACCCAGGCGAGGATTTGGTGCGGCTCTGCCACGAAAACGGATTGACCGTCGTGCCGATAGCCGGACCCTGCGCCGCAGCCGTCGCCGTCTCCGCTTCGGGGATACCCTGCAAGCGGTTTTGTTTTGAGGGCTTTCTGCCCGAAAACAAAACCGAAAGGGAAAATTATCTCGCCGCTGTCGCAAAAGAACGGCGCGCCATGGTGTTCTATTCGCCCCCGCACGACCTGAAAAAAGTCCTCGGCGACCTGCGCCGCGCTTTCGGCGACCGCCCCGCGACGCTCTGCAAGGAATTGACCAAGCTTAACGAAAAGATCACCTATTCCACGCTTGGTGAGCTGTTTGAGGAAGTATCGTCCGTCGAAAACGTCAGGGGCGAGTATGTGATCGTCGTCGGCGGGTATGTGCCGTCGAAAGAGGACGAATTTTGGTATAACCTCACCGTGGAACAGCACGTCGAACATTATGTAAACCTTGGACTGACCAAGATGGAAGCCGTCAAGTCCGTCGCCGCCGACAGGGGCGTGGGCAAGGGCGAAATTTATAAGGAAGTAAATAAGCAGAGTTAACTTTTTCATTAAAAAAGCCGTTTGCCGTAACTATACGGCGCAAGCCGTATATCAAACCGTCTCGACCGCTGCGGCTGCCGAGACTGTGTGAAGGTGGATGCGGAGGAACAAGAGTAAAAAACAGAGCACTCTACGAAATTAGTAGGGTGCTTTGTTAATGATGCAAGGTTGTTGGTCAATGATCTCTTGATATGTCGAGCTTTCGTATGTCAACCAATTTCTTCAATACTACTATCTCTTCTGAGCCGGGGTTATCAAATCGAAATGTTGTGCCATTACAAACCGGAGTAAACACTTGTCCAAATAAATTAACAGTTAATCCGCCGCCGCAAGTACCTATATCCACATGTTTATAAACAACTTCTTTTAAGCTTTTTTCCAATGGAAAATCGGTAAAAATGGATGAATTGTAGTTATCAGACCAAAATATCCACCCCTCAGGCTCAGTTTCGTCTTTTACTGGATCATACCCATTAAGTAGTATAAAGCCTACAAATTTATTATGATATTTTACATACCAATATTGCTTTTCACGCCAGTAATCTGTTGTACTCAGTTCAAATTGCATACCCTGACCTTCTAAATAAACAACAAAATCTAATGCGTTTTTTAATCCCTCTCCGGTTAAGGAATTATTTATATGGCTTTTAATACTTGGTGAACTCATTTTGTGTCCTCCGTATATATTAGGTAACCTTTAAAGAAATGGGACATGAGACAAATCGAATGATACAACTTGTATTTTTCGAGTTGCCATTAAATAATTATCCCCGTAAAAATTTATCGAAATATTCGATCTGCGCTTTCACGGCTTCCGGCGCGGGGCCGCCGTAGGAGGAACGCTTGCCGATACACGCGTCAAGGCTCACCGCACCATAAACGTCGCCTTCAAAAGCGTCGCTGTAAGTTTTATATTTTTCAAGCGGAAGCGTTTCGAGCGTTTCGCCCGTCCGCGCGCAATCGGCGACGAGTTTGCCGGTGATGCGGTAGGCGTCACGGAAGGGCAATCCTTTTTTGGTAAGGTAATCGGCGCAGTCGGTGGCGTTGATGAAACCGGACGACGCGGCTTCCCGCATCCGTTCGGAGTTGACCGCCATGTCCGCGCACATGGGCGCGAAGATTTTAAGACAGGCCCGAACGGTTTCGGCGGAGTCGAACACGAACTCTTTATCTTCCTGTAAATCTTTGTTATATGCCAGCGGCAGCCCTTTCAGCACGGTGAGCATTCCCATAAGATTGCCGTAAACCCTGCCCGTTTTACCGCGCGCCAACTCCGCAACGTCGGGGTTTTTCTTTTGCGGCATGATGGAAGACCCGGTCGAAAACGAGTCGGACACGGTTATAAACCCGAACTCGCTCCCCGACCAATATATCAGCTCTTCCGAAAAGCGAGATAAATGCGTCATGACGAGCGAACAAGCGGCGAGAAAATCGACGCAGAAATCACGGTCGGAAACGCCGTCCATGGAGTTTACGCAGGGAGCGTCGAAGCCCAGGCGCCTTGCTTCAAAAAAGCGGTCGGTATCATAAGTCGTCCCCGCCAGAGCGCAGCTTCCTATCGGAGAGATATTCATGCGTTTCCGCGCGTCGGCGAAGCGGTCGATATCGCGCGCGAACATGGATTCGTACGCCAAAAGGTAATGGGCGAAGGTGACGGGCTGGGCGCGCTGCATATGCGTGTAGCCCGGCATCGCCGTATTTATGTGGGCTTTGGCTTTTTCGTTGAGGACGTTTATCAGGGCTTTTAACAGTTTTATGATTTCGTCGGTTTCGCCCCTCAGATACATCCGCAAATCGAGCGCGACCTGATCGTTGCGACTCCGCGCGGTGTGCAGCTTTTTCCCGGCGTCGCCGATACGGGTCGTCAGCTCCTGTTCGACAAAGGTGTGGATATCCTCCGCGGTCATATCTATTTTTATCTTCCCGCTTTCGAGGTCTTCCAATATGCACGCAAGTCCCGCGACGATGGCGTCCGATTCGGCTTCGGTTATAATGCCGCGTTCCGAAAGCATCAGAGCATGAGCGGCGGAGCCGGATATATCCTGTTTATACAGCTTTGAATCGAACGATATGGATGAATTGAACGAATCGGTCAGCGCCGAATCCCCGCCGCCGAAACGGCCTTCCCAAAGTTTTGACATCTTACGGACCTTGCCTTTCATTGTATAAATTTATTATATCAGTTTAATTTACGGTTGTCAATTATTTCATATCTTTATAAGCGCGGAGGTGTTTATTATAAGCATAAAACGAAAAAGCCGCCGAAGCGGTTTTTTCGCAGACAACTATTTTATTGGTTTTTAAAGGGATTGACTATTTACGCTTCATGGAAGCATAACATTCGCTGCAGTAGATGGGCCTTTCGGTTGTGGGCTGGAATGGTATCACAGCTTCATTTCCGCAATTGGCGCAAACCGTTTTGTACATTTCCCTTGGTGCCTTTGCCGCGTTTTTACGCGCATCCCTGCAGGTTTTGCATCTCTGAGGTTCGTTCTGGAACCCGCGTGTAGCAAAAAATTCCTGTTCACCTGCCGTGAAAACGAATTCGCCGCCGCACTCTTTGCAAACCAACGTTTTGTCTTCGTACATTCTGTCTACCTCGCTTGAATTTTTTATAATAGACCCTCCGGCGGCCTTTCACCGCCGACCGCTACGCAGCCTCTTTTACAAAGTTTTTGGGCTTATTACCGAGCTTTGTTTTGCTTTTTTATTTTTAATTTAATTCTGGTTATGGCGTTGTCCACGCTCTTGGCTGGGCAGTTCAGTTTTTCTGCCATGGCGGCGTAGGTCATGCCCGATATATAAAGGGTAAGGGTTTTCTTTTCAAACGGCGAAAGTTCCTTTATAAACTTAGCATAAAGCTGCCTGCCGTCCTCCCTGTCCGTAAATGTCGGTTCGCGGTTTTCGGCGCCCGGACCCGCGGCGGGATCCGCCGTATAAACCAAGCGGCTGGAACGGTTGTATTTGCGAAGGGCGCTGATGACGCTGCGTCTGATGCAAAGCGAAGCGTAGGTCTGAAAAGCCGAGGAAACATTGTCATAGGTGCGTATAGCCTTTAATAGGCCGATTACCCCCTCCTGCACCAGGTCGTCCTTTTCCGAAGCCGGGGGCGAAAAAGAGGAAACGCACCAAAATATAACCGGCAGGTATTGTCGATAAAGCTTTCCGAACGCGTCCTCGCTGTTGTTTCTTGCGGCAAGTATCAGTTCGTATTCGGTATTTTTGCCATTCATGGCGGTGGGGCCATTTATAGCAGATTTGTCGTCTTTATCGCTCATAACCTACCGCCAATATCGTTTTTTTATTATTTTTCGTCTTCATTATAAAACAATTTTTGTATTTTGTCAATAAATATTATTAAGTTTATTCACTTTTTTTGTAGATTTTTATAAACGGCTGTTCGTTCGTTTTACACGCTTGCTTTCAGATCCGCTTCCGGCTCTATGAAAGGTAATTCCGGCATAAGCGGATACGGTTTTTCGGTCGTCGCGCATATCCGGCGGACGACCGCCGTCATATCACCGAAGTGTAAAACCTCGTCTTTAAGAAGCGCCGCCTGGCATCTTGCCCTGTACAGGTTGTGCTTGGGTTTGCGGGTGATAAAATATACGTCGCCGTCGAGATAATCGGTGAGGAAGCGCGACCCGCATTCCAAGGTTATTGCAATTACTCCGTAAGGGAGCGTTTCCAGCTCGAATATACCCGCGCTGTCTTTTACCTTAGATATGTACCCTTCGGCAAATTCGGTGAACATATCCATGTCGAGCTTAACCTTGGACAAATCCTCCTCGTCCTCGCAGGCGGCGTTCGCGCCGAACCGCACCGCGTCGCCGAAATCGTGGGCGGAAAAGCCCGGCATCACCGTGTCGAGGTCGATTATCGCCAGCGGTTCAAACGTTTTCGCGTCAAACATGACGTTGTTGCACTTGGTGTCGTTGTGTGTCACGCGGAGCGGGATTTTCCCCTCCTCATAGGCTTTGCGGAAAAACGACGCGATGCTTACGAACGACATAAAATAATTAAAAATATCCGAAACCTCGGCAAGCCTGCCGAAAGCGTCTTTTTTCGCGCTATCGGCGAGAGCTTTCATGCGGCGTTCGGTGTCGTGAAAGCCGGGTATGGTTTCATGCAGCGATTTTATGGGGCAGTCCGCTAAAAGCGATTGGAAGGTGCCGAACGCTTCGCCCGTACGGCGCATTATAAGGCGGTCGGGTTTGTTCACCGATACCGCCCCATAAATATAGGTCATCGCCCGCCAGTAATCGCCGTTGACGTCGGTATGCAGATAACCGCCGTCGGTGGTTTTGTACAGCTTAACCGCTTTCCTGCCTATGTCCGGATCGTTTTTTAGTTTTTCGCGCAGGTGTTTTGTGATTAACGCGTGATTTTCCACGTTTTTTTGTGGCGTTTTAAAGACGTTGGCATTTAATTTTTGCAGGATATACGCGCGTTTTCCCTTTTTTGTTTCAATATCCACGCGGAAGGTCTGGTTTATGTTCCCGTTTTTTAAGTGTTCCCATGAAACCGGCTGGCCAAAGCCGAAGCTTTCGCAAACTTCGCCCAAAGCGGCGCCTATATCCTCTGCAATAATCATAAGCCGTCTCTTTCATTAATAAATGTCCACAAAATAATGGCGGTCCCGCTCCAACGCTTCCCTGCCTTTTTTCCACAGCGCGGCTGACGACATGAGGACGCATTTTGCTTCGAGCACTTTGCCTTTGGCAATTTCGCTCGCGTCGAGCAGTTTTTCAACTCTTTCGTAGCGCTGGGTAGTATGTGCGAAGCCGTGGGTGCGGTACATTGCATTATATGTTTTGCCGTCGTAATTTGTCAAGGTGTATTCCAAATCGTCGCCGTAAAGGTAATCGGGGACGACTAATTCCTCAACGCCGTGCATGGAGGTGTTGGGGGTTGAGGTGCAGCCTAAAAACAATATCTTCCCGCCGTGATCGGCGAGTTTGCGAAACGGCGAGTTTTCGCCCACCGGCGTCCTGTCGAGGCAGTGGTCTTTTGTGAATTCCTCCGATAATTTCCCTATTGCCGAGCAGGAATGGGTGGGGTGGACCGACCGGACGACGCCGGGGTAGTTCCTGAAAAATTCCGGAAGGTAGCCCACGCAGGTTGGAGTGGTTTTTACGTCGAAAAAGGGATCTTCTTTTGTCACCAGCGAATAGGACAAGGCGGGGAGTATGAGCGTGCCGCTTTCGCCCAGCGCCGCGGTCAAACCCGAAATGACGTCCTCGGCGGATACGCCCTTGCCCAGCGCACTGAACGAGGTATGAACGAGCAGACAATCTCCTTTTTTCACTCCCAGATTAATAAGGTCACGCATGATGATTTCTTTCATATTAAAACCTATTCCTTTAAAATATTTTATATATCCCGGTTTCGCCGGGGTGAACTTCATTGTTTTTCAGATTTAACGGGGTATAAGAACCGTTGACATAGTAAATATAGCTTTCCGACATGTTGCAAACGCAAAAAACGCGCTCATGTTCGCTTACGCTCTTGTATTCCCTTTCAAAAGCGAAAAAGCCGTCGTTCCATTGGAGTATTTCAGTGCTTCCTTTGATCAGCGCCATTGATTCCGCGCGCAAAGCGTTGATCTCTTTATAATGATCGAGGATCTCGCGGTCCTCTCTCCCCCAGGGAAAAGGCAGGCGGTTGAAGGGGTCGCGGTGGCCTTCCAGCCCCGCTTCGTCGCCGTAATATATCGTGGGAATGCCGGGCAGGCAGTCGAGGAGCGTATAAGCGGCTTTCAGCAGCCTTTTGCCTTTTTCGCGCTGTTCGGGCGAAAGACGCAGACATGCCAGTTCGTCGCCTGTTTTGTTTTCCGACGTTCCGCCGCCCAAAACGGTGAGTATGCGCTCGGTATCGTGAGTTCCGAGTATATTCATCATACATATAAGCTTTTCGGCGGGGTAATGCGTCAGCTGGTTTTCGAGCTCGTCCTTTAAAAATTCCGCGTCGCCGCTTGTTATATACCGGATAATGGCGTTTCGCAGCGGGTAATTGGTCGCGGAATCAAGAGCCGCGCCGAAAAAGTAAGATTTCCGCTCGGAATACGCGACCTTGTCGGTCACATCGTCCCATACCTCGCCGATAATGACGGCTTCGGGGTTTATGCGCTTGGCGGCGGCGGTGATCTCTTCCAAAAAGGCGTTGTCGTACTCGTCGACCACGTCGAGCCGCCAACCGTCAACGCCGGCTCTCATATATTCGGGAATGACCGTGCCGCAGATAAACTTTCTGAACGAGGCGACTTTTTTCACTTTCGGGAGGTTGGTCAAGCCCCACCAGCAGTCGTAGCTGCCGTCGGCGCGTATGTCAAACCACTCACGGTAGGGCGAAGCGGCGTTATTGTACGCGCCGCCGTATTTGCCGTAATAATCGAAATAAATCGAATTTCTTCCGACATGATTAAACACGCCGTCGAGTATGAGCTTCATCCCGCGCTTGTGGCATTCCGCTACAAGCTCGTCAAGCGCCCGCCTTCCGCCGAGCATGGCGTCCACTTCCATATAATCGCCCGTGTCGTACTTATGGTTGGAATAAGCGATGAAAACGGGATTTAGGTAAATCCACTCGACGCCCAAGCTTTTTAAATAATTGAGCTTTTCAATAACCCCGTACAGAGTGCCGCCGAAAAATTCGTTGTTCTCAACGTTGTCGCCCGGTAAAAGCGGGTATTGGGTTAACTCTCCGTACCAGTCGCCGTTGATTACGGCGTCTTCTCTTATCTTCACTTCGCCGCTTTTGGCAGCAATGCTGCCGCTTTTGGCGAAGCGGTCGGGGAATATCTGGTATATCACGCCGCGCGGCGGTTTGACGGTTTTGTAGATATTCCCGACAACGAGCATCCGCCGCGGTTTTTCGGTGCGATTCCCGTCCGCCGCCGATAATTCGACCCGGAAGCGGTAGAAGCCGCTATCCAGTTCGGGAAATGTCAACACATACCCGTCCCCGTCTTTAACGCCTTCAATACGCTTCGCAAAGCCTTTATCGTCGTATATATAAACGGAGGTTCCGGTAATGCCGCTCCCTTCGACGCGTGCCGTAAAAACTCTGCCGCGATATTTTACAAGGGTTTTTGTCGGGACGCCGTTTTCATAAAAAGCCACTTGGTATCGATTTTCAATCATGACGCGGGATCGGAGCGAGATTCCATATGTTTTCCGCGTATTCGCCGATGCTCCTGTCGGCGGCAAAAACGCCCGCTTTGGCGACATTGACGAGCGCCGAACGGTTCCAAGCGCGGCGGTCGAGGTATTTCGCCGCCGCCGCTTTGTGCGCTTCGGCGTAAAAAGCGAAGTCGGCAAGGCACATGAAAGGGTCTGAAACTCCGTAGGAATACAAAAGGTAATTGGCGATATCCGAAAACGAGCGTCCGTTATAACCCGCTTGCAGAGAGTCTATGGCTTTTTTAAGGTAAGCGCTGTTGTTGTAATAATAAGACGAAGCATAACCCTTTTTCCACAGCTCGTCCACTTCGGCGGCGGTGTGCCCGAAGATAAAGATGTTGTCGCGCCCCACTTCGTCCGCTATTTCAACGTTAGCGCCGTCGAGGGTGCCGATCGTCAGCGCTCCGTTGATCATGAATTTCATGTTGCCGGTGCCGGACGCCTCCTTGCCGGCGAGGGAGATTTGCTCGCTGATATCCGACGCCGGGATTAAGCGTTCGGCGAGAGAAACCGAATAGTTTTCGAGGAACACGACCTTGAGCTTCCCTTTCGCCGCGGGATTTTTGTCGATATCCGCCGCAAGGTAGCAAATATAACGGATGATATCCTTGGCGAGGTAATAACCCGGCGCGGCTTTGGCGGCGAAGATAAAGGTTTGCGGCAGCATTTTCAGGTCGGGGTTTTCTTTCAACTTTATATACAGCGCGGTGATATAAAGCGCGTTCAAAAGCTGGCGCTTATATTCGTGCAGTCGTTTCGCCTGGACGTCGAAAACCGAGTCGGGATCTATCTCCGTTTTGGTCTTTGCGTAAATAAAAGCTGCGAAATCCTCTTTATTTTGTCGCTTTATCACCGCCATGCGGTCGAGGACGGAGGGATCGTCCCCAAAAGCCGCGAATTTTTGCAGCTCCCGCGGATTGGTCTTATAGCCTTCGCCGATGCACTCGTCGATGAGCGCGGTAAGGCGGGGGTTCGCCATGCAGAGCCACCGTCTGTGAGCGATGCCGTTGGTGACATTGGCAAGCCTGCCGGGGTACATATCTTCAAAGTCCTTGAAAACGATATTTTTCAATATGTCCGAATGGAGCTTGGAAACGCCGTTGGTCGAATGCGAGCCCACCACCGAAAGGTTAGCCATTTTGACCAAGCCGTAGCTGAGTATCGCCATACGGCTGACTTTATCCCAGCTGCCGGGGAACTTTTCCCACGCTTCCGCGCAAAAGCGGCGGTTTATCTCCTTGACGATAGTATAAACGCGCGGCAGCTTGATGCGGAAAAGATTTTCGTTCCAGCATTCCATGGCTTCAGGCAGCACAGTATGGTTGGTGTAGGAAACGGTTTTTACGGTTATATCCCAGGCGTTTTCCCACGAATAGCTATACACGTCCATTAAAAGCCGCATCAGTTCGGGTATCGCCAGTGCGGGGTGGGTGTCGTTTATGTGGATGGCGACTTTTGCGGGCAGGTTGTCAAGCGTCTTGTATTGCAGAATATGCTGCGTCAAAATGTTTTGGAGCGAAGCGGAAACCAAAAAATACTGCTGGCTCAGACGGAGCAGCTTACCTTCGTGATGGTTGTCGGCGGGGTAAAGCACGCGGGTAATGGTTTCGGCGATGGTGTTCTCCTCCACCGCCTTGAGGTATTGTCCCTGCGAGAACGCCTCCATGTTGAAGTCGTTCACGCCCCGCGCCTTCCAAAGCCGAAGCGGCACGACGGATTCCGATTTGTAACCGGATATCAGCATATCGTAGGGCACCGCCTCGATCTCTTCATATTCGGTATGGACGATGTCGAGATGGTTGTTGTTCCAGACCTCAACGACCTTGCCGCCCAATCTTACCTTGACGGATTTGTCCTCTCGCGGGACCAGCCACGCCTCCCCGTTGGGGATCCAGATATCCGGAAGCTCCAACTGTTCCCCGTCAACGATCTTCTGTCTGAAAAGCCCGTATTCATAACATATGGAGTATCCCCGCGCCGGGTAGCCGAGAGTTGCGAGGGAATCCATAAAGCAAGCCGCGAGCCTGCCCAAACCGCCGTTCCCCAAGCCGGGGTCACGCTCCAGGGAACAGATTTTATCCAGCGAAAAGCCCATTTCGTCCAAGACCTCGCGGTATAAATCGTAAAGCCCCAGATTGAAAAGGTTGTTTTTGAGCGAAGGCCCGAGCAAAAATTCCATGCAAAGGTAGTGGACGGCTTTGCCGTTTCCGCTTTTGACGGAATCTTTGTTTTTACGGCTTTTTCCGGCGAGTATGCCCCTCACGGACAGCACAGCCGTTCTGTAAATCTGCTCTTCGGTGGCTTCCCCGGGCGAAACGACGAAATAACGCGAAACCTTGTCGGTCAGTTCCTCGCGTATTCCCTCTTTTGTATAATCCATCGGTTCTCCTTAATCGTATAAAAGTCTTATATATTCCGCGGCGGATTTTTTCCAGGAAAAATCCCAGCGCATGACCTTGGCGGTCAGCTTTTCCCATCCGTCCCTGTCCGCGTAATGCCTTACGGCACGGAGAACCGCTTGGAGCAGCTCCCACGCCGAATAGGGCGCGAAGGTGAAGCCGTTGCCGCCGCCCTCACAGCCTATATCTTTCACGGAGTCGTACAGTCCGCCGGTCTCCCTGACCAGCGGCACCGCGCCGTAGCGTGAGGCTATCATCTGCGAAAGTCCGCAGGGCTCGCTTCGCGACGGCATGAGGAAAATGTCGCTCCCGGCGTATATCTTTTTGGATAAAACTTTGTCAAACGCAAGAACCGCCGCCGCTTTGTCGGGGTATTTTTCCGAAAGCCGGGTGAAAAAGTTTTCGTAATAATAGTCGCCTTTCCCAAGCACCGCGAGCTGGACGTCGTTTTTCAGTATGTCGTCCGCCGCGAGTGTGACGAGGTCAAGTCCTTTGTGGTCCACCAGACGGGAAATTATCGCGATCACGGGGACGTTCGGCTTGACCGGCAGTCCGAGCGCGCGCTGCATATCCGCCTTGTTCTGGGCTTTGCCGCTTATATTTTTATACGAATAGCGGGCGGTCAGTTCCTTGTCCTTGGCGGGGTTGTAATATTCGCGGTCGATGCCGTTTAAGATGCCGCAGAGCTTGCCCTTATTCTGTTCGAGGACATAATGCAGCCCGTGGGAATATTTCGGTGAGAGTATCTCTTTCGCATAGGTGGGCGAAACCGTGGAAATCTTGTCGGCGCAGACTATCGCGCCTTTCATAAGATTGATGTCGCCGTTATATTCCATAACCTTTACTTCGTTTTCGGAAAGGTCAAAAATGTCCCCCGCAATTCCCTGCCCGTATATACCCTGATAAGCTATATTATGAATGGTGAACACCGTTTTTATCGAGGAATAGCCCTCTTTCGGAGCGTACTTATATTTGAAGTAAACCGTTGTGAGAGCGGTCTGCCAGTCGTGCGCATGGAGGATGTCGGGGAAAAAGCCGATGTGCGGCAGGATTTCCAGCACCGCTTTGGAAAAGAAAGCAAATCGCTCCCCGTCATCGTAGTTCCCGTAAAACGACTGGCGGTTGAAGTAATACTCGTTGTCGAGGAAATAATAGGTCACTCCCTTTTTGACGAGCGAATATATGCCGCAATATTGGTTGCGCCACGCAAGGGGGACGTAAATTTCTCCAAGCTTGGTCATCTGTTTGCGATAATCGGCTTCGATCTGGGTGTATAACGGTAAAACCACGCGGATATCCGCTTCTCCGCCGTATGCTTTGGCGAGCGCTTCGGGCAGCGAGCCTATCACGTCGCCCAAGCCCCCGGAGGAGGCGAAGGGGACGCATTCGGAAGCGGCGAAAAGTATCTTTTTCACTCGATAACCTCTCCCTTCAATCGTTATATATTATAATCGACTATATCTGAACCTGTTTTCCGATATAAAACGGCAGGGTTTCGTGGCCGGAAAGCGTCCTGCCGTCGCGTATGACGGCGTTTTTATCGGTTATGACGGCGTTTAACTCAACGTTTTCGCCGATAATGGTGTCCTGCATGATTATGCAGTTTTTGATATAGGTGTTCCTGCCGACCGTGACGCCGCGGAAAAGCACAGAGTTTTCCACCCTGCCGTCGATTATGCAGCCGTCGGCGATAAGCGAGTTTTTGACCGACGCGCTTTCGGCGTAGACGGTGGGCGGCGAGTTGCGGACTTTGGTCAGGATCGGCCTGCCCGGAACGTGGAACAACCCGTGCCTTACCTCCTCGTCGAGCAGGTCCATGCTGCACATATAGTAGGTTTGGAGCGAGTCGATGGTGGCGAAATAGCCCTCGTGCCTAAACACGCGGAAATCATAGACGCCGATGTTCCGCTGGATAACGTCCCGTACGAACGAGGTGTGATTATAGGCGATCGCCTCGGTTACTATATCTTCCAAAAAGCGTCGGCTCATCACCATTATATTGGAGTTGACGTCCGAATAACCGCTCCCGCCGCCGTTATATTCGGATATCGCGGTGAGCTTGCCGTCGGTGCCGCTTTTGACCGTCTGCACATGGCGGGCGTTTTCGTTTGTCAGGTACATCCGCTTGATCATCATCGTAGCGTCGGCGTGTGACGAGATATGGCTTTCGATCATTTCGTTCAAATCAATGTTGCCGATCACGTCGCAATCGCAGAGGACGACGTAATCCTCGGTGCAGCCGCTTATAAAGGAAATAATGTTTTTCAGCGCTTCCAAACGCGTGGTGTACAAGAAGTTCTGCGGGTTGGCGAAAGCGGTGATATACGGCGGGAGTATCTGTATGCCGCCGGCGCGGCGCGCCAGGTCCCAATCCTTGCCGGAACCGAGGTGGTCCATCAGCGACTGGTAGTTGTAATGAGTTATCACACCCACATGGTTTATCCCGCTGTGGACCATGTTAGAAAGGGTGAAATCTATAAGCCTGTAACGGCAGCCGAACGGCACCGACGCCATGGTGCGGCGTTTGGTGAGGTCGGGTATGTTTTTGTCGTGAATATTTGAGAATATTATACCTACTACCGTCATGGTCACGCCCTCCCCGCTTTAAGGAATCCGTTTA
>CAYOGQ010000039.1:0-16075 GCA_964403645.1 uncultured Ruminococcus sp.
CTTCGGCGTGCCGGGCAAGACGCTTATTGGGTCGGATTCGCACACCCCCACGGGCGGCGGTATCGGTATGCTTGCGTTCGGCGCGGGCGGGCTGGATGTCGCCTGTGCGATGGCGGGACGGCCATATTATATAACCATGCCCGGGATCGTTAAAATAAACCTTACGGGCAGGCTTAAAAACCATGTTTCCGCCAAGGACGTGATATTGGAAATCCTGCACATTTTGACGGTCAAAGGCGGAGTGGGTAAAACTTTTGAATACGGCGGCGAAGGCGTAATGACGCTGTCCGTCCCCGAAAGAGCGACCATAACCAATATGGGGACGGAGCTGGGCGCGACTACCTCGGTTTTCCCCTCCGACGAAATCACGCGGCGTTTTCTAAAAATGCAAAAGAGGGAAGAGTCATATATCGGTATCTCGCCCGACAGCGACGCGGTTTATGACGAGGAAATAACGATCGACCTTTCCAAAATCGTTCCGTTGGCGGCATGCCCCCATTCGCCGGACAACGTAAAACCTGTTTCGATGATAGGTAAAATAAAAATCGACCAGTGCTGCATCGGTTCCTGCACCAATTCGTCCTACGATGACTTGATGAAAGCGGCGGCGATACTCAAAGGCAAAACCGTTAATGAAAATGTTTCGCTCACCATATCTCCCGGTTCCAGACAGGTTTTCGACCTGCTCTCTCAAAGCGGGGGACTTTCCGACCTCATCTCGGCGGGGGCGCGGATACTCGAATGCGCTTGCGGGCCGTGTATAGGGATGGGGCAGTCACCCTGTTCCGCCGGGATCTCGCTCCGAACCTTCAACCGCAATTTTTTGGGCAGGAGCGGGACAAAGGACGCCGGTGTATATCTCGTTTCGCCGGAGACCGCGGCGGTTTCCGCTCTCAACGGCTATCTCACCGATCCGAGAGATTTTAAAGAAGAAATCAAATACGACGTTTTAAGTGACATAAATCCCGACGATAATCTGATAATCCCCCCCGCCGGCGCGGATGAAGCGGAAAGCCTCACCGTGGTGCGCGGGCCGAATATAAAGCCCTTCCCCACCGGGCACGCGCTGGAAAACGAGATAAAAACCCAGGTGGCGCTCATCGTGGGCGATAATATCACCACCGACCATATCATGCCCGCCGGCGCGAAGATATTGCCCTACCGTTCCAATATCCCTCATCTTTCCAAGTATTGCTTTACCGTGTGCGACGCGGAATTCCCCGAAAGGATGGCGAATCTCCGAACCGGTATCATAATCGGCGGCGTCAATTATGGGCAAGGCTCCTCGCGGGAACACGCCGCGCTGGTCCCGCTTTACCTGGGAGTGAGGTGCGTCGCCGCCAAATCCTTCGCGCGCATCCATCGCGCCAACCTCATCAACAACGGCATATTGCCGCTCACCTTCCATAACCCTGACGACTGCGAACTTTTCTCTCTCGGCGACCCCGTCACGGTGGAAAACGTCCGGGAAAGCGTCGAAAACGGTTGGAATATCGTATTGAAGAACGAAAAAACCGGTTTACGCGCGGTGACGACCTGCGAGATGTCCGATAGAGAAAGAGACTGCATACTGGCGGGAGGCTTGATAAACGTTCCGAGCTGAATATAAAAAAATGATTAAGGATGATACGATTAATGGATAAAATAAAAATGACAACCCCGCTCGCGGAGATGGACGGCGACGAGATGACTCGCGTTTTATGGGCAAAAATCAAGGAAAAGCTGCTTTTGCCCTATATTGAATTGAAAACCGAATATTACGATTTAGGGCTTAAAAACCGCGATAAAACCGGCGACAAAGTCACTTATGACGCGGCTTACGCCATTAAAAAATACGGCGTGGGCGTCAAGTGCGCCACGATAACTCCCAACGCCGACCGGGTCAGAGAGTATAACCTCCGTGAGACATGGGCGTCTCCCAACGCCACCATCCGCGCCATACTTGACGGTACGGTTTTCCGCGCTCCGATCATCATAAACGGTATCGAACCGTATATTAAAAACTGGAAAAAGCCCATCGTCATAGCGCGCCACGCCTACGGCGATATATATAAGGCTGTGGAAACCAAAGTCGAATCCGGCTGCGACGCTTATCTCACTGTCGAAAAGGGCGGCGAGGTAATTTTAAAAAAGCAAATCCACAGCTTCGACGGCGATGGTATCGTGCAGGGGATACACAACACCTCCAAATCCATTTCTTCCTTCGCAAGATCCTGCTTCAACTTTGCCGTCGGCGAAGGCAAGGATTTGTGGTTTTCCGCCAAAGACACCATTTCAAAGCAATACGACCACGCCTTCAAGGATATCTTCGCGGAAATTTACGAAAACGAATATAAAGCGAAATTCGTAGAAAAAGGCATAAATTATTATTATATGCTTATCGACGACGCGGTGGCGCGGGTCATACGCTCGGAAGGCGGCTTTATCTGGGCTTGCAAGAATTATGACGGCGACGTGATGAGCGACATGGTCGCCAACGCTTTCGGAGACCTCGCCATGATGACCTCGGTGCTCGTCTCTCCCGACGGAGCGTATGAGTTTGAAGCGGCGCACGGCACGGTGCAGCGTCATTATTATGATCATTTAAAGGGCAAACCCACATCCACAAACCCAGCCGCCACCATCTATGCCTGGACGGGCGCGCTTAAAAAACGCGGCGAACTGGACAAGATTCCCGAACTTATCGCTTTCGGAGAAAAGCTCGAAAAAGCGGTCGTTTTAACCGTCGAGAGCGGCTGCATGACAAAAGGACTGTGCGCCCTGTCTTCGCTCGCTAATAAAAAGGCGCTGAATACCGACGAATTTATGGAAAAAATTAAAGAAACGCTCGAAACGTTGTTATAAGATAAATAACAAAAAGTCCGCTTAACAAAAAGCGGGCTTTTTCCATACCCGCCGCATATTATGATTTATGAGAAATGTTTTTACTTTTTAATGAAAGGAACGGTCATTTATGAGCAATTGCAACGACGAGGACCTTATATGCGGCAGCGACCTATGCGACCAGGGTTGTGAAAACGGGGGGTTCACAATCTTCGGCACAGGTGCGTCATTCCCTCAAACATCAACACCAACACCAACGCCTAATCCGCAGCTCCCTACCGTTTCGCCGAAGACTTTTTCCTTTTATTCGGTGCGCGGGGCGACGGTGATCTCCGGCGGCGTGCTGCCCCTTTCCCTTTTTGCGGGAACGTTATTGCCCGTCACCGACGACGGGGTGGTCATACAACCCGGGAACGTATATGTAAGCTATAATTTCCAATGCTCCACAGAAAACAACGTAGTTTTTGCGGAAGTTGTGCCTTTTCTTAACGGAACGGCTTTCACTCCGGGCGTGTTCAAAGCGGTGCGGACCCCGTCCGGGCTGCATTCGGAAGCGTCGGGTACCTTTATGTTCGTTTCGGACAGCACAACGGCGTTGATGTTCCGCGCCGTCACGGACGCGGACGTTTCGATAAACAACATTTCGTTTGATTTATTGATAATTCCCGCGTTTTGACGTTTATTTTTATCCCATTATACTGAAATTTTTAAGCAAGGTTTTAAAGAGGTATTAGTATAAAGCTTGATTTTGCGCCCCCGATATGCTATTATGATGCGGGGGTTATCGTTATGCAAATTTTACCGGATTACGAAAAGATGACCGCGTACCCGATATTTAAAGGCTTTTCAGCGGAGGAAATTCAAACCTTTATCACCGCTTTGCCGATGCGCGCAAAAATTAAGGTTTTTTCAAAGGGAGATATCCTGTTAAATGAGGGCGACACGTGCGGAGAAATGGGCATTATCCTTTACGGCAGCTGTGTGGGCGAGACTTTTTCCGAAAGCGGGAGAAGAGAAATCACGGCGTATCTCGGAGAAGGCAGCGTGTTCGGCGACGTGCTCGCAATGTCCGAAAAAAGCAAAAGCCCCGTGTCCGTGACGGCGTCATCGGAAGTCGGGGCGCTGTACATACCGTTTGAAAAATTAATAAACGTTAACGTAAATGTAAACGTTAACGGCGGCTGCGCGCAAAACGCAATGCTGCTGAAAAATCTGGCGTCGATAATATCAGAAAAATATTTCGGACTGCTTTTTAGAGTCAACTGCCTTTCCAAGCCCACCCTGCGTGAAAAAATACTGTATTATCTCCACGAAATGCGGCTCGAACACGGCGCGGACACATTCAGTATCGACTTCGACAGGAGCGAATTAGCGGATTTTATCGCAGCCGACCGCTCCGCGCTCTCCCGCGAACTTTCCAGATTGAAAAGCGAGGGCGTTATCGACTACTATAAAAACACTTTCAGTCTGAAAAAGCGTTGAGCGTTGAACGTTGAGCGTTGAACGTTGACGGCAATTATTTTAGTAAAGGATATAAAAATGAAAACAAAGATATTAAAAAGGTTTTTAGCGTCGGCGCTTATCGCCGCGCTGGCGATGACCGGCTTACCCGTTTTTAAGCTTAATACAAAAGCGGAAAGCGGCACGGCGTATTCCTACCCGGTTGGGGGCGTGAACATCTATCCTAAAACCAACAGCGTCACGGTTTATAACGACTCATACGGGGAAACCTGCGGCGTTAAAAATGACTATAACGCCGTTGAGGTTGCCGTGTCGATGGGAAAAATCATCTCGGTCGGCGGCGTGGACACCGCTATTCCGCGCGGCGGCTTTGTCGCCGTTATCCGCGGGAACGCTCTGAAAGCCGAAATCGCCGCGTTGTCGCTTAAAACGGGCGACACGGTGATTTTTGACCAATATAATATGGAAATTTTATTTATCAACGAAAACTATTCTCCGTTTTATTCAAATACCATAAACTTCGATAGGTATAATTCCACACGCACCGAAAACACGATAATCATCTACAATCAAGGCGAAACCACTAAGACTAATATCTGGGGGACAGAAGTTACGGTCGACGCTAACGGCTTTATCGCTTCCGTCGGCGGCAACAACAGCCCGATACCGAAGGGAGGTTTCGTCATTTCCGCCGTCGGCAGGGAAAGGATAGCCGAGCTGACGAACGCGGCGGCGCTGGGGCTGGCGGTCACGGTCGACGATACAGCCAAAACCGTCACTTTTGCGTTTTCGGAATCGAGCATCGTCGGCGGCATGACGGTGCAATATAACAATTTCGTTTCCGCCGTGGAAAAGGGAAAAGATGTTTTCGCCAACCTCGACTATCAAACCATCGAAGGTTTGCTTATAAAAATGGAAACCTGCTTAAGCGAAGCGAAAGCGGCGATACAAAACGGCGATATCGCTTCGGCAATGGTTAATAAATACGAATTCGCGTCCTACCAAAGACAATCGGAAAATCTTGTCGTCGAAAACCCCGCGGTGGAAACGAGAGCAATGTGGCTTCGACCTCTTAATTCCGAAAACCGCGAAAAGGTGAACGCCGTCGTCAAAGCCATCCATGACGCCGGTTATAATGCTGTTTGTATCGAACTGCTGTTCAATTCGGTCACGATATTCCCCGTGGATACCGAGGAATATCTGTTTTCGCAGGACAAGTCGCTCGGCGGCTTCGACGTGCTCGCGGCGTATATCGACGAGTGCCACAAGTACGGCATGGAGGTTATCGGCTGGATGTCCTGTTACCGCGTCAGCTACGGCACCTCTTCCAATCTCAATTTGGCTGTTTCCACCCTCAAACCCGAATGGCTGTGCAAGGCAAAATCCGGTACAGTCGAAGTCGGCGACACCAGGGGTTATTTCTTAAACCCCGCCCTGCCGGAAGTCAGCGATTTCCTTTTAAAATTTTACGAATATATATTAAAAAATTATGCGCTCGACGGCTTCCAGCTCGATTACATACGTTACCCCTACGCTTCGGGCGAGGATTTCGGCTACGACGACTACACGCGGTCGCTGTTTAAGGACGAATACGGAGCAGATCCCATGAATCTGACCTCATCAAGCTCCCTCTGGAATACCTGGTGCCGGTTCAGGGCGGCCTTCGTCACCGATTTTGTGGGTCAGATATCGCGCCTTGTGAGTGAGATACGCCCCGACATATTCCTTTCCGCCGACGTCGCCCCCGATTTCCGCGATGTTTACGTCAAGTATATGCAGGAAGCGGAGGTTTGGCTGACCGAAAAGCTTATCAGCATGGCTTTCCCCATGGCTTACGGCACAAACGTGGTGCCGCTTTACTCCTCGTTCACCGTCGCAGCCGCCGGCGACCACGCATATGCGTATATAGGCTTGAGCGACTACGGTGCGGACATACTCAAGCGCGAGATTGTCGAAACCAGAGAAGCGGGGGGCGACGGCTTTGCATTCTTCTCCTGGTCTCAGTACACGGACGGAAATTATGTAAACGATATCGCTTCGACGATATTGGCATCCCCCTCGTTTTCTCCCTCATACAACGCGTCCGAAGCGTTGCGCGCACAGGCAGAATTCCTGCTCGAACGCCTTAAAAGCATTAAATACATAAATGCGGCGGCACTTTCATCGGAAGCGGAGGAGATTGTCGTAAACGCCGCTGACATGATTATGTCAACTCTTGCAGATTTTGAAAACCAAACGGCGGAAAGCTGTGCCGCCGACCTGAAAGCGGCGTACGACGAGCTTTACACCATCGAATTGGACGAATCTCTTAAAGCAACCCTGCTTTCGGATCTGGCGAAAGCGTTGAAAATCGCCACACTCTCCAAGGACGCCGCCAAAATCGCTTATTACAAGACTCATCCGCTGCCCGAAAAATACCCCGACGAAGCGTCGGCAGACGAAGAAAGCGGACAAACCTCCGAACAGGAAGAATTTTCGGAGACAACGGAGACAAGCTTCGAAAAACCCGATAAATCGCAGACGGCCGAAAGCAACGTTAATGATAACGATATTAATAACGTTAAAATTGATTTGATTATCGGCGCGTTCGCGGTTTTGTTACTCATCGCGCTTACCGTTTATATTATCAGAAAGAAGGTTCAAAATAAATGATTATCAGACCTCTCCGAAAAGACGAAGCGCACAAAGCGAAAGCGCTTATGGGCTGCGCGTTTAATTATTCCGTGGACGTTCAGGCGGAAGTTGCGAGCCTGCTTGATGAGGAGTTTATCGGCGCGTTTTGCGACGACGGTGAAACCCTGATGGCGCAGGTGGCGGTCAAACCGTACAAGTCGGTTTTCTGCGGCGTCGCCGTGGACTGCGTCGGCATCGCCGGGGTTTCCACCTACCCGGAATATCGCCGGAACGGCTGTGTCAAGGTTATTTTTAATGAGATTTTTCGCTTAGCCCCGGAAAGGGAATGGGCGGTTTCCTTCCTCTACCCGTTTTCGTACAGGTATTACCGCAAATTCGGCTACGAGGTGGCGATACGGCATAAAAAATTAACAGTACCCTTTGAAATGATCACGCATATCGAACGCAATTCCAAAGCGGTGCTGTACTCCGGACAGCCGGAAGTTTTGGAAGGGCTGCTTGCGGTTTATAACGAATACGCGCTTTCCCGCAACGTCTGCTTTATCCGCGACGACGGCAGAGAATACCCGCAAGACCCCATCAAATCCCAAAAATATACATACCTCTGGTACGACGGCAGCGAACCAAAAGCCTACGCCAAGGTTAAACCGGGACAGGACAGAGCGCTCGAAGTCGAAGAACTGGTTTATACAAGCACCGATTCGCTAAAAGGCATACTCGGTTTTTTACGATTGTATGACGGACAGTTTAAAAGGCTGTCCATCCCTTACCTCGAATATGACTCCCCCGTGGATTATCTCCTCGACGACGACCGCGATATCGGCATCGGCTGCTTTGACGGCGCGCAGGGTAGAATTATCGACATTACAAAGATATTACGGCTGAACCGTTACCCGGAAGGAAAAGGTGAATTAAGAATAAAGCTATACGGCGATTTTTTTGCCGAAAACAACGGGATTTACGGCATTTCCTACGAGGACGGAAAGGGTAAAGCGTCATTTTCCAAAGACGGCGAATACGATATAGCGCTGAATATTCAATCGTTAAGCCGTCTCGTCTTCGGCGATGTCCCGGAATACGCCATACCCTATCTCCCCGGGATAATAATACAAAACGAAAATAAACTGAAAAAACTGGCGCGCTGCTTTCCAAAACGCCCTATAAACTTATTTGAAAAGTTTTAACCAAGGCAACCGGCAGTTGCCCCGTCTGTCCTTAATTTGCAAACACGAATAGCTTGTTTTCGTACAAAGAAAAAAGTAAAATAGGTTAAACAAGATAAATTTGGAGGATGATATTTATGGTAAAAGCGGACGAGATTATCGGAAAAGCGCTTGAGGACTATAAAAGCGGTGCGATTTCACTTGAAGAAGCCGTAAACCGCGTCGAGGTCATTATCGCCGACAAGGAGATAGAGAAAGGTATCGAATGGCGGGACGATGACTCTATCCGAATTGCCGTGTTCCGGGGGAGAAGGCTTATCCGTCACAGTATGCGCGACGACAGCAAGTGCGAAATCACCTATAACGGCGACCCGGTGAACGTCTACTGCGACCACAGTCTCACCGTCAAGGGCAACGTCACGGGTTCCGCCACAAGCGGGCACTCTTTTTCCTGCTCGGGTTCGGTGGGCGGCGATGTCAAGGCTGGTCATTCGGTGAGCTGCGGAGACGTCAAACAGGGCGTCAAAGCCGGGCACGGCGTAAACTGCGGCAATATCGGCGGGGACATAAACTGCGGTCACGGCGTCAAATGCACGGGCAAAAATTAAATTAAACGCAAAGTTTTATTTAATAAAACCCTTGACTTTGACGCGACGTCGCACTTTATAATCGTACCGAAAGGCGGTATAAAGCATGGATTTAATAACAATCACGGAAGTTTCCAAAAACTTCAGCATCTCGACCCGTACCCTTCGGTATTACGAACAGATAGGACTTTTGAAAAGCATCAAGAAAGACGATTACGCTTACCGGACATATGACGATGAAACCGTTAAAAGATTGCAGCAGATCATTATATTGCGCAAGCTGCGGATTCCGTTGAAACAGATTTTCGTTATTCTCGAAAGCGAAAACACAGCGGAAATCATCGACTCGTTCCGTCAGAATTTAAATGAAGTGGACGAAGAGATCACCGCTTTGTCCACTATCAGAACAATTTTAAATACATTCATAATCCGTTTAAACCTGAGCGCCGATGTGGATATCAACGTCAACTCGAGTCTGTTCGACGACGCCGCGATCCTCGACATCGCCGATTCGCTGACGGTGACGAAATTTAATTTCAAAGCGGAAACGACGATGGCGGACCTTGAAAAGGCAAGCGTCAAAATAAACCGTCTGACCGACGGCGATGTGCGGATTATTTATCTTCCGCCCATGACGGTGGCGTCAAGCCACTGTATGGGGGAGCACTGCGAAAAACGCGCGGGTGACGCGCTTCAAAAATTCGTTAACGAATCCGGTCTGCTCAAAATCAAACCCGACACTCGGCATATAGGTTTCAACAATCCGATTCAACCGCCGGAAGACGCCGGCAAAGCGTCCGCCGGGTATGAAATGTGGGTTTCCGTCCCGGAAAATATTGATGTGCCCTCTCCGATTGTCAAAAAGCGTTTCCACGGCGGGCTGTACGCGGCGCACGCCATTAAGTTCGGGGATTTCGACCACTGGGGGATGCTTTGGGATTGGGTCATGGCGAGCGAAAAATATACGCACGACTGGGGCTCCCTGCGCTGCGAACCGCACGCCGAAGGCATGGACTGGTGTTTTGAAGAACAACTGAATTATTACAACAACGCCCAAAACCCCGATTTCGACGTCAGCCAAATGCAATTGGACCTGCTGGTGCCGATAAAATTAAAATAAAATACGCATACATATACACATACACATACGCATACGTATACGCCGGAGGAAATCCCTCCGGCTTTTTTCGTTTTATAAAGTCAATCCTTTGTTTGGCTTGACACGCCTGACTTTGTGCGGTATTATATATAAATCTAATAAAACCGTGTTTTATCACACGTTTTACATAAAATGTTAACGTTAAACATTAAACGGAGGGCGAAATTAATGATCGGGCTGAAGCGTGGGATCGTCGAGCTTTTCGACCATGACCCCGAATGGGAAAACTATGCCTCCGAAATTATCAAGAAGCTTCGTGACATTTTCGTAGGCACCGCCGTCGATATCCGCCATGTCGGGAGCACGGCGATCACCTCTATCAAAGCGAAGCCGATAATCGACATCGCCGTGGCGGTGAAAGATTTTAACGAAGTCGACCCCTTGATCCCGGCGCTCGAACGGGCGGGGTTTGCCTACCGTTCGGATGTCGACGACGACTGGCAGCGCTATTTTGTGTGCCGCGATTTTCAAAAAGACATACGCACCTGCCACGTCCATGTCGTGAGAACCGAAAGTCATGAGATGAGGGATTACCTGCTTTTCGTAGATTTTTTAAACGCCAACCCCAGCGCCGCGAGAAAATACGAAAAAATCAAATTGGATTTGATGGAAAAATTCAAAACTGACCGTGTCGCGTACACGGAGGGTAAAACCGGGTTTTACGTAAAAACACTCAGATGCGCCCGCGTCTGGGACGAATTCGGACGAAAATTCGCCCGTGTCGAAGCTATCGACAAGGGCTGGTCGCCCGATAAAAAATATTTCGTAGAAACCGCGGAAGGACAAAAGCTTCTGTTGCGTATTGCCGATATCGCCGAACACGACCGTAAAAGGGCGGAATACGGCGCGGTGAGCAAAGCGGCGGCGTTGGGGGCATTTATGCCGCAGCCGTTCGGGTTCGGGGTGTGCGGCGGCGGCAAAGAGGTTTATTACATGGTTTCATGGCTGGAAGGCGAGGACGCCATGGAAGCCATGACTGCTATGGCCGAAAAGGAAAGGTATGTTTTGGGGTTTAAATCCGGTGAATTGCTGCGGAGGCTCCACGCTCTCCCCGCTCCGGACGACGCCGAGGATTGGGAGAGCCGTTTTTGGCGGAAAATCGACGGTCGCATTTCGGACTACCGTAAATATAAAATAAGCACGGCAAACGGCGAAGCCGCGATAAAATATTTGCAAGACAACGCCCATTTGCTGAAAAACCGCCCGCAGACTTTCAACCATGGTGATTTTAACACGACAAATATCATTGTCGCGCCGAATGGCGAGTTGGGCGCGGTGGACTTTAACTGTTTCAACGACAACCGCGATTACGGCGACCCCATTTGGGAAATGATTTGTGTTTCTTATATGGAAGAACCCGACCCTTATTATTACACGGGTTTATGGAACGGTTGTTGTAACGGTACGCCGGACGAGGAATTTTTCCGTTTGACCGCGTATTATTTCGCCTACGATTTATTGTCGTCGCTTGGCGGTGATGAAAGCTTCGACAACGGCGGGTTCGACAAGAAAGTTTTGGAATGGTACGATAATTTTAAAAATATCATACCGAATTGGTATCTGAAAGATATTGAGGTGAACGGTTGATGTCCGAGCAAATAAAGAGCTATTACGAAAATTACGATGAAGACGGGCGGCTGTTCCGTGATAAAGCGCACATACCGGAATGGCTGACCACTGTCCGTTATTTCGATCGCTTGTTCGCGCCGGGAAGCCATATTTTAGACGCTTGCGCCGGGACGGGGAGATATTCGTTTTACCTTGCGGATAAAGGTCATAACACACCCGACTGAAACCTGCCTTTTTTATTCTTTATTATCTCTTCTTTATTATTTTCCCTTACCACCTCCCCTCATTATCCATATACTGTAATAACCTAATAATGAACGGAGGGGAAATATGCGTTATAACGACGACAGGAACGAAACAAACAATCATTATGTCAACATACAAAGGTCCAACGATTTCGGGCCGGAACCTTACACGGTGAACATAGAACAAGCCGCCTTGCAAAACAATTTCTTCCGCAACGTCCTGTGGACGGGCAAACATATGCAAGTTGTTTTGATGAGCTTAAATCCGGGAGAGGATATCGGCTTGGAAGTCCACCCCGAAACCGATCAGTTTTTCCGAATAGAACGTGGGCAGGGCTTGGTCATGATGGGGAAAGGAGCCGACAAAAATAAATTGGATTTCCGGCGTAGGGTCTCAGACGGCGACGCCATCATGGTCCCGGCAGGAACCTGGCATAACCTCATCAACGCCGGCAGGACACCCTTGAAGCTCTATACGATCTACGCTCCGCCCAAGCACCCGTTCGGCACCGTCCAGATGACAAAAAAAGAAGCCGAACAACACTGATAACTTTATACTAACCCATATTTAAAACAAAGCTTAATAATCACAAAAATCCACATATAAAAATTATTGTGATATTTTGCGGTTTAATATCAAATTAGTATTAAAAAGCGCCGCGGGTATAATGCCCGCGGTTTCTTTTTGTGTAAAATCCTGACGCGGGCGTATTACGGCGATTAATTATTGAGCAAAATGTTTCTTGACAAATAAATTTAAAAAGTATATTATCACATAATAGTTTGCCGGCAAATAGTTAGCCGGCAAACCATTATACATAAAAGTAAGGGGCGTATGACGCATGGAAAGCGATATAAAATTTGAAACGCTGTTTCGCGCCGTTTTCCGAATGCACCGCAACCGCGTCATAAAGGAACTGGAAAAAAAGGGACTGGACCAAGCCAGCCACCCGCCTATACTTTTCGTTTTAAGAAACGAAAAACCGGACGCGGAGCTGTCGCAAAAAGAAATTTCCGATAAATTGGGGATAAGACCTTCCACGGCGGCGATATCTATCAAGCGTATGGAAAACGCGGGATTGCTATGCAAGGTTCGGCGCCAGAGCGACCTGCGGGTAAACCTGATAACGCTCACCGACAAAGGACAAAAACTTGCCGACGAATCCCACGCCGTATTCGAGCGGGTGAGCGGTGAAGTGTTCGGCGCGCTGTCGGCGGAAGAACAAAAATACCTGAAACAAATCTTCCTCCATATGATTGAAAACCTGGAAAAAATGGGAGAGCAGCCGCCGGAACTGCCCGCCGATATTATCGCAAACTAATTATACGAAACATGAAAGGCGCAAAAGTTTATGTTGAAATTATTAAAATACATTAAAAAAAGGGAATGGATGTTTATCCTGTGCAGCGTCGTGTTTATCGCCGCGCAGGTTTTTCTTGACCTGAGACTCCCCGACTATATGCAGGATATTGCGACTAAGTTGGGCGTTGAAGGCGGCAGGCTTCGCGACGTGCTGATACCCGGGTTTAAGATGCTGCTCTGCGCGCTCGGCAGCTTAGTATCGTCGATCGTGGTGGCGTCTTTCGCGGCGCGTATCGCGTCGAACTTTTCCAAAAAGCTGCGCGAACTGCAATACGACCGGGTTCAAGCGTTTTCAATGCGGGAAATCAACTCGTTTTCAACGGCGAGCCTGATCACGCGTTCCACCAACGATATCACGCAGGTGCAGATGATCATCGCCATGGGGCTTCAGGTGTTTATCAAAGCGCCGATCACCGCGGTTTGGGCGATTATCAAGATCACCGGAAAAGGCATGGAATGGTCGCTGGCGACGGCGGGCGCGGTGCTATTGCTCATCGTCATGATATGCGTCATAGTGATCTTTGCCGTCCCCAAATTTAAAAAAATCCAGGGAATGACCGACAACATCAACCGCGTGACCCGCGAAAATCTTACCGGCCTGCGCGTGGTCAGAGCGTACAACGCGGAGGGATATCAGGAGGAAAAATTCCATAAAGCAAATACGGAACTGACCAAAACTTATCTCTTCACCAGCCGTATCATGTCGTCGATGATGCCCGGGATGAGTATTATTTTGAACGGTTTGGGGCTTTCCATCTACTGGATCGGCGTGTATCTGATCAACGCGGCGAACACGCTTCAAGCTAAAGGAGAACTGTTTTCCAACATGGTGGTGTTCATGATCTACGCCATGCAGGTGGTCATGTCGTTCATCATGCTCAGCATAATCTTCATCATGCTGCCTCGCGCTTCTGTCGCCGCCAAGCGAATATTGGAAGTTATCGAAACCAAGCCTTCCGTGAATGACGGCAAAATCACATCCTCGCCCGACGGCGTTTACGGAGAAGTCGAATTTCGCAATGTCGGTTTTAAATACCCGGATGCTGCGGACAGCGTTCTGGAAAACATCTCATTTACCGCCCGCTCGGGCGAAACGGTCGCGTTTATCGGATCGACGGGCAGCGGCAAGAGTACGCTTATAAACCTGCTGCCGCGCTTTTATGACGCCACCGAGGGTGAAATACTCGTGGACGGCATAAACGTGAAAGACTACACCCTCGAATCGCTCCATAACAAAATCGGCTATGTACCGCAAAAAGCGGTTATGTTTTCCGGTTCCGTGAGGTCAAACGTCGCGTATGGCTCGAACGGGCAAGACGGATATTCCGACGAGGATATCATAAACGCGGTCGAAACCGCCCAAAGCCGCGATTTTGTGGAAAATATGCCCGAAGCCTACGACGGAGCGATCGCTCAGGGCGGGACCAACCTTTCCGGCGGGCAAAAACAGCGGCTTTCCATAGCGCGCGCCGTCTGCCGTAAACCCGAAATTTATATCTTTGACGACTCGTTTTCCGCTCTCGATTACAAGACCGACCGGCTTCTTAGATCGGCGCTGAAAGCGCGTACCGAAAAAGCGACAACCTTTATCGTGTCACAGCGCATAGGCACAATAAGGGACGCCGATAAAATAATCGTCCTCGACGAAGGCAGGATAGCGGGCATGGGCACCCACGCCTCGCTTATGAAAATCTGTCCCGTTTATCAGGAAATCGCTTTATCGCAGCTTTCAAAGGAGGAATTGGCGTAATGGCAAAAAACAACCACGCGGCGGATACCGTGAATGAAAAACACTCGCCGAACAAACGCCGAATGGGCCCCGGCGGCGGACCGGGCGGCATGGGTATTCCCGGCGAAAAAGCCAAGGATTTTAAAAGTTCCATAAAAAAGCTTTTTATATATTGCAAACCCCAGCTGGCGGCGATAATCATCGCGGTTCTGCTGGCGGCGGCGAGTTCGCTGCTGACGCTGGCGGGCCCCGACAGGTTAAAAGAGATAACCGACCTCATCAGCGCCGGGATGATAATCGGCATAGACGTCGAAAAAATCGTCGGCATATGCATCACCCTTACCGCGATATACGTCCTCGGCACCGTCTTTTCGTTTGTGCAGGGTTTTATCATGTCGAGCGTCACCCAGCGTATCACATTCCGCCTGCGTTCGGAAGTTTCTCACAAGATAAACCGGTTGCCTATTCGGTATTTCAACAAAACCTCCCACGGCGACATCTTAAGCCGCGTCACCAATGACGTTGACGCGATAGGTCAAACCCTGAACCAAAGCGTCGGTATGTTGGTTTCCGCCGCCACTATGTTCGCCGGATCGCTCTTTATGATGTTCGTTACCAACGTCCTTATGACCGTCGCCGCTATAATCGCCACGGTTATCGGTTTTACGCTGATGGCGCTCATCATGTCAAGATCCCAAAAGTATTTTATCGGTCAGCAAAAAAACCTGGGAGACATGAACGGTCATGTCGAGGAGATTTATTCCGGACATAACGTGGTGAAAGCATATAACGGGGAAAAATCCGCCAAAGCGGAATTTGAAAAAATCAATGAAAACCTCCGCGAAAGCGCTTTCAAATCTCAGTTCTTTTCGGGTTTAATGATGCCGATTATGATTTTTATCGGTAACTTCGGTTATGTCGCCGTTTGCGTCACGGGAGCGGCGCTCGCAATAAACGGCTCGGTTTCCATCGGGGTCATCGTCGCCTTCATGGTGTATATCCGCCTTTTCACCCAGCCGCTCTCCTCATTCGCGCAGGCCGCCACCAGTTTCCAGTCCACCGCCGCCGCGAGCGAGCGCGTATTTGAGTTCTTGGGCGAAGAGGAATTGGAAGATGAAAGCCATAAGACCGCCGTACTCACAGACGCCAGGGGGGAAGTCGAATTCCGCAATGTGCGTTTCGGTTATGAGGACACCGACGTGACGGTGATACATGATTTTTCGGCGAAAGCATTGCCCGGTCAGAAAATTGCCATAGTCGGGCCGACCGGCGCGGGGAAAACCACCATGGTCAACCTGCTGATGCGGTTCCACGAGATACAGGGCGGCTCGATACTCATCGA
>CAYOGQ010000040.1:0-15240 GCA_964403645.1 uncultured Ruminococcus sp.
CAAGCGCGTCAGGGCGTGGCTGGTGTTTGCGTTTTACCGCGCCTGCAAAGCCGAAAGCGAAGCGAGCTTCGACATTGCGGCGGATTACGCGGCGGCTGTCGAGATGCTTCACGCGGCGTCCCTCATCCACGACGACCTGCCCTCGATGGACGACGACGACCTCCGCCGTGGAAAGCCGACATGTCATAGGGTTTTCGGCGAAGCCGGAGCGATACTCGCCGGGGACGGTTTGTTTATAAAAGCGTTTGAAGTCATTTCGTTATGTTCCGGAGCAACGGAGGTGCAAAACCTGAAAGCCGTGAAAATCCTTGCCGCAAAAGCGGGTCCCGACGGTATGACGGGCGGGCAGATGCTGGACATAACGGGCGCGGCGGCGTCGGTTTTGAAGCAAGACCAAGGTGAAATTCTCGAAAAACTGCATATTTTAAAAACTTCCTGCCTGATATCCTGTGCTTGTATGCTCGGCTGCATAGCCGCGGACGCCGACGAAGCCAAAATCCGGGCGGCGGAGGAATTCGGGTTGTGCGTGGGACTGGCGTACCAGATAAAGGACGACATACTTGACGTCACCGGAGAAACCGCGGAAATCGGAAAAACACCGGGTAAGGACAGCAAAAACAACAAAATAACATATCCCTCCGTTTTCGGCATGGAAAAATCCAAGCGGATGTGCGATGAGCTGACACACCGCGCGATCGGGTCGCTCGCCGCTTTCGGGGACGCCGGGAACGAACAGGTAAAGGCGCTCGCGAATTTGGCGCGGCGGCTTTCTGAAAGAAATTCATAAAAGCATTAGGAGAGGGCATTGATTCTTGACAGCATAAAAACCCCCGACGGCGTTAAGCCGCTCGGCTCGCAGGAGCTGAAAACGCTTTGCGGAGAGCTGAGGGGGGAAATACTTGATTCCGTATCGCATAACGGCGGGCATCTCGCGTCAAATTTAGGCGCGGTGGAGCTTACCGTGGCGTTTCATAAGGTGTTTTCGTCACCCTCCGACAAGTTGATTTTTGACGTGGGGCACCAGAGCTACGCCCACAAACTTTTGACCGGACGCCGCGAAGGGTTTAAAAAACTGCGTTCCGACGGCGGCGTATCGGGTTTTACCAAAAGAAGCGAAAGCGAACACGACAGCTTCGGTTCGGGGCATTCCGGGAACGCCGTATCCGCGGCGCTGGGAATAGCCGTCGCCGATAAAATGAAAGACGGTAAAAATTTCACGGTCGCGCTGGTGGGCGACGGCGCTTTTACCAACGGCATGACCTATGAAGCGCTGAATAACTGCGCGGATAAAGAGCTTAACCTGATAATCGTCTTAAACGACAACGAAATGGCAATTTCCCGCAATGTCGGCACCATCGACAACATACTTACGCGCATGCGTACCAGTAAGCGGTATTTCCGTTTTAAAAACAATTTTATAAAACGGGTTTCGGCGCTCCCGTTCGCGGGGAAGTCGCTTGTCGTGTTTTTTAAGAATATTAAGAATTTCTTCAAGCATATAGTATTAAAAGAAAACTTTTTCGAAACCATGGGCTTCGACTATTACGGTCCGGTGGACGGTAACGATGTCGAAAAGTTGATTTACGTTTTCGAGCAGGCGAAAAAATCCAGAAAAGTCTGCGTGATACACGCTTACACAAAAAAAGGAAAAGGCTATAAGTTCGCGGAGGAAAAGCCCGATTCCTACCATTCGGTTTCAAAATTCGATGTTCAAAGCGGCATAGTAATCAACGGCAAGGAAAAAACCTTCTCATACAATGCCGGAAAAATCCTTGAAAGCCATGCGATAAAAGACAACAAAATTTGCGCCGTCACCGCCGCTATGACCTCCGGGACGGGGCTTGACGGTTTCGCCGCAAAATATCATGAGCGATTTTTCGATGTCGGCATAGCCGAAGAACACGCGGCGACTTTCTGCGCAGGGCTTGCGGCGGGGGGGTATAAGCCTGTGTTCGCGGTGTACTCCACCTTCTTGCAGCGCTGCTTCGACCAGCTCACGGAGGATGTCGCCATGCAGAGCCTGCGCCTGACGCTGCTTGTCGACAGAGCGGGCTTGGTCGGCGACGACGGCGTGACCCACCACGGGATATTCGACGTCCCGCTTTTGAACAAGATCTCAAACACGCTGATCTATTCGCCCGACTCGATAGGCGAGCTGGCATTATGTATGGAAAAAGCGCTCGAATATGAGGGGCTTTCCGCCGTCAGATATCCCAAGGGTGGGGAGACGGACTACGACAGGGGAGCCTTCACTAACCTCGGCGACATCGCCTACGCCGATTTCGGCAAGCCCGAAAAGGTGATTATGACCTACGGTAGGTTGACCGGGGAAGCGGTAAAAGCCGCCGGATTGCAACAAAACGTGAGAGTTATTAAGCTTATAAAAATAAAGCCTCTCGATACCGATACAATTATTGACCTGACAGGCGATATGCCGGTGCTTTTTGCGGAAGAAGGGCTAAAACAAGGCGGAATCGGAGAAACTTTCGCCGATATTTCAGGCAAAAGAGTGGTCGTCAGGGCGATAGACGGCTTCCTGCCCGGTCATGGTTCGCAAGGTTCGTTATTAAAACAGCTCGGGCTGGATGCCGAAAGCCTCAAACGCGAATGCTCCGCTTTATGAAACGCATAGATTTGCTGCTGGTCGAAAAAGCTCTCGCCAAAAGCCGCGCCGAAGCGAGCGTTTTTATAAAAGAAGGGCGGGTGACGGCGGCGGGTAAGCCCGTAACAAAGGCTTCCGAAACCTTTGACGGCGATTGCGTCGTCACCGTGGATTATCCCGAAGAGCGTTACGTTTCGCGGGGAGGGTACAAGCTCGCCTTTGCTTTAAAAGAATTCGGCGTTGACGTAAAAAATAAAATCTGCCTAGACATAGGCGCTTCGACCGGCGGGTTTACCGATTGCTTATTGCAAAACGGCACTTTAAAGGTCTATGCGGTGGACTGCGGAACTTTGCAACTCGACGCAAGACTTAAAAACAGCCCGAAAGTGATTAGCCGCGAACGCACCAACGCCAGATATTTAAAAAAGGGCGATTTTGCCGACAAAATCGACCTTATCGTCATGGATGTATCGTTTATCTCACAAACGCTCGTTTATCCCGCCGCCGCTGAAATTTTACCGGAAAGCGGCGTCATGCTGACGCTGGTCAAGCCCCAGTTCGAACTTTCCCGCGCAGAGCTTTCCAAAAGCGGCATCGTAAACGATCCCAAAGGGATATACTTTAATCGAATATGTGAAAAAATCGTACAAGCCTCGAAAGAAAGCGGGTTCGCCCTGATAGACGTAATCGACTCGCCCATAAGCGGCGGCGACGGTAACAAAGAATATTTAGCATTTTTCAAAAGGAGCCAAACAATTGAAAGCGGTAATTTTTCCAAACCGTAATAAAACGGGTATAGACGAGGCGCTTTCGGCGCTGACGGCGATGCTTCAAAACTATAAATGCGAAATATATATCGCCGAAAGCGTTGCTGCGGCGTTTAAAGCCGCCCCGTCCGGCGGCGATATCGGGCTTGTCCTCGGCGGCGACGGTACCATGCTCTCCGCCGCTGAGTGGGGAAGCGTGACCGGCACTCCGCTGATGGGGATCAATCTCGGCACCCTCGGTTATATGCACGAGCTGGAAGCCGGCGAAATCGGTCTTTTGGCACAGTTTTTTGACGGCGCGTATATAATTGAAAACCGCATGATGCTTTCCGCGCAGGTGACGCGGGACGGTAAAACCGTTTTTTCCTGCGAAGCGCTTAACGAAATTGTGGTCTGCCGTGGTGTGATAACCAAGCTCATCGACCTCGAACTTTCCTGCGGATGCGCCAAAGCGGGCGCTTACCGGGCGGACGGCATAATCGTCGCCACTCCCACCGGTTCGACCGCTTACTCGATGTCTGCGGGGGGCCCTATTGTGGATCCGTCGCTGGAGCTTATAACTACCTGCGCGGTTTGCCCTCACGGTATGTGCGGCTCGAATTCGCTGGTGTTTTCCCCGAACGCCGTTTTGGGGATACGGGTTTCTTCCAAATACAACGGTGATATTTACCTTACCGCCGACGGCAGAAACCGCACCGAAATTTTTTATAACGACGAGGTGCGCATAACCCGCTCGAATATGACGACGAAACTTATTAAGCTGAAAGAACATACGTTTTGCGAAGCGCTTTTCAGAAAATTCAATGAGAGAGCGTCCGATTTCAAATAAAAAGGGAAAGGATTAAAAGCAAGTGAAAAACAGAAGACAGTCGGAGATACTGCGGCTTATTTCCGCATACGATATCGACACACAGGAAGAGCTCAGGAACAGGCTCAAGGACAGCGGGATCACGGCGACGCAGGCGACAGTATCGCGTGATATGCGCGAATTAAAAATCGTCAAAAGCGCGGCGGGCGGCGGCAGATATAAATACATTTATCAACCCGCGGCGGCGGACGGGCTGTTGCAGGACCGTTTTGCCACAATACTGAAAGAAACGGTAAGGTCGGTGGAAGCGGCGATGAATATCGTCGTCATAAGCGTATTCAGCGGAATGGGCAGCGGCGCAGGCGCGGCGATCGATTCGCTTAGGCTGACCGGAGTTTTGGGTTCGGTCGCCGGGGACGACACGCTGATAATTATCACAAAAACGCCGGAAGCCGCAGAAGAAGTCCGCGGATATATTCAAAACATAATAAAATAAGGTATCATCATGCTTTTATCGCTTTTTGCTGAAAATATCGCTCTCATTAAAAAACTGAATATGGAGATAAACGGCGGTTTTACGGTGCTGACGGGCGAAACCGGCGGCGGCAAAAGCATTATCATCGACAGCCTTTCGCTTTTGTGCGGTTCCCGCGCCGACCGAAGCCTGATACGCACCGGCGAGGATTTCGCTTTAGTGGAAGGTATTTTCGACGCGCGCGGATCGTCCTTGGGAGAAGACGCCGAATTTGCCGACACCGACGGTATAATCGCGGTAAGCCGCAGAATAACCGCCGACGGCATGAGTGTATGCAAAGCGGGAGGGAAGACCGTACCCGTGTCAAGGCTCAAAAGCCTGGTGTCCAAACTGTTGAACATACACGGACAGCAGGACACACAGATGCTTTCCGACCCCGCCTCGCATCTGGCTCTACTTGACGCATATGCCCGCGACGGGCGGGAGCTGGACGCATACGCCGCCGAATACGCCGAATACACCACCCTTGAAGCGGAAGTCGAGCGACTTAAAAAACTCGGCGACGAAAAGCTGATGCGGCTCGACGTGCTGGAATTCCAGTTGAAGGAACTGGATGCCGCATGCGTAACCGCAGGGGAGGAAGCAAGACTCGAATCGGAAAAATCGGTGCTTAACAATTACGAAAAAATTCTCGGCAACGTCAAAGCGGCGCTCGACGCGCTGGACGGGCGCGACTCCGCGTACGGCAGGCTTTACAAAGCGAACGAAGCGCTGGGGAGGTTGGACGGCGTTCTCGCTTCGGCGGCGGGTTATGTGAAACGGCTGGAATCCTGCGTTTATGAAGTGAGCGACATAGTCGATTCGCTCAAATCGGATATCAGCGTCGACTGTGATTCTCCCGAAAAGCGGATAGATGAAATCGAGGAACGGCTTGCGCAAATTTCGCGCTTGAAACGAAAATACCGCACCGATGAAACGGGGCTAATCGAAAAACTCGCGTCGATAAAAACGGAAAAACAAGAGCTTGACACCAGCGACGAAGCGCTTGAAGACAAAATAACAGAATTCAACGCTAAGGGAAAAACGCTGAAAACCCTCGCGGATTTGCTTTCCGCGAAGCGAAGGGAAGCAGCGGGCAGACTTGAAAGAGAGATAGAAACCCACCTTGCGCAGCTCGATATGCCGTCGGTTAATTTTATCACCGAATTCGGAACGATCCCGTTTTCGCCGTCGGGCATCGACACCGCGGAATTTTTGATTTCCGCCAACGCGGGGGAGGAACCGCGTCCGATCGCCCGCATCGCTTCCGGCGGTGAACTTTCGCGGATAATGCTTTCGGTGAAAACGGCGTTCGCCGCCATCGACGGGGTAAAAACCGTGGTTTTCGACGAGATAGATTCCGGTATATCGGGAAAAACCAGCGAAAAACTCGGCTTGAAATTAAAAAACCTGACAGCTTCCGGCATACAGATCCTCTGCGTGACGCATTCCCCGCAGATTGCCTGTCTTGCGGATACGCACATACTCGTTTCCAAAAAAGAAGACGGCGGCAGAACCTACACCACGGCGAAATCACTGGACTTTGAGGAAAGAGTGGGCGAAGTAGCACGTATAATGGGCGGCATACAGGTCACCGAAGCGGTGACGGCGGCGTCGCGGGAAGCGCTTATGCGAGGGGCGCGTCAGGCGTGATAATCTTAGAATTGTAAGAAGTTACAATAAGCTGTTTTTTATGGTTGACTAATTGTTGAAAATAGGATATAATGAAAACATATTTTTTATCGGGGAGCAGTAATAATGCGAAACATGATGCGATACATAAGGATAATATCAATTATATTGGGGATATTTATGATATTTCCGCTGTTTGCCGTCGGAGCGGGAGCCGCCGCGCAGGAACAGGCTGACGCATTTATCGCCGTCATCGGCCCCTTGGCAACAGAGGATATGCGTCAAACCGGGATATTGGCGTCGCTGACCGTCTCGCAGGCGATACACGAAAGCGGATTCGGCACCTCCAACATAGCGGTCAAAACCAACAACCTTTTCGGCATAAAAGCCTATTCGTCCTGGAAAGGCAGGGTTTACTGCACCAAAACCAGCACGGTATATTCCAATTTAGAGGAAGCCGAATCCATTATCGGCACGGCGCTGTTCAATACATACACCGAATCCTTCTTCCGCGTTTATTCGTCCTGGGCGGAAAGCGTGAGCGACCACAGCAGGCTTTTCACGACCAACAACAGATATGCGAACCTCCGCGGGCTTACCGACTACAAGCTGGCCGCAAAATATGTGGTGGACGACGGTTATTGCGGCGACCCGGGTTATACCGCAACCCTCATTTATTACATAGAAAAATTCGAACTCTACAATTTTGATATCACCTCCACCGAACCCGGACCGGTCAATTCCGTCGATATCGGAGCGGACGAGCTTTGCCTTGAGATCGGGAAAAGCGTGACGGTGAACCCCTCCGTTACGTCCTCCGCGGAGACCGGATATACGCTGCTCTATTCTTCTTCCGATCCCGTGGTGGCGTCCGTCAGCTCGTCGGGCGTTATAAAAGGGCTTTCCGTCGGCAGAGCGGTGGTCACTGTGACGGCGGGCGGCAAGACGGACAGCGCGGCGGTTTACGTTTGCAAAGCCGGGGAATCCATGTATAAGGGAATCACCACCGGAATGATCAATTGCCGTTCGGAGCCTTCGACCAACGGCGGCTATACGACGGTCGTCGGTACATTAGACCCCGGCGCGGCCTTGATTATATTTGGCAACCCCGTCGCAGACGGCTGGTATCTGGTTTACGGTCGCGGACAGAACGGCAACTGGATGACCGGATATTCGTATAATTCATATATAAGCATAACCGGCACGTTTGCCGGCGATACCCCCGGTACCAACGAACCCGTGCCCGACCCCGACCCCGACCTCGACCCGGTAATCGCCACATCGTACCAGATAGGCGTCACCACCGGACGGCTTAATCAAAGATCGGGACCGTCTTCCAATTATTCGCTCGTAGGCACACTCGCTTCCGACACCAAAGTGCTGCTCATAGGCGAACCGGAAAACGGTTGGTACCATTGTGTCGGTTACAGCGAAACCGGTAAGATTATTGAGGGTTACAGCGGCGGCACGTATATAAACGTCCTCGGTGGTTTTCTTGCGACAAGCGGATTGCCGCTTTCCGAAGAGGACGGTTATTTGACGGGTATCAACCTTGGTACGACTGTTTCCGCTCTCACGGACGCGCTCAGATACGCAGGAGCGGAGGTTTATTCCAAAACAGGCACCGCCATGCCCGGCAGCGAAGTTTTTGCCAACGGATGTACCGTTAAATTTACATGGTGCGGGAAAACCTATATCACCAAAACACTACTGATAAAGGGCGACGTGGACTGCGACGGCAAGGTAACCGCGCTCGATTATGTATCGCTCAGGCTGCATATATTGGGCGTGTCCACGCTTACGGGCGTTAAGCTTAAAGCAGCCTGCTTATGCGGCGGCACGACACCCTCTGTTTTGGATTACATAACAGTAAGGCTGAGTATCCTCGGAGTTCAATAAAAAATTCCTCTTAACCTTCCCCTATGGGGAAGGTGGCTCGGCGCAAGCCGAGACGGATGGGATAAGCAAAAACCGGCGCGTTTCCGTTGCGCCGGTTTTTAAATTCAGCCTTTTCTGTAAACATTAAAGCTTTTTACCGGAATCTCAATACCAGTGCGGTCGAAAGCTTTTTTGATATTTTCCATCATGTCGAAATATAAAGTCCAGTAATTGCTCTTTTCGCACCACAAACGCAGCGTCAGTTTTAATCCAGAATCCCCGTGAGCGACAACCGCGGCGAACGGAGCCGGTTCCGCGAGAGTGAGCTTATGCTGCTTCGCCAGCAAAAGCAGCACCTCCTTGGCTTTGTCGATATCCGTTTCATAAGTGACGTTGATATCAATATCCACTCTTCGCGTTTCGGAAGCCGAATAATTCACCACAGTGACATTTGCGAGTGCGCCGTTGGGGATGGTGATGATTTTTTTATCCGGCGTTTCGAGCGTGGTGTAAAAGATACCGATATCGGTGACCGTTCCGTTGTCGGAATGGTTGTCGATATAATCACCCACCTTGAAAGGCTTGAACATGAGTATCATAAATCCGCCCGCGAAGTTAGCGAGACTCCCCTGAAGCGCAAGCCCCACCGCCAGCGAAGCAGTGCCGAGGATGGTTATGACGCTGGTCATGGGCACCCCGAGAATGGCGATGGCTGTGATAAACACCAGAATTTTCAGCGAATAGGAGATAAGCCCGCCGAGAAAGCCCGCCGCGCCCGGTTCGATTTTTTTTATCAGGGAACGGTTGCGTACGCGCTTGGTGATAAGCCCGATAAGCCTTAACCCTACAAACAGCATAAAAAACGCCGCGATAATCCTCATACCGTAGGTGACGGCGTATTCTCTTAATATATCCAAAATTTTATCCATTTTTGTTTTATCCTTGCGGTAAACCCGCGATAAGCCTGGCTTTATGCACCGCGCCCGAAACCGGATCAGCGGATAGCGCGGATACCGCGACGTTCTTATTTACTTTTTCTTTAATTTTTTCCAATGTCAGACGGTGCGTGCCGACGCTCCCCGCGACACAAACGGGGCAGACTCCGTCGAAGCTTTCCGAAGCGCGGTTTATGCAGATTGCGATATATCCGGCGGTTGAGTCGATTATTGCGTCCGCGTAGGGATCACCTTCCAACGCGGCTTCAAAAACCGCCGGGGCGAAAGCGGCGATGTCCTTGACGGGGAGAGCGAGGAGTCTTTTCAAATCTTTAAAGCAGCTCCCGCCGCAGAGCGCGTCGAGCTTGTCGCTGAGCGCGGAACGCTTTTCCCGCCCGTCAACGCATTTGAGCGCGTGGGCGACGGCGCGTCTGCCTATCTCATAACCGTTGCCGTCGAGATCAAAAACCGAATACCCGCCGATTCTGACTATATCATCGCCTTTTTTATAAAAGCAGGATGAACCGGTGCCGCAAATCACTATCACTCCGTCGCGATCGGGGAAAGCCGCGTATAATATGTTTTCCCCGTCGTGGCTGACGCCGTTAACCGAGTTGACGAATGTTCTGTCGAGACAAGCCTTCAATAGCGCTTTGTAATCAGCGGTGGATGCCCCCGCAATGCCGGCGAATATACCGTTGACGGCAGCGGGATTTACACCGCCGGACGCACACAGCCTGAGCATCCCCTCAGTGACTATCAAAGCGGATTTTTCAAAGCCTATGTCGTTGGGGTTGACGCTTTGTTCGAGCCGTAAAGCTGTCGTCATGCCGTCGGCGTCAAGCCGGTAGGCAATTTTCGTACCGCCGCCGTCCGCACCTATGTAGATGCCTTTGTTTTTTATGGGAATGTTTTTATCCATCGTTTTCGGGCGAGCTTTCGGGATCAGGCTTGTTTTTCCTGTGGGATTGAAGTTTGGAAAACGCTCGCAAAACTATGAAGATGGTGAACGCCACTATCAGGAAATCTATTACGTTCTGAATGAAATTACCGTATTGCAGCGCGGTTTCCGCCTTGGTCACATTGCCCGCGGTGTCGTATTCCGCCTTTTTTAGTACCCATTTCCAGTCGGTAACGTTTAATCCGCCCGCCAGAAGGCTGATAAGCGGCATGATGATGTCGTTCACCAATGAAGTCACTATCTTGTTGAACGCCGCGCCGATAACCACCGCGACGCCCAGGTCGATGACGTTGCCTTTGGAGATAAACACTTTAAAATCCTTAATAAACGCCGATTTCGCCATTATTGACCTCCCGTTATTTTACAACTATGTTGTATATCTTATCTTGCACATAAATTTCTTTAACTACGTTTTTACCTTCCGTAAAAGCGGCGATTTTACCCGAAGCGTTAATGAGCTTCACCGCTTCGCCCTTGGCGCAGCCGGCGGGCAGGATAATCGTACCTCTGAGCCGACCGTTGACCGTCAGGGCGATTTCCGCGGTGTCGTCCTTTATCTTTTCCGCGTCGTATTCGGGCCAGGATGACTGCGAAAGCGTCGTTTCGCCGCCCATCGATTCGTTGATCTCCTCGCAAAGATGAGGCGCGAACGGGTAGAGCAGTTTGGCGAACACGACAAGCTCGTCGGAGGTGATTGACCCCGCCGCGTAGATTTCATTGGCGAGAGACATGAGCGAGGCTACGGCGGTGTTGAACTTCATGCTCTCGATATCCTCCGTCACCTTTTTGATTGTCTTGTGGAAAAGTCCCTCCAGCTTCGGGGTGACGCCTTTCCCGATTGCTATATCGGTCATCTCCGCCACGCGGTCGAGGTAGCGCTTGCAGCCTTTAACGCCGTTTTCGGACCACGGCGCGGACTGACCGTAGTCGCCCATAAACAACACATAGGTGCGGAGAACGTCCGCGCCGTACACGTCGGCGACGTCGAGCGGGTCCACCACGTTGCCGCGGGACTTCGACATTTTTTCGCCGTCCCCGCCGAGTATCAGCCCCTGCGCGGTGCGTTTGGCATAGGGTTCGGGTGTGTTGACGACGCCGATATCATAGAGGAAGCGGTGCCAGAAGCGGGAATAGATCATATGCCGGGTGACATGTTCCATACCGCCGTTGTACCAGTCTACCGGCATCCAGTATTTGAGCTTATCTTCGCCGCAGAGACAATTATCGTTATGGTTGTCGAGATAACGCAGAAAATACCACGACGAGCCCGCCCATTGGGGCATGATATCGGTCTCGCGGCGGGCGGAGCCGCCGCATTTCGGGCATTTGCAATTGACAAACGAATCTATGCGCGCCAGCGGGCTTTCGCCGTCGGTGCCCGGTTCGAAATTTTCCAGCGGCGGCAGCACGAGCGGCAGTTCTTCGTAAGGCACCGGGACCATGCCGCATTCGGCGCAGTGGATGATAGGTATCGGTTCGCCCCAATAGCGCTGGCGGTTGAACGCCCAGTCTTTCATTTTATATTGGACGCCTTTTTCGCCGATACCCCTGTCTTCCAATACGGATATGGCTTTTTCAATGGAAGCTTTTTTGTTGGTCAATCCGTTTAAGAAACCGGAATTCACCATTTCGCCGTCGCCGGTATAAGCCGCTTGCGAAATATCGCCGCCCTTTATAACCTCGACAATGTCGATCCCGAACTTGCGGGCGAAATCGTAGTCGCGCTCGTCGTGGGCGGGGACCGCCATAATCGCACCCGTGCCGTAGCCCATCATGACGTAATCGGCGATATAGACGGGAATTTCAACTCCGTTTATGGGGTTTATGGCGGCAAGACCTTCAATTTTAACGCCTGTTTTGGCTTTCACAAGCTGAGTGCGCTCGAATTCGGTTTTTTTGGCGCATAACTCTCGGTATGCTTTTATCTCGTCCATATTGACGATATTTTCGGCGTATTTATCAATAACCGGGTGTTCGGGCGAAATGACCATAAAAGTCACGCCGAAAAGCGTGTCGGGGCGGGTTGTGTAAACTCGAAGTTTTTCATGTTTATTTTCGCTTTTGACATCGAGGGTAAAATCCACGAACGCTCCGGCGGAACGCCCTATCCAGTTTTCCTGCATCTGCTTGATATTTGCGGGATAATCCACGTTGTCCAAGCCTTCGAGCAGTTTGTCGGCATAAGCGGTTATACGGAGGTACCAAACATCCTTTGCTCTTTGCACCACGTCGCTGTGGCATATGTCGCATTTGCCGCCCTGAGAATCCTCGTTGGAAAGCACGACCTTGCAGTTGGGGCAATAATTTACGAGAGTTTTGTCGCGGAAAACCAAGCCGTTTTCAAACATTTTAAGGAAAATCCACTGAGTCCATTTGTAATAGTCGGGATCGGTGGTATCGACGGCGCGCGACCAGTCGAAGGAAAAGCCCATGCGGTTGAGCTGTTCGGAAAATTTGGTTATGTTCTGATTGGTGAGCGTGCGGGGATGCACCCCGAATTTTATCGCCGAATTTTCGGTGGGCAAACCGAAAGCGTCAAAACCTATCGGGAAGAGCACGTTATAGCCCTGCATCCGCCTCTTGCGGCAGATCGCCTCCAACCCGACGTAGGCTTTGATATGCCCGACATGCATTCCCGCCCCGGAAGGGTAGGGGAATTCAATCAAGGCGTAAAATTTGGGCTTGGAAAAATCATCGCTCGCTTCGAACGCTTTGGCGTCGGTCCATTTCTGACGCCACTTGGGTTCGATCCGTTGAAAATCGTTTTTCATTATATGTCTGTCCTTTAATCGTTAGTTAATCGTTATTCTTTTATTTTAATTACCCCGGATTCAGCCCATAGCTTGTCGAGCTTATAAAATTCGCGCGCTTCTCTTGTGAAAATATGCACGACCACGCAGCCGTAATCCATCAGCACCCAGGACTTATTGCCGATACCCTCGACGTGCGTAGGCTCCAAACCGAGGTTTTCTTTCAGCTTGAATTCCGTTTCTTCTGCGAGCGCCTTGATATGCGTGGAAGAAGTGCCGTTGGCAAGAACGAAATAATCGGCGAGCACCGTCTGCTTGCCTACCGGCAGGACCGAGATATCGACGCCCTTTTTGGAATCCAGCGCCTTTTCGATTTCATCCGCTATGGTTTTTGCGTATTCGGGTGAATTTTTCTCCATTATTCTGACCATTCCTTTATGTTATACATTAACGTGGTTTTGCATGATTAAACAGTTCCTTGCCCGTATGGTATCGGGATGTATTACCTGTTTTTTGCGAAGCAGGTCCTCGATTGTCAGGTCAAGCGAATACAATATCGCCTCCTCGAGCGGGTGGGCGTGTTTTTCGGTTAGAAGCAGGTTATAGGTGTCGCGCACATCCGTGCAGGCTACATGGGTGCGGTTTTTTTCGATATAATCGGCTAAATAGATTATTTTTTCGATAGGCGTCATATTCTCCCGCCCGGTGGTATGGTACAGCACGGCAAGACAGATATCTTCGCGGAGCGCGTAAACGTGCTTGGCTATCGCGTAAGCCGTTTTGGAATGGAGCAGCTTGGGCGCGATATCCTCGTAACCGTCGAGGGGGACGGCGTATTTTTTTAGTATCGCTATATGCTGGTCTTCCGAGTATTCCTTGGTGAAGTCGTGCATATACGCCGCTTCGAGTATTTTGTCGTCGGGTATATCGGGGAAGTGGCGGCGTTTCAATTCGAGCGCGCATTCCGCGACGCCTTCGATATGTTTTATGCGCTTGGGGTTTTGTGCGTATAAATCGGCTTTTATCGTGTCCAATTTATTTGTAAATTCCATGTAAATCTATATATTCCTTTACTTTATTGTCCAAGTAACCGCTTTTTCCGCCGTTTCTGATTTCGGTGGAGGAAACCTCTGTTACACCGATATCAACCTTTGTGATATCCGCGCCGAGTAAGCGGTATTTTTCATATTCCGCGCCGTTCGTTATATCCCCGTGCCTCGGCACCACTGCGATACGGGCGTTGGCGAAAATATATTCGGGTTCCCTCCATCGGTCGAGCTGCGCCAGCTGGTCGTCGCCGATTATAAGGAAAAGTTCGCCGCCGGGGAACATCCCGGCGAAATACCCGATCGTGTCTTTCGTATAGCTTATTCCGCCTTTTAGAATCTCATAATCGGATATAATAATTTTTTCGTTTTCGCTTTCATTATCTGTGTCTGAAATAAAAGCAAGGCGACACATCTCGAGCCGCTGTCCGGGCGTCGCCGCGGGACCGTTTTTAAGCGGCGCCGTAAACGCCGGGACGATATACAGCCTGTCCAGCCCAAGGAAAGCCGTCGCCTGTTTAGCCGCTCTGACGTGCCCGATATGGGGAGGGTCGAACGCTCCGCCGTAAATTCCGATTTTCATTTGGATGTCAACGGCAGCGTAATTTTAGGGTTATTTGCGCTTGGACGGTAAACCACCACTTTGCGCCCGATCACCTGCACCGCTTCGCAGCCGAGCTTTTCCGTTAGTATTCGCATGACTTCCTCCGGTTTTTCCGGGTTGGTTTCCAAAACCGTAATTTTTATCAGCTCCCGCGCTTCGAGCGCGTCGTCCAGCGTCTTCAACACGGTTTCGGTGATCCCGTTTTTGCCCGTTTGGTACAGCGGCTCCATGCCGTTGGAAAGCGACCTCAGGTATGCCCTTTGTTTTGTCGTTATCATTATTATGTTCTCCCGTTAACTCTTTGACTTCCTGCCGCGTCAGATGCCGCCATGCCCGCGGTTTCAGGTCCCCGATTAAAAGTCCCCCCACAGCAAAGCGTTTGAGCTGCATGACCGACAGTCCCGCAGCTTCGCACATGCGGCGTATCTGGCGGCTTTTGCCTTCCGAAAGCGTAAATATCAGCTTCGACGCGTTTTCGTTCCTTTCGTTTATCTTTATATCGACGGGGAGTATAGCCTCGCCGTCCAATTCTTTCATATGCTGGAGCTTGTCTATGGCGTTGTTGTCGGCGCATCCGTCGGTTATGACCAGATATCGCTTTTTTTGCTGATAACGCGGGTGAGCCACTCGGTTGGCAAATTCGCCGTCGTTAGTCATTATCAAAAGCCCCTCGCTGTCCTTGTCCAGCCGCCCGACCGGGTAAAGCCGCGCCGGCAGGTCGACGAGCGAACAAACGGTATCCC
>CAYOGQ010000041.1:0-15219 GCA_964403645.1 uncultured Ruminococcus sp.
CTGACGAAAAATTTTTCGCCCGACAGCGTCGAGCTTTCGGGCGGGGAGGGGCAAAAGCTCGCCGCCGCGAGAGCGGTGTATAAAAACGCAGCCGTGCTTATCCTCGACGAGCCGACCGCGTGTCTCGACGCGAAGGCGGAGGCCGAAATATACGAAGATTTTATCACCCTTTCGCGGGACAAAACGGCAATCTTCATCTCCCACCGGCTCGCCGCGGCGGGCATGGCGGACGCGATCGCGGTTTTCGACGACGGTCAAATCGCAGAATACGGCAGCCATGCCGAACTGATGCGCGAAAACGGTTTATACGCGGAGATGTTCAGAAAGCAGAGCACATTTTATAAATAAAGTTTTCGTTTATTATTATTGCTATTTTACCAAAAACATTATATAATCGGTTTAGCGGTTTATGTAGGCTTTATACAGTGTCCGCGATTGTTTGTATATGGCTTGATTTAATATTTTTATATAAGGCGGAGGCATTGACATGGATTACGGGAAATTGGCGGTTAAATTAAAATCCGGGGATTTTGATAAATACGTGCCGTCAGCGGCGCGGGAGCTTATCGACGGAGCGGATACCGAAACGCTTGAGGCGCATGTCAGGCGGGTGATGACCTCCCCCATACGATATGCGAACGCCTTCGACAGGCCCTTATATCAACTGTATTTTACCGCGTCCTGGGCCGAACTTTATAAAACGCTATATAAGGACAAAAAACTTAGCATTTTGGAGGTCGCGACGGGCGACGCAGCTTATGTCGTCAACGCCTTGGAGCACGCCTTCCCGTCCTGCGGCGAGTATGTCACATTTAATCTTAACAAGAAACTGAGCGCGAGCTTTATCGCGAAAAATTCGGGTAAAGCCGTCAACATCAAAGTGATAGAAGACGACGGCATGAACGTTTTGAATTATTATGCCGAAAATTCTTTTGATTTTATCGCTTTCCACCACGCGATAAACGATATCGTTCAGACCATTATCGCCGAAACGGAGGGTATTGACACTATAAACTGCGACTGGTGGGAGAAGGAGCCCGAAATGCTGCGGGCGGTGATGAAGCATCACCGGCAGGGGACGCTGAAGCAAAACGCTTACGGCGGTTTTATAAAGCTTATTGAGGTTTGCTCCCGCGTTTTGAAGAGCGGCGGTTATATGGTTTTCGACAACCGCACTTTCGCAATCGCAGAAGATATCGGGTATTCGACGGAATTCCACGATTCATATATAAATCTGGCTAGAAGTTGGATAAACGAATCGTTATTGCCATTGTCTGAAATATCAATTGACGGATACGATGCCAAGTGGTGGATGATATTAAAGAAAGATTGATTGGAATTATTAAAATGAAAAGCGGAAGCGATAAAAAGCCTTTCGTCGTCGGGATTGCCGGCGGCACGGCAAGCGGAAAATCCACCTTGTGCGGCATCCTTGCGGAAAGGCTGCCGGAAGTCAGAACGGCTACGGTACATTCGGATAGTTTTTTTCTTAAAAATCTTCCTAAAATTAAATCACCGAAAAGCGGAATCATATATGACGATTACAACCATCCCGACTCCTTGGACAAAGCCGGTTTTTTCGCCGCCGTCCGCTCGTTGACCAAGGCTGACGCCGACCTTATCCTGATCGATTCGTTGTTTACTTTATATTATGAAGAGTTAAAGCAAATTTTAGACTTTAAAATATTTATAGACCTGCCGTCGGACGAAAGGCTCGTCAGGCGTGTCAGGCGCAACATCGGTAGGGGGTTTACGCCCGAGGAAATTATCACTTATTATAACGACACGGTGGTTTACCGTCATGCCGAGTTTGTCGAACCGACACGCGTCTGCGCCGACCTTGTGATAAGAGGCGATTACGGCGAAGCGGAGATCGGTATGATAACAGACCGTATAAAAAAAGGACTTAATTAAGCAAATCGCCGCCGGAGTTATCCGGCGGCGTTTTATTTTAACTTTGACGTTTAACGTTTAACGTTTAACGTTTAACGTTTAACGTTTAACTTTAGTGTTTTATGTTTAACCGTTTAAAAGCTGTTTTACCTGTTCTTCCCGCCCGAAAAGTGCGCAGCCGCCTGTGTGGGCGTGCGTCAGCTCGCCTTCGCGCAGCTTTTTGAACAGAGGCGAACTAAGCGATTCTTTCAAAGAAGTTTCTAAGACGTTAATGTCGGAAAAAGGCGAAAAAGGGCAGGGCTCTGCGCCGCCGAAGGCGTTGATATGGAAGAAGCCCATCCCCGCCGCCAGGCATCCGCCGCAGTTCTTCTCGTCACCGGGGAAGGAGATTAAGATCGTTTCCGGATGGCGCCGCCTTGCTTTTTCAAGGGAAAGCGCCATTTCGTCTCTCAGTTCGTCGTCGGGCGCCAGATCCGTGGTGAGCGGGTCAACCGGAACGTATTCCACAAAAAACACCGCTTAGCAACCCGCTTCGCTGAGATTGCCGATAAATTCCTCCGAAATCACCTGCTTCGCGTTCTCCTTGGTCACGGTAACGGACGCGCCGAACAGCAGTCCCCTTGCGTCGAGCTCGCGCATTGCGGCGCGCAGTCTGTCATAAGTGCCTTCGCCCCGACGGGCGTCGGTCGTTTCGCGGTCGCCTTCAAGGCTTATAACGGGTATCAAGTTGCGCTTTTGTTCGAGCAGTGCGAGATACTCCCCGTTTATCAACGTCCCGTTGGTGAATACCGGGAACAGGATTTCGGGGCGTTCTCCGGCGACAGACAGCACGTCCAAACGCAAAAACGGCTCCCCGCCCGCGAGGAGGATAAAGCTTACGCCCAATTCGGCGGCCTGCCGAAAGATATCCGCCCATTGCAAGGCGGTCAGTTGTTTGGGGGACATATCACAAGGCGTATTATCGTAACAGCTTTGATTTGCCCGGGCGTAGCAGCCCGCGCAGCGGAGGTTGCATTGGACGGCGACGCTCGCGATCAAAAAAGGCGGGATATGTAAGCCGTTTTTCGCCGCCTCCGCCCTCAGCTTGGCGGACCGGCGGCTGCGGGCGGCGTACCGCGCCATAAAAACCGATCCTTTCGGATCGCTCAAAGCCGCCTTTAATATATCCGAAACAATACTCTTAACCCCCGCCGCAAGGTAGGATTCCAGGTCGAACGTTTTTTCCATGATACAACCCCTTATGAGCCGACTATTAATAATAAACCGTTTTAAATTTGCCTTTGCCTTTGACAGTATATCCATAATACACATTTATGTCAAGATAAATAATACAGACGAAAAAGCTGCCGCTATAAATATATTTTTAACATTTTTATTGACAAACGGCAAGACGATATTTATAATATAAAGTGACAGTTGTCACACTTAGGAGGCGAGGCTATATCAGAAGCAAAAATACAGAAACCGAAAAAGCGATCACGGACTTTGCCGATGAGTTTTTCCGCGAAAACCTGCGTTTCCCTTCCTTGCGCGAGATTGAAAAAGCTCTCGGGATATCCCGCCAGACGGCGCGCCGGTATCTGGTTTGGCTGGATGAAAAGGGCGAGCTGGAATACGACCGCCGCATCCGCGCCATCCGCGGCGGAGCTGCCGACCCGCGGGGTTTTGTCCGCGTGCCCGTGGCGGGAGCGATCCCCTGCGGCGCGCCTTCAGAACACGAGGAGCAGATCGAAAGCTATGCGTCGCTTCCGAAAGAGCTGCTCGGGGAAGGCGAATTTTTCCTGCTTATAGCGAGCGGCGACTCGATGACGGGCGCGGGCATCGACGACGGCGACTTGGTGCTCGTCCGCCGCCAGAGCGAAGCGAAGGAGGGACAAATCGTCGCGGCGCTCGTGGACGGGAACGCCACCACTCTCAAACGCTTTTATCGCGACGACCAAAAACGCCGCGCCGTGCTCCGCCCCGAAAATAAAAATTACGGGGATATCGCGAGCAAAGACGTGGTTATCCAAGGCATTGCCTTAAAAGTTATAAAAGATTTGAATTAAAATAAAGGAGGAGACATTATTATGGCACCGAGGGTCGAAAAAAAGGAAAAGTTGCAAATTGCCGGGATCATGGGGGACGGCTTTAAAACGGCGGAAACGTGGAAAACTTTTGAGGAAATGGCAAGCGCCGCCGGGTTGGATATAAAAACATCGAGTCCGGGTTACGAGGTGCGCTTCGATTACGACGGCAAATGCGACTGCTTTGTCGGTCTGGCGACTAACGGCCCGCGGCCGGCGGCCGGCGCGGAGGGTATCGAACTGCTCGATTTGCCGGAGCGCGAATACGCGGTTTTCGACGTGAAGGTCGCCGACGGCTATGACAGCGAAAACGAGAACATGAACAAGTGGCTCGACGACAACGGCGGCAAATACGCGCAGGCAACAATCGACGGGATGGATTTTGCGGTCGAATGTTATAACGAAAAGTTCAAAGAGGGCATCGTCGAAATCTGGATTCCTCTGGACGCAAATAATGGTTGAAATTTCAAATAAAAAGCCCCTGCGAAAGGACAACAATTTGATGACCGCGCACGAACTGATGATAAGGACAAACCGCTTTTTAATTCAGGGCGGGACGTTATCCGACGCGCAACGACGCAATATTGTCCGCCGGCTGGCGGCAGCAAAAACAGGCCCGAACAAGCGGAAAGGTTTTATTCCGGGGTCAGGTTCCCGGGCAATGATGTCGGCGGCCGGAGAATGTACCCGGTTTTCTTTATCCCGCCGTATAACGGCGGCGAGAAGCTGAAAACGCTGTTCAACCAGATGCCGAAAACGTATATATTTTCCGCGAATATGTACGAACTGGAAATACTGCGATTGTTATGGCTTCTGGCACCCGACGAACCTGATGTGAGATTCATGGTCGAAAGCACGCTTGAACGGTTAAAAACCACCTGTTTCGGGTATATGGACGACGGCGTGGGCGAATGCTTCGACGCGTCCCTTGTCACGCTGCGGTACCTCGCCGCCGCCGCTCCGTATGAAACCGAATGGATTAGAAGCAGGATAGAAAATTTTAAACGCCATTACGATGAAAAGAAACGTCCGTGGTATAGCCTGTGGTATTATTGGCTGTGCCTTTCGGAGCTGCCGTTTGAGCTTGCCGAGCCCGAAATCGAAAAACACAAAGCAGAGATACTAAACTGGCTTGAAAATAAAAGCTGCGTAATGAATTCGGAACACGACCGAGCCGTCCACCCCGTTCTGCTTTGCATATTGCGGAACATTATCGTAAAATATCCCGAATATGCGTATATAAAGGAACGGAAGCCGTATGTGAGCGTCAGGGACGGACGGCTGCACTTTGAAATAAGCGAGGAAGCAAGGCATGACCCAAACTGAGATTATCAGGCGGCAGATGACCAATCAATATCTTGTTAATCCGGGTAAAAAGCTTAATGTCGCGCGCGAATTATGCGGATTTCAGGCGCAGTTTATGTCAAACGCCCTCCACTCGATGAAAATCCGCTGCTCGGACTATAGCCCCGAAACCGCCGCCGACGGACTGGTGAAAAACTGGACAATCCGAGGCACGGTGCATGTTTTCGCCGAAGACGATCTCCCGTTGTTTAAGCATTGCAACAACGGGAAAACCTATCGGCTGGAGGATTGGAAAGGCTATGTCCACCATATCACCCGCGAATGGACTCTGACGCCCGAAAGGCAGGGCCGTTTCGCACGCATTATCCTCGACGCGCTGAAAGATTCCGTAAAAACGCGGGACGAGCTGAAGGAAATCTGCCGCGCCGAAGGCGGCATGACCAAGACCGAGCAGGACAGCATGTTCGATTCGTGGGGCGGCGGCATCGGCGAGCTATGTTCCCGCGGGTATTTAAACTATGTGGTGCAGGAAAAGAAGGCCTATTGCCTCTGCCCGCCGTTCGTGCCGATACCGGAGGAGGAAGCGAAGCTTGAAATCGCGCGCAGGTATTTTACCCACTTTGCTCCCGCAACCGTAAAGGACGCGATGTATTTTTTCCGCACCACAAAAAAGCAGGTGACCGATTGGCTGGACCGGTTGCCGGTATTGTCCGCCGAATGCGGTGGGAAAACCTATTTTTACATAGAAAACGGCAAAAGCTACGATACGCCGATACCCGGCTGTGTTTTCCTCGCCGGGTTCGACCAGCTTATGCTCGGATATCAAAAAACCGAAAGCCTGTATCTGCCGCGCGAGCATACGCGCAAAATTTTCAACCTTGCGGGGATCGTCATGCCGGCGGTGTTGGTTGAAGGCAGGGTTGTCGGCAAATGGCGCAAAAAGAACGCCAAGTTCGAAGTAACGCTGTTCGAACCGGTTTCAGCGCAAAACAAAAAGCTTATCCGTGAAACGGCGGATAAGCTCTGGGGAGATTTGACCGCGATAGATCTGTTATAAAGGGATCAACCGAGCGCCGCATCCAAAATCATCATCAGCGTGAAGCCTATGGCAACACCGACGGTGCCGATGTTGGAATGTACGCCCGATTGCGATTCGGGGATCAGTTCCTCGACGATCACATATATCATGGCTCCGGCGGCAAACGCCAATATGTAGGGCAGCACCGGCATTATCAGAGGGGTCATAAGTATTGTTATTATCGCCCCTATCGGCTCGACCGCTCCCGAAAGGACACCATATGAGAACGCCCTGCGCTTGGAAACGCCGCCGCATGCCAGCGGCGCCGAAATTATCGCGCCTTCAGGGATGTTCTGAATGGCTATGCCGACGGAGAGCGCGTAAGCCGCGGCCGCCGAAATGGCCGCTCCGCTTCCTCTCGTCCCGGCGAAAACCACGCCGATCGCCATTCCTTCGGGTATATTGTGCAGCGTCACCGCGAGTATAAGCATAATATTTTTACCGAGCTTGGATTTCGCGCCCTCCGGCTTATCCGTATAGGCGTGCAGGTGGGGTATCACGCTGTCGAGAAACAGCAGGAAGCCCATACCCGAAAGGAAACCCGCGGAAGCGGAGAGCCAGCCGTTGCCGCCCTGCGCTTTCGCCATGTCGATGGCGGGGATCAGAAGCGACCAAAAGGACGCCGCCATCATGACGCCCGAAGCGAAACCGAGCAGCGCTTTCTGCAAAGGGGGCTTCATCTCCCCTTTTATAAAAAACACCGCTGCCGCACCGGCGGCGGTGCCGGCAAGCGGTATTATAATGCCTGTTAATATTTTTAAAGTGTCGCCCATTTGTCTCCGTCAATTTTAAAATTGTCAGCCGTTTTTACACATATATTTTTTAATCGCTTTAAAGGTTTCGTCGCTGAGGTCATGTTCGATCTTGCAGGCGTCCTCGGCGGCTGTGGCACGGCTGACACCGAGCTTTACAAAGCATTCGGTGAGGAAGGTGTGGCGTTCATAAGTCCTTTCCGCCGTTTCCCTGCCGATATCGGTCAGCACGATAAAGCCCTCGCCGCTTACGGAGACGAAGCCCCCCTCTTTCAACAATCCGATCGCCCGGCTGACGCTGGGTTTGGAAAAACCCATGTATTCGCCGACGTCTATGGCGCGGACAGATGTGTTCTGCCTTGAAAGGATCAATATGGTCTCAAGGTACATTTCCCCCGATTCCTGAAGATGCATAAACAAGCCGCCCTCCCTAAACAAATTTTACGTCCGATAGGTTGTTTCTATTTTAACATATTATTCTTTATTTTGCAAGCCGATATCCGAGTTTTGCCAGATGTATTTGTGATCTGACCGCTGACGCGAGTTTCCGGTGAATAAAAAGTGTATGTATATTTTGTCATAAAAAGTTTTAAAACGCTCGATAAAATCAGTAAAACGCACATTGACGGGCAGCGCGCCATCCGCTATAATCCATAATGGTCGCGGTGGGTTGAGGGATTCGGGAGAAGGCTTTTCATACCGATTGATTATATAACCTTAAAATAGTTATGATATGTGGGGTTAATGAGCATTGGTATAATGCTACCGAAGGGGTCATACTCTCAGGTAAAAGGACTGAATCCGGACCACGCTCTGGAAAGCGAAAGCACCGACGGGGCAATCGGCGTTTATTGGACGCCGAGCATCTTTCAGGTCAATTAACAGAGCACGCTTTTTTCGGCGTGCTCTTTTTTGCCGTCGTTTTTGTAAAATGTTTTACGGGGTGTGTGCTTTTATGGGCATTTTCGTGTTCTTTTTTGAAATAATCGGTACGGTTGCTTTCGCCGTTTCGGGTGCGATTGTCGCGATACAAAAAAACATGGACGTTTTCGGGATCTCCATACTCGGGCTGACCACCGCCACGGGCGGGGGCGTCATACGCGATCTGCTTATCGGGAATTACCCGCCGTTTGCGTTTAAGGATCCGGTTTATGCGTTGACCGCCATCGGCGTTTCCATAATCTGCTTCCTTATCGCGGCAAAGGGTCCGCCGCTTACGGATAAAAACAAAGCTCGCTATAACCGCCTTATATTGATCGCGGATTCGGCGGGGTTGGGACTTTTCGCGGTTATCGGTGTTAAGATCGCCATGGAGTCCCAAGAGCGGTCCAACCTGTTCATGACGGTTTTCATCGGCACTGTTACCGCCGTCGGCGGCGGAGTATTGCGCGACCTTATGGCGGGGGGCGTTCCGTTCATACTGATGAAGCATATTTATGCCTGCGCAGCCCTCGCCGGGTCGCTGGTATGCGCCCTCGGCTGGGAGCTTTTCGGCAACGCCGCCGCCATGACGGCGGGCGCCGGCGTCGTGTTCGCCATACGGCTGCTCTCCGCCCATTACAAATGGAACCTGCCGAAGGCCAAGCCGAACGAGTCGACATGAAGGTTTAATATAAGCATAAATATAATTTTACAAATTAAATAATCTTGATAATTGATTATTGTGTTATCGCAGGCTTATAACGGTTAAACGGCTTGCAATAGCTTTATATTATTGACATTTATAGCAATGTCTGTTATAATCGTTTGCGAGGGGTTATTGAGATCATCATTGTATAATTTAATAAAGGGGCTGCGCCATGAAATTATCATTGATTAAGTTACAATCAAAAGCGGTGGTCTTATCCCTGACCGCGGTTTTGATTATGACACTTTTTATAAGCTGTGCGGACACAAAACCCATAAATACATCTGAAGCCGGTTCGGCGGACGAATCCGCGATTTCCGATTATGAAAGCGATGAAAGCGAAAACCGGCAGAGCGGCGAGCGATCCCCCGAAGCGTCCGAACCGGGTTTTGAGATTGTCAAAACATATAACGGCGGCGAATTGTACCTTGTAAAAAACAATTTTGGTATGTTCGCCGTTTCCGACAAGGACTATCATTTATTGCTGGATTTTAATTATACGGAGATTAAAAGAGTAAACACGGACGATTTTTCGACGGTCAACTTTATTTGTTTCATAAATGATACGAGTTTTAACTTTATTACTTTCGACGGCGACGGGATCGTATCGAACCAAGCATATACAATAACGGATACGTTCGACGGCGGCCGGCTCATCGCAGCAGCAAACGCGGATTATCAGTGGGGGCTTATCGACGTTGACGGTAATATTCTGATTGAATTCAAGTGCCAAACGATCAAAATCTGGGGTGAAAAACGTATTGTCGCGACTCATAAAGGAGATCGTACGATACGGCTTATCGACTTTGACGGCAACGACATCATCGAACCCGATACGTTTTACGTTAAAGCTTTACTGGACGGTTTCGGCGCTTTTTATAAAAAAAATAAAGAAACCGTATCATATAAAATTTTTGATTATAACGGGGTCAGCCTGTACGAAAACGAATTGTCTTCCGTCAATAAATGTGAATATTTGGCGAATACATTGACCGTCTCAATGGATAACGTATATTATTTATTCACATACACCGCCAAAAACGGCGTGAGCATCGTAAAGCGGGAAGTACCTCAGTATGAGGATAAACTCACCGAAATGTTCGACAGCTTTATGGAATGTATGAAAAATAAAGACATGGAAGGCTTTAAAAAGCTGCTTTGCGCGGAGATGTACGCGGAATATGAGAAATGGGTAAATCATGATCCCTCCACTGTTTTTAATTACGAATACAGTATACACGACATGGTTTACGTGATGCAAAGGGAGGGGCAGCATTTCACGCCTCTTCAAGTCATTATGATTCACAATTATCCCCTGACAGAAGGGATAAGCCACATTTTATTTTATTTAATGGTACCCGGCACGGGGAGGATGGATGATATTGATATCGCGTTCGACTGTTCCGACCCGGAGAATATACGGATTATTTGTTTTGACGGCCATTATCAGCCTGTCGAATTTATTGATTAATTTTCCGTAAGAGGGCTGCCGCGAGTTCAGTTTACCTGGCGAACGGTAGCTTTGTTTTATATTATGTAAACCTGTGAATTAACGACTTATATTATTCGTTTTTTGTTTTCCGTTTTCAATATGTTAAAGGTATATCATCCGCCCCGCAGGACGGATATCATTTACGCCCATTTCGTTTCCGAATGGGACGGATGTAAAAACGACAATATAAATGATATACGGCTTCGCCATATGATATATTTGCTTCGCAAATATGATTGGATAATAGGACTGCCGCAAAACCGGTAAACGGTTTTGCGGCAGCTTTGTATATGCTTATTGCGCGGGATTAATACATTCCTCCGCCCATACCGCCCATGCCGGCGGGGTTGGGAGCCGGGTTTTCTTCCTTCTTGTCGGTGACAAGAGCTTCGGTGGTGAGCACCATGGACGCGATGGAAGCGGCGTTCTGGAGAGCGCAGCGGGTGACCTTTGCGGGGTCGATGATGCCGGCTTTGACCATATCGACGAAAATTTCGTTATACGCGTCGAAGCCTATGCCTCTCTTGGATTTCTTTATCTTATCGACGATTACGCTGCCTTCGAAGCCCGCGTTTTCGGCGATCTGCCTGATAGGCTCTTCGAGCGCCCTGAGGACGAGCTTGACGCCGGTGCGTTCGTCGCCTTCGGTGGTTTTGAGCAGCTTTTCGACTTCGGGTATGACGTTGATATAAGCCACGCCGCCGCCGGCCACAAAACCTTCCTCAACCGCCGCTCTGGTGGCGTTGAGGGCGTCCTCGATGCGGAGCTTCTTCTCTTTCATTTCGGTTTCGGTCGCCGCGCCGGCTTTTATGACCGCCACGCCGCCCGCGAGCTTGGCAAGGCGTTCCTGAAGCTTCTCGCGGTCAAAATCGCTGGTGGATAGCTCAATGGCGGCCTTGATCTGGGCGGTTCTCGCCTTGATGTCGGCCTTGTCGCCCGCACCGTCCACGATGATGGTGTTCTCTTTGGTCACCTTGACCTGCCTTGCCCTGCCGAGCATATTGAGGTTTGCCTCTTTAAGCTCATAGCCCAGCTCGGAGGAGATGACCGTGCCGCCGGTGAGGATGGCTATATCCTGCAGCATCTCTTTCCTTCTGTCGCCGAAACCGGGGGCTTTGACCGCCGCGCAGGTGAAAGTGCCCCTGAGACGGTTGACGATGAGGGTGGAAAGCGCTTCGCCTTCCACGTCCTCGGCGACTATGACCAGCTTTTTGCCGCTCTGGACAATCTGTTCGAGGATGGGGAGTATTTCTTGAATATTGGAAATCTTTTTGTCGGTGATGAGTATGAGCGGCTCGTCGAGCACGGCTTCCATTTTTTCCGTGTCGGTGACCATGTAGGGGGTGACGTAACCGCGATCGAACTGCATCCCCTCGACGAGGTCGTAATAAGTTTCGGCGGTTTTGGATTCCTCGACGGTGATGACGCCTTCGGCGGTGACCTTTTCCATGGCTTCGGCGATAATGCGGCCGATTTCCTCGTCGCTGGACGAAATGGTGCCGATGCGGGCTATATCCTCGGTGCCGTTGACGGTGACCGACGAGGCGGAAATGGCCTTGACGGCGGCGTCGACCGCTTTCTGTATGCCCTTTTTGACTATCATGGGGTTGGCGCCGGCGGTGATGTTTTTCATGCCTTCGCGGACGAACGCCTGAGCCAAAAGCGTGGCGGTGGTGGTGCCGTCGCCTGCGGCGTCGTTGGTTTTGGTGGCGACTTCGCAGACAAGGCGCGCGCCCATGTTTTCGAACGCGTCCTCCAGCTCTATCTCCTTGGCGATGGTCACGCCGTCGTTGGTGATGACCGGCGAGCCAAATTTCTTGTCGAGGACGACGTTCCTGCCCTTGGGGCCGAGCGTGATCTTGACGGTGTCGGCGAGCTTGTCGATACCTCTTACCAGAGATTCTCTCGCCGTTATCCCGTGTTTCAGTTCTTTTGCCATAATTTAAGCACCTTCCTTATTCCACTATACAAAGTATATCGTTCTGGCGGACCACAACATATTCTTCGCCCTCGATCTTTATCTCGGTGCCCGAATACTTGCTGGTTATGACCTTGTCGCCCACCTTGACTTCCATGGGGACTAGGTTGCCTTTGTCGTCGCGCCCGCCGGGACCCGCCTCGATAACGAACGCGAACTGGGGTTTTTCTTTCGCGGAGCCCGCGAGCACGATACCGCTCTTGGTGGTTTCCTCCGCTTCCGCCATCTTGATGACGATTTTATCGCCAAGCGGTTTAAGTTTCATAAAATTTACCTCCTTAAATGTATTATTAATATATTTATATTATTAATAATCTGTTTTGGGTTTGACCGACGGCTTTCCTCCCGGAAATTCCGTTCTCCTAAGCGTCTCCTCCGCGAAGGATATGCGCGCTGTGGTGCCTATCGCGGAAGCGAGGTTGGCGGCGACGGCGTTGGCGCGCTTAGAGTTGGATAAAGCGTTTTCCGCCAGCTTGTTTAAGTATATTTCCGTGGTTTTGGTGTTTTTATGCCCCAAAAACGCCGAAACGGTGTCCAGCGGGAGCTTTTCGTCATTAAAAAGTATGAAGGCGCAGGTATGGCGCGCGTCGTGCAGCCGCAGCGAGCAGCCGCCGCCGTCCGAAGCCCACGCATCGGCGGCTTCCTCGACGCACATCGATAGGCAGTGCGGCGAAATCGGGGAGTAATTTTCGGTGCAGAACAGATACTTTTTGGGGTTGTTCTGGTCCAATAAGGATATTTTCCGGTGTTCTTTTGGGTTGAGCCGGGCGATCAGATCCGCTAAGATGACGTCGAGCGAGGTGTTGATATATAGGTCCCTCGCGCCCGAATCGGTCAAAGGCCCGCCGTCGAACCTTCGCCCTTCGCACAGTGTTATGTTGTGCCGGATATGCAGGATGCGGTTCATCAGGTCCACGTCGTTTACTGTGAGCGCCAATAATTCCCCGCGCTTCATCCCCGTATAAACCGCCGTCGACCAGGCGTAATACGCGTACCAGAAGGGCCAGGCCTTGTCGAGCATATGCGTTCGGCAAAAGCCTAAGAACTCCCCGGCGCGACGGGCGTCGAGAGCGGTCGCCGAGGTGGCGGCAACGCCGGGGCGCACGGTTTTCACCGTCAAATTTTCACAGGGGTTGGCGGATATGTCGCCTCTTGACGCGGCTTTCGCCAAGACGGTTTTTAAAAAGCCGAAGCGCGACGCGGCGGTGGCGGCGCTGTAATTTTCCGAAAGCCAAAGCAAATAGCGGGCGCAGAAATCATAATCGACCGAATGAAGCGGAACGGGGCGGCAATAAGCGGCGTCGCAGTATTTTTGCAGGCAGGCGGCGGCATAGTCGTTATTGGCGGCGGTGGCGGGCCGGACGGACGGCGTGTTTTCGCCGAGATGGCTTTTGACATAATCGGTCAGGGTAATACCGGGCGGAGATTTTTTGGATTTTTCGGAGTTATTCCGCCTGTAAGCCGCTTCGAATTCTGCGGCTTCGGTTTTATCGTCCGTACCTGTGGCAATCCACTTCTGTTTGCCGTTTATATAAATAACAAGGTAATAATTGCCGTATTCCCAGCCGTTTTTACGCTTTCGCACGAGAGCCACAATCGTTACCTCCTGTCGGTATAAATATATACGTTAAATATGAAAAAATCTTTTAAAATTCTTGACGTTTTTGAAAACAGTATAATATTTTTATAGTAAGGCAGTTCTAATGTTATTTGGCTTTATAGTATTGGTAGAACAGACATTTTATCATGCCGTTGTATAAGGTGCGCTTTTTGTCTGCGTATCTGCCGAAATGCTTTTCAAACGCCTCGTCGGACGATATAAAATAGAGCTGCCACGCCGGGACGGATTGCGCCAGCGCCGCGCCCACCTCTTTTTCCAGCTTTTCCACGCAGGCTTTGTCCATCATGCGTTCGCCGTAGGGCGGGTTGCAGACGATGGTGCCCCTCGCTCCGGGGACGGGGGAGGTAAACTTGGTGGCGTCGCCCGTACGAAAATCGATCCAGTCCGCGGTGCCGGCGCGAAGCGAGTTGGCTTTTGAGGTTTCAATGCAATTATCGTCAATGTCCGATCCGTATATTCCCATCGCGGGCGGTTTTATGCGGCTTCTCGCCTCTTCGCGGGCGTCGGCGAAGACTCTTTTGCCGACAAGCCCGAAATCCTCGGCGGCGAAGGAGCGATTGATTCCGGGAGCGGTGTCCGAAGCCATAAGCGCCGCTTCTATGGGAATCGTGCCGGACCCGCACATGGGGTCCACGGTGATGACGTTTTCACGCGGGCGCGACAACGCCACCATGGCGGCGGCGAGGGTTTCGCGTATGGGCGCGAGGTTGGATTCGGTGCGGTAGCCCCGTTTGTGGAGAGCGTCGCCGGTGGTGTCGAGCATCAGGCAGGCGTCGTCGTTCATTATAAAGAACACAATCTGTTTCTTCACTCCGGTTTCGGGCAGTCTTTGCAACTTGTAGACGCCGCCGAGCCGCTCGCAAACCGCTTTTTTGATTATCGATTGGCAGTCGGGGACCGAAAACAGCTTGGACTTTATCGAATGCCCCTTTACCGGAAAGGCGTCCTCGCGTGAAATATAGTCTTCCCACGGCAGCGATTTGGTCCCTTCGAACAGCGCCTCGAAGGAGGTCGCCGCGAACGAACCCAGCTTTATCAGCACCCGCTCGCTGTAACGGAAGTTGATATTACAATACGCGACGGCTTCGGGCGGCGCCTCGAACTCAATACGCCCGTCGGAGGTCGATATCCTTTTATAACCGAGCCGGTCGATATCCTCCCCGGCGAGCTTTTCCAGCCCGAAAAGGCAGGTGGTGATAAATCTCATACAATTCACTCTCTTTTATAATTCTTTAAAAAAGACCGCTTGGCGGTCTTTTTAATAAGTCGTTTAATGTCGGTGCTTGCTCAGTCGGCCGGTTCTATCAGTCCGTAGTCGTTGCTCTTTCTCTTGTAAACCAGGTTGACCTCGCCCGTTTCGATATTCTTGAACAGGTAGAATTCGTGGGACAAAAGGTTCATTTGTAA
>CAYOGQ010000042.1:0-2027 GCA_964403645.1 uncultured Ruminococcus sp.
CCTCGGAAGTTTCGGTCGTGGTTTCTTCGGAAATTTCTTCGGAGGATTCCTCGGACGGCTGTCCGAGGTTCACGGAAATGGCGGCGTCCGTCCAGCCCTTGTACGGGAAGTAGTTTGCGTGAACGGTATCGTCAAGCGTTTCGGGGCAGGAGACGGGGTAGAGCAGGCAGTCTTTCGCCGCCGCGTCCCAGACCTGGATATAATAACCGAATTCGCTTTCGGCTTCTATTACCGTATAAGGAATCTTGAATTGAGCGAACCAATAGCCCTCGCCCGCAACGCCTTCCGCCGTCGTCCCGGTGGTGTCGATAACGGCGGCGTCCTTGTTTTCGGTGAGCGAGCCGTTCTTTTTGGCAATTATAACGGGGTTGGCGTCGCCGTCATAAGCTATGTCGAAGAAATGCGTGTATATCGTGGCGGCGTCGTTGGTCTTAAACCAAACCCTGATATCGGTGCCGTTGCCGTTGCCGAACTTTTCCGGCGTGCCGACGGGGGCGCCCGAAACGATAACCGCGAAATAAATGTAATCATCGTCGTTCGCCGACCGGAACTTGAACGAAGTGGCGGATTCGACGTTGCTTTGGAATATACCGTTCGAGGAGTTAATTTCAAGGAAATCATCCTCGCCGAAAATATCCCAAAGACCGGAGAGATCGGGCTCCTCCGGGATGTCGGGGGAATCGTCGTATTTCCCCGAATAATCGGAATCGAACATATCCGCGGACACTATCTTGAAATATCCGCCGGGCAGCAGGGTTTTATTGCTGACATACATACCGTGGAACTCGATGTAATCGCCAACCTTGGCGGTCGCCGCATATTTTCTGTTGGCGGTGGAGCCGTCGGGGTCGCCCGCAACTTCGGCGTTATGTACGGCTATGACTATATTGCCTTCGGTCAGCGCGCCGCCGTCGGCGCCGTTGGGAGCTTCCACCTTGGTGACTTTATAACCGCCCTTGACGGAGTCCCAGGCGAGGTAGAGGTTTTGGGTCCACCTGACGTTCGCAGCGGTCAGGGTGAGGTTCGGGGTTTCGTCGGGCGTGAATATCGCGGCGGCTCCGGTGGTTATCTGCTGATTGAACGCGGTTATCCAGCCGGCGTCTTTGACGGTATCCGACGCCTGGTAAGCTTCAAATTCCGAAATGAACGCCCAGTTGGTGCTGTGCGTTATCACGGCTTTGACATACTTGGCGTTGACGGCGGTGTCGAGAGCGAGCACAAAGGCGTTCAAGCTCTTTTCGGTGGTGGTTTTTTCAAGCGCGCCCGTGCCGGCGGAAGTCCAGTCTGTGCCGTTGGCGGAATAATAGAAATCCACTTTGGTCGGGGCGGAGATGCCGACGTCGCCGTGACCGTCGTACACGCGGAGAACAAATTTATTTATCCCGCGGCTCGCGGCGAGATCAACGACGATGCTTGAAAGCTTGGGGTTGTTGTTCTTGATATCGTCAGCGCCGATGTTGAAGCCCACCCAAGCCGCGTCGCCGTAGCTTGCGGTCGTCGCATCTTTACCGTCGGTGAGAGTGCAGCCGCCCTCGTCGGGCCAACTGGCGGAGGTGTAGTTGGGGTATACGCCCGCGCAGGTATAGGTTTTGCCCAACGCGACATTGCGGTTTATATTTAGTGCAGTGTTAAGCTTTTCGGCCGCTTCTTTTATGACGGCGTTGGAGGCGGCTTCATCGGCTTTCACCTCGATGGCTTTGGCGTAAGCTTTCCAGATATCCTCCAGCTCGGTTATCGAATAGTCGTAATATTTTATGGTTTTAGCCAATGCGATAGCTTCGGCAAGTTCGGCACTGCCGGAAAACGCTTCTTCCAGTTTCATAATAGCCCTGGTAAAATCGCCGCTTGTGGAGGTGGCGGCGTTCTTGACCGCCAGTCCCGCTGTGTATGCTTCGCGCACGGAGGTATCCTCGGAGTTATTAAGTTCGTCCTCCGCTTTCGATAAAAGAGCGTCGAGAGCGTCCTTTGCCGCTTCCGAAGCCGCGGGGCGTTTCAACACGAGTATGCAGTCACCCACGGGTCTGGAG
>CAYOGQ010000042.1:2037-4546 GCA_964403645.1 uncultured Ruminococcus sp.
AGCCGGCGGAACCGGAGCCCGTATCGGACACGTACATGGCGGTCGAGCCGCCGCCGTCCAGCCGCAAAACGTTCACGCAGCCCAGTTGGATCATGGCTTTGGCGACGTCGCGCAGGGTGACGGACCTGGTGGTATCGCTGGTGTTGCCGCCTTCGGTGGTGAAGAAGACGTAAGAGCCGTCCGCTTTCACTCCGAACGCCGTCCACCTGGCGCAGAGGGTGACCGAGTGGGTGCCGATGGTTGAGTTTATAAGGGTCTGATCGACGCCGTTTTTGACCAGCCAACCCACGTTGGTGATGACGGAGGATGCTTTTTCAATAATTTCTTTGGAAGCCGGCACGGTTTCGGAGGTCGATATTTCAACCTTTTCGCCCGCTTTAAGCCCTGTGACATAATTTGCGTAATTGGAATCGCTCTTAACGAAAAGGATAAATTTATCCGACATCTCATAATAATCGCTGGCGAGCGCGCCGCCGTAGGTATTGGCGGTCACTGAAATTACCTCTCCTTTGAGGGTGCCGCCGACGACAAGTTCGGAGTTTTCCGCCTTTTGGCACAGTACCTCGTAGCCCTTGACGAATTCCGAGGTGTCGCAGACCCTGCCGCAGGAGACGTCGTAATAATAAAACTTATTGCTCCAAACAGCGGGTTCTTTCGTGCCCGAGGTCTTGTTGATATAATAAAGCCCGTTGGGCACTTCCTTGCCGTTGATGGTGAGTGTATAGCTGATGGCCGAGTTCACAACGTCAAAATGCCCGTCGGAGGAAAATGCCACGACTTCCCCGGAATAACCCGCGTGCGCGGAGGAGATCTTGCCGTTGGAAATATTTATTCCGACAAGCGTGCCGTACGCGCCGTTGACTGTATCCATGGAGCAAAAGGAACCGTTGATGATCCCGGCGACCTCATAACCGTACTTCTGGACGGCATAAGTGTACTGTGTCGCGAGAGTTCCGGATGTGCCCGCAAAGCAGGAAAAAACCATGGGAATAAAATTCGTCGATGTAAATTCGAGCGCGGATGCGGTTTCGACATGGGAGTTTTCTCCGCTGGTGATGTTGTATTCGGTATAGCCGACGCCGGCGGTGACGTTATAGCTCGTCCCGGTTTTGGCCGTCAAATTGAAGCCCGCCGCCGATGCGGTAAAAACGGAAACGAAAGCCGTGAGCACGAGGGCCAATGTCAACGCCAGCGCTGCCGCCGACGTCCTTTTGGATTTAAGCATTGTGTTCATCCTTTCATATATTAATGATATGGCTGTTCAAAGTAATTATATCCAAATGTTACAAGATTGTCAATAGAATTTAAACACGTTTATAATATTTTACCGTTGGTTTTCTATTAAAATCGACTTGATTGCTTTATATACCGCGCAGATGGGAAGTCCCATGACATTATAGAAATCCCCCGATATACGGCTGACAAAAACGCAGCCTTTCCCCTGAACACCGTAAGAACCGGCTTTGTCCATCGGCTCGCCGGAATTTACATAATCGCATATTTCCGTTTCGTCGAGGGTGCGGAAGGTCACCTCGGTGACCTCATATCCTTCGATGATTTTGCCGCTTTTTACAAGCGTGTAGCCCGTGAACACTTTATGCGTGTTCCCGGAGAGCATCTTCAAGACGCGCTTTGCGTCAGTTTTATCCTTCGGCTTGCCGATAATTTCCCCGCCGAAACAAACTATCGTGTCCGCTCCGAGGACGATATCGTTTTCGCCGAAATCCGCCGCCGCTTCGAGCGCCTTGCCACGGGCGCTTTTCATGGCGTAAACCTCCGGCGGGAGCGAATTATCGGGGGTTATTTCGTTTTCCGCTGGGCGGACGATAAATTCCAGCCCTGCGTTTTCGAGGAGCTGTTTCCTTCTCGGGGACGCGGAAGCCAATATGATCATAAAATTCCTTTCTTAAAACGCCGTGATTGATTTTAAATAATTTAAGCGAAAACCGACGTTTATAAATATTTATCTTGATTATACGCGCAAGTGTTGCTATAATAGCTGCATTATAACATAAAAATATACATTTTAAAGAGATAAAGGAAAAAAGTTAAAATGAAAATCGATCTCTCTTCCAAAAAGCGTGTCGTCGTCAAGGTCGGCTCGTCCACGCTCACGCACGAGAGCGGGCTTTTGAATATCAGAAAAATAGAAACATTGGTAAAATGCCTTGCCGATATACAAAACAGCGGCAGGCAGATCATATTGGTTTCGAGCGGAGCGATAAGCTGCGGGATAGCCAAGCTCGGCTTTTACGGCAAAAATCTCGGCACCGTGGAAAAGCAGGCGGCGGCAAGCGTGGGTCAGTGCGAGCTTATAGACATATACGACCGCAACTTTTCGCAATACGGACATAAAATAGGACAGATACTTATGACCAAGGATATCGTCGACGACAAGACCCGCCGCGATTCGGCTTCGGGCACGTTTATGACTCTGTTATCCTACGGCTGTATACCCATCGTAAACGAGAACGACACCGTGGCCACGGAGGAACTGGGCATTGGCGAC
>CAYOGQ010000042.1:4556-15187 GCA_964403645.1 uncultured Ruminococcus sp.
GATCACCTTCGGCGGAAACGATACCCTTTCGATATCGGTGGCGCGGCTTGTAAAAGCCGACCTTATAATAAATATGTCCGATGTGGACGGCTTTTACGACAAAAACCCCCGCACCCACCCCGACGCCAAACTGATCGAGCATATCCCGCAAATCGACGAAGCGCTGCTTTCGAGCGCCGAGGGCACGGGATCAGGCTCCAAACGCGGCACCGGTGGCATGAAAGCCAAGCTGGAAGCGGCGCAGTCCGCCATGCGCCACGGCATACCCATGATTATCTTAAACGGCGCCAACCCCAACATACTATACGATGTTTTCGACGGGGATTTTACGGGAACATATCTGGGCGCGCTGTAATATTAATATAAAACAAAGGGGAATCGCAATGACGGTAACTGAAAAATGCGCGCTTTGCGGCAGAGCGGTTTTCGCGCTTGCTTCGTCGAACGGCAGGGTCAGGGACACCATACTCGAAACGGCGGCGGCGCTGCTTTGGGAAAAGCGAGATATAATTATCGCGGAAAACGCCAAGGATGTCGTGAACGCCAAGGCAAACGGCATATCGGCGTCGCTTTTGGACCGCCTTTTCCTCGACGAAAAACGCGTGCGCTTTATTTGCGACGCCATGCTTGAAGTGGCCGCTTTCCCCGACCCGCTGGGCAAGGGCGAGGTCTGGACCCGCCCCAACGGGCTTATTATACAAAAGATAAGGGTGCCGTTGGGCGTTATCGGCATCATCTGCGAGGCGCGCCCCAACGTGACCGCCGACGCCGCCGCGCTCTGCGTCAAGAGCGGGAACGGCGTGGTGCTGCGCGGAGGCAAGGAAGCCGTCTGCTCCAACAAGGTTATAACCGATATCATAAGGGAAGCTGCGGAAAGAAACGGCGTCCCCTCCGATATAATACAGTTTATCGACGACACCTCGCGGCAATCCGCCGAAGAATTGATGGCGGCAAGGGGGTATATCGACCTGCTCATCCCGCGCGGCGGGAAAGGGCTGATAGCCTCGGTAACCAAAAACGCTTTGGTGCCGGTCATCGAGACAGGCGCCGGCAACTGTCATATCTACGCCGAAAAAACCTGCGACCTGTCCATGGCGGTTTCGGTCATCCGAAACGCCAAGGTTTCGCGCCCTTCGGTTTGCAACGCCGCCGAACATTTGCTTGTGGATAAGGATATTGCCGAAAAGCTGCTCCCGGCGGTGCGCGAAGCGCTCCCGGAGGTGGAGCTGCGCGGGGGCGGCGACGTCCGGGCAATTCTCCCCGGCATATCAGACCTGACGGACGACGATTTTGACACCGAATACGACGATTATATCCTTTCGATTAAAATAGTAAACGGTGCGGAGGAAGCCGTCAAGCATATAAACGCCCATTCCACAAAGCATTCGGAGGCGATTCTCACGCTTGACCTCAAAGCCGCCGATTATTTTGTCAAAGCGGTGGATTCAGCCGCGGTTTACGTCAACGCCTCCACGCGGTTTACCGACGGCGGCGAGTTCGGTTACGGCGCGGAGATTGGCATATCCACCCAAAAGCTGCACGCGCGCGGGCCCATGGGGTTAAATGAGCTGACGACGGTCAAATATATCGTCCGCGGCGAAGGTCAAGTGCGGTTATAGCTTAAACTAATTTATTAACCATGTTGATAAATCCGGGCAAAACCCATATATCAAAGCTTTTTGCTCGATTTTTCAGAGGTTATATAATGGGATTAGCATTAAAACGAATATTTCGCCGGTATAAAACGTAAAATATACCGGTGATTTATTTTGAGCGTCATAACTTATTGGAGCGTGAGAAGGAGAAGGATTAGTCCGCTGACCAAACTTGCCGTAATAATTTTCGCCGTGATAATCGCGCTGACCGTTTATGTATATGCCTCTGCCGGCGGCGGGGGAAGCGGCCCGGAGGAGGCCGTCCCCACGGGCAACCCCATATCGTATATATCCGGCGACTGCGATATTTACACGGTTATTGCGGTGCTTTGCGGGGACGTTTCGGCAAAGGATATCACCCTGTTCACGGAGGTCTGCGGCGGATTCGGCATCGACGCGGTTTTTTTCATGTCCACCGATTATATGTCAAAAAACTCGGAAATCGTGAAAAAAATATATTCGGAAGGCCATACGGCGGGTTTGCTGTGCGAATCGACTTCCGGGCTGACGCGTTCGGGGTTTATGAAATATCTTGCCAACCGCAACGACGAATTTTACGCCGTGACCGGAAGGTATCCCAAATACTGCTTTATTTCCGGTACGCCCTGCCGCTACGCGTCGGAAGTCATCAATGCTTACGGGCAGTATTATGTATCTTACAGCGTCGAAATTACCGGGAGCCGCGACCAGACCATCAAAAACGGATACATAACGGCGGTCAACCTCGCCGGCGGCGACGGCGCATACGCTTTTGCGCGGGCGGTTTCGCAGGCGGCGTCCGTTAAGCTTCACGCCGTGAGCATGAAGGAGTTTATGATAGAGTATGAATCGATCCGGGAAAGCTGAAACGCTGTTTTTTACCGGATGCAGGGCGGGTTTCGGAAAGCTCGCCCCCGCGCTGGGATTGAAAATTAAAAAAAGCGCAGCCGATATAGCGGTTATCGGCGAAAGCGCCGTTTTAATACCCGAGATAAAAGCCGAAGTGGCTTTCGTCCCCGACGGCGGCGACTGCGTTTCGGGTGCGATAAATTGCGTTTCGGCGGTTTCTGCGGGCATGGGTTCCAAGGCGACGCTGTGCTTTTCCTCGATAGGCGACGAAACCGCGACGCTTTCTGTGAACCGGGAAGTGGATTTTTTCGGCGAAATTATTGAACCGGGCGAAATAACGGTGGGTTTTGACAAGTCGCTTTCCATCTACGAGAACATGGTGTACGGTTTTTTAAAACATTTTCTGTAAAATATATATTTACAAACACCTTCCGTTGTGTTAGACTTATAAAAAGTATAACATATAATGACGGAGGTGTTTTTATGTTTCCGATAGGAGTCGAGCTTTATTCCGTAAGGGAGCACGCCGAAGCGGATTTTTTCGGCACGCTGAAAAAAGTCAGGGAGATGGGTTACGAAGGAGTTGAGTTCGCGGGGCTTTACGGTAAAAAGCCTTCCGAAGTGAGAGATTGCTGCGGTGAGCTGGGGCTTGTTCCGGTTTCCGCCCATGTTTCCATAGACGAAATGCTCGCCGACCCCGCCGAGGTGTTCGACGCGTACCGCTTAATTGGTTGCAAATACATAGCGATACCCTACCTTGCCGAGGACAGGCGTCCGGGCGGCGCCAATTATGAAAATACGCTCGTTCAAATAACCTCGCTCGGCGAAATAGCCAAACTGCACGGGCTGACGCTGCTGTACCACAATCATGATTTTGAATTTAAGCGTCTCAAAGACGGCAGATATTTCCTTGACGCGCTGTACGAAGCCGTCCCGGCTTCCCTGCTGCAAACGCAGCTTGACACCTGCTGGGTGAACGTGGGCGGCGAAAATCCCGCCGACTACTTAATAAAATACACCGGGCGGTCCCCGGTGGTGCATCTCAAGGATTTTGTGATGAAAAACCGGCAGTCCAAGTCCGGGCTGTACGAGCTTATCGGCGTTACGCCCGCCGAACCGCAAGCGGACGAGGGCGATTTTGCTTACCGTCCCCTGGGTTACGGCTTGCAGGACATTCCCGCGTTACTCGCGGCGGCGAAAAAGGCGGGCAGCGAATGGATGATAGTCGAGCAGGACCGCGCCTGTCTCGGCTGGGATTCCCTTGAATGTATAAAACTTTCCGTAAATTACCTGAAAAAGGTTAATATATGATAATGTATTGAAAGGTTAACAACATGACATTGGTTATACTTGCCGCCGGTTTGGGGAGCAGATATGGCGGCGGATCAAAAAAGCAGCTCGACATTATCGGCGAAAACGGCGAAATTATCCTCGATTATTCGATATATGACGCCATCCGCGCCGGTTTCGACAGAGTGGTGCTGCTTATCAAAGAGGAACACGCCAAGGCGTTCCACGAAAAAGCGGGCGTCCGTTTCGAGGATAAAATAAAGGTCGAATACGCTTTCCAGAAGAGCGATATGTATAACGCCGGCTATCCCATGCCCGCCGAACGCGTAAAACCGTGGGGCACGGCGCACGCGCTGCTCTGCTGCAAGGATATCGTGGGCGACGACAATTTCGCCGTGGTCAACGCCGACGATTTTTACGGCAAAACCGCTTACGAGCTGGCTTATAAGCACCTTTTATCGGCGAAGGACGGCGATTATTCCATGATCGGCTATCTTATCAAAAACACCGTCACCGAAGAAGGCGGGGTGTCCCGCGGGGTGTGCCGGGTCGAAAACGGCTATATGACCGGAATCGTCGAGACACACGAGATAACCAAGGGCGAAAACGGAATTTATTATCCCACGCCCGGCGGGAATAAGGCGCTCGACCCCGATACAGTCGTTTCGATGAATTTCTTCTGCTTTACTCCGGACTTCTTTGATGTATTGGAAAAAGGATTTTTGGATTTCCTTGAAGCCAACAAAAACGACCTCAGAAAGTGCGAATACTATATCGCCCTCCCTGTGCAGGCGGCCGTCGATTCCGGCAAGACCATGAAGGTGTACAATTCCCCGGACAAATGGTACGGCGTCACATATTTGAAAGATAAATCTTCCGTGATAGAAGGAGTGAACTACCTCACCTCGCTGGGGCTGTATCCGAAAAAGCTTTGGTAAAAGTATTACTTTAATAAACGTTCTTAATATTTGCGGTAGCAAATATATCATACGGCAGAGCCGCCGCGGCGGCTCTGCCGTATATCATATCGCGAAGCGATATATCATGCCGCGAAGTGTATATCATTACGTAAATGGTATCGCCTCTTAAGGCGTCAGCCTGTTGGGGCCGCGGAACAGGAACATAGCTTCTTTGATCGGAATGCCGAGCGTCAGCATGGTGAGCCGGTCGATCCCCAATCCGAAACCGCCGTGCGGCGGGCAGCCGTAACGGAAAAATTCGGTGTAAAACCTTACGTCCTCTCCCAAGCCCTTTTCCTCCGCCTGACGTTTTAAAATATCGTATCTGTGCTCGCGCTGTGCGCCGGTGGTGATCTCCACCCCGCGCCAGATCAGGTCGTAGCCCTGCGGGACTCCGTTTTTCCGCATATGGTAAAACGCCCGTTTTTCCGCCGAGAAGTCGGTGACGAATAAAAATTCATGATTGTAAACCTCGCGCGCAAAACGGTAAGAGAGCTGTTCCGCTTCGGCGGTCATGTCGCCCTTTTCTCCGTCCGGGACGGTATAACCGTACCGCTTTTCCAATGCCCCGTAAAGTTCGCCCAAGGTTATTACCGGAAACGGGATTTCCGGCACAGTTATTTCAATACCGTATTCTTTCGATATCTCATCGCCATATTTAATTTTTAATTCCCGCAGCATATCGCATAGCATCTCTTCTTCCAGCCTCATCACGTCCTTGTATGACTCGATATAGGAAAATTCGACGTCGAACCCCGTAAATTCGGCGGCATGGCGGTTTGTGTGGGACTTTTCCGCCCGGAACACCGGGCCTGTTTCGAATATCCGCTCCAGCCCGCCCGCCATCGCCATCTGTTTGTAAAACTGCGGGCTTTGAGCGAGGTAGGCTTTTTTGTCGAAATACCCCACTTCGAACACATCCGACCCGCTTTCGCTCGCCGTCCCGACCAGCTTGGGCGTGTGGATTTCGACAAAGCCGCGGTTTATCAAAAAGCTTCTCATCGAAGCCGTCATCGCCGTCTGCACGAGGAACATCAAACGCTCCCGTGCGCTCCTCATGCCTATCCAGCGGTAGTCCAGTCTGACGTCGATCGAAGCGTTTTCCGTAAGCGGCATGGCGTCCGCGGCCGATTCGACGCATAGTTTCGCGGGGATAACCTCCCTTCCGTTTAATTTGACATACGGATTTTCCTTTGGTTCGCCTTCCAACGTGACCACGGATTCCGCGGTCAGCAAATCCAGCGTTTCCGCAAACGAGGGATTTACCCCTTTGTCAAAAGTTACTTGAATACTTCCGGTGGCGTCGCGTACGACTATAAACGCCATGGTCTTTTTATTTCTGATATTTTCAACAAAGCCCTGTATCTTTTGTGTTTCATTGAGTTTAAGATTTTTTATATACGTTCTTTCCATTGTTAATTTTCTCCTTATTCCTTTGTTTTGTTTATGCTCGCGTAAAAAAGCTCACCGGTTTTTGTGCCGGTGAGCTATAAACGCAAAATAATAATCTCGTTTATATATCATATCCCACAGGCACGGCGGACAAGCGCTTGTACCTGCGGTTAAACGTTATACCGCGGTCAAGCGCTAAGCGTCGGGGTCCCCGTGGGATATAATGTAAAGCATGGTGTTCATAAGTCCTTTTCTGTCACATCGAATATAAATCGTTTTCGTCCAAAATGGTTATGCCTCCTGCGGCGAGCGCCTTTTCCGCTTTGGCGTTGTCATCCACACGGAGAATTACGCGCGCTTTTCCGGGGCAGCGCGAAACGAAGGCGTACAGGTATTCCACGCCGACTCCGCCGTCGCCGAGCACCTTCACCGCTTCGGCGAACCCGCCGGGGCGGTCGTTCACCTCCATGGCGATCACTTCCGTGACCTTGACGGTCAGCCCCAGTTCCGAAAGCGCTTTGACCGCTTTGTCGGGTTTATCGACAATAAGTCGGAGTATGCCGTAATTTTCGGTGTCCGCTATGGAAAGCGCCCTGATATCCACATCCGCTTTGGCGATAACGCCTGCTATCTCGGCAAGACGCCCGGAACGGTTCTGCACAAAAATCGAAAGCTGTTTGACAAACATGGCGGTTCCTCCTCGTTTAAAATTTTCTGTTGTCTATGACCCTTTTGGCTTTGCCTTCGGAGCGCGGCAGCGTTTTAGGCTCGACGAGCGAGACCTTGGCGTGGACATTCAACGCCGATTGCAGCGCGTTTTCGAGTACCTTTTCCGCCCGCTCGATATCGCGCACGGTGTCCGAAACGGTGTTTTCGTTGATTTCCACCCTGACTTCCATGATATCGAGGTTGTTTTTTCTGTCCACGACGATTTGGTAATTGGCGCCGAAACCGAGCTGTGTGAGCGCGTATTCGACTTGCGACGGGAACACGTTCACGCCGCGGATGATGAGCATATCGTCGCTCCGACCCCTGGGTTTCGCCATTCTGACGGTGGTCCGGCCGCATTCGCATTTGTCGTGGTAGAGCGCGGAGATGTCATGAGTGCGGTAGCGTATGAGCGGCAACGCCTCCTTGCCGATGCAGGTGAACACCAGCTCGCCGTAAACGCCGTCTTCCACCGGTTTTCCGGTTTCGATATCCACCACCTCGGGATAAAAATAATCCTCGTTGACGTGCAGGTGTTTTTGGCAATGACAGTCATAGGACACGCCCGGTCCGGTGATCTCGCTCAGTCCGTAAATATCGTAGGCCTTTATGCCGAGCAGCTTTTCCACCTCGGCTCTCATGCCGTCGCTCCACGGCTCCGCGCCGAAAATGCCCGCCTTAAGCGGCAGCGATTCGGGGTCGACCCCCATGTCCTTTAATGTTTCGCCGATATACATGGCGTAGGAAGGGGTGCAGCAGAGTATATCCGAACCGAAATCACGAAGCAACTGCACCTGGCGTTCGGTGTTGCCCGACGACACGGGCAGCGCCGTAGCGCCGAGCCTTTCCGCGCCGTAATGAAGCCCCAGACCCCCGGTGAACAAGCCGTAGCCGTAGCTGATATGTATTATGTCGTTTTTGGTGCCGCCCGCGGCGGCAATCGCCCTTGCGGTGGATTCCGCCCAGATGTCGATATCGTGTTTGGTATAGCCGACGACCGTCTGCTTGCCGGTCGTGCCCGACGAGGCGTGGATGCGAATTACCTCGCTTTTGGGGACGGCAAACATCCCGAAAGGATAGTTGTCCCGCAGATCCTTCTTTTCGGTGAAGGGCAGGACAGCGATTTCTTCGATGGATTTAATCCCATATGGGTTTACCCCCGCATCATCAAATTGCTTTTTGTAAAACGGCACGTTTTCATAAGCGCGCTTAACAGTCGCTTGCAGACGTCTTGTCTGTATGGCGGCGAGGGTGTTTCTGTCCGCGCATTCGATTTCGGGAGTGAAAACATTCATATGCAAACGCCTTCCTCTATGGAATAGCCTAAATCAAAGGCTTTCAGGTTTATATCAACGGTTTTAGCGGGGACGGTGGCTTTTACGGCTTCTTCCCAGACGGCTTTTTCAAATCCCAAAACCTGCGCGACGGCTCCGATGAGCACCATATTTACCGAACGGGCGGAACCCGCTTCCTCCGCGAGCTTTAACGCGTCGAGCGTTATAACCCGTATTCCCGCGTTTTGAATTTTTTTCGCGATATTTTCGGGGTATACAGCCTGCCCGGAGATGACGGGCATAGGGTTTATCTGTTGGGTGTTGGTGACGATTATACCGTCGGGCTTGAGAAAAGGCATCCAGCGCGCCGTTTCCAGAAGTTCGAAAGAGACGAGCATATCGGCTTCGCCCTTGTCGATGAGCGGGGAATCGACCTTTTCGCCGTAACGCACGTAGGTGATCACGCTTCCGCCGCGCTGGGACATCCCGTGCACTTCGCTGACCTTGATGTCATAACCCTGTTCGAGGAACACTTTTCCCATGATTTTGGAAGCCAGAAGCGTGCCCTGTCCTCCGACACCCGCTATGAGTATGTTGCGAGTCATGCTATCTGTCCTCCTTTATCTTTATTGCATCGTATTTGCAGGCGTATCGGCATATGCCGCAGCCGACGCACTGGTCGCTTGCGATGACCGCGTGTTTATTTTCGACGGATATTGCGGGACAACCCACTTGCAGGCAGGCTTTGCAACCGATGCAGCCTTCGCCGACGACAAGCGCGGGTTTATGTTTGACGGATTTCAACAGCGCGCAGGGGCGGCGGGCGATGATTAAGGAAGGTTCGGGTTTTTCGAGTTCTTCCGCTATGACCGTCTTTGCGTCGTTCACGTCATAGGGGTCGATAACTCTCACCGATTTTATGCCCACCGCATTTGCCAGCGCTTCGAGGTCCACCGCCGAGGTGGGGTCGCCCTTGATGGTGTAGCCGTTGGCGGGATTGTTTTGGTGTCCGGTCATGCCGGTTATGGAGTTGTCGAGGACGATGACGGTGGAAATCCCCTTGTTGTATGCTATATCGATTAACCCGGTAATACCCGAATGGATAAAGGTTGAATCCCCTATCACCGCCACAGAACGCTTCGCCTGCTGTGCTCCGCGGGCGATATTGAAGCCGTGAAGCCCCGAAACCGACGCCCCCATGCAAAGGCAGGAATCTATCATTGCGAGGGGCTTCTGCGCCGCGAGGGTGTAGCAACCAATGTCGCCGGAAACATATACTTTAAGCCCTTTCAGCGCGTAAAACAATCCTCTGTGCGGGCAGCCGGCGCAGAGCACCGGGGGACGCCCCGGGAGCTCCTCCGGGAAAACGCGGTATTCGTTCTCTTCGCCGAGGATTGCTTTTTTGATCATCGACTGCGAATATTCGCCGCAGAACGAGAACAGCTCCTTGCCCTCGACGGCGATGCCGTGCTTTTTGCAATGGGTTTCGATTATGTCGTCCAGTTCCTCGCAAACGATTAGGCGTTTGACTTGGGCCGCGAATTTTTTTATCAGTTCCGCGGGGAGCGGGTTTACCATGCCCAATTTCAGGTAGCTCGCCTTATCCCCCAAAGCTTCTTTCGCGTAGTTATACGCGGTGCCGGCGGCGATTATGCCGATATCCCCACCGTTTTCGATAATATTTATTCCGCTCGTTTCGGCGTATTCGGTAAGCTTCTTGGTCCTCTCCTCGACAAAAGCGTGTCTTGATCTCGCCATGGCGGGCATCATCACATTTTTACCGGGGTTCTTTATGTAATCTTTAAGAATCGGTTCCGACCTTTCACCCGGTTCGACGGGGGAACGGGAGTGCGATATGCGCGTGGACAGCCTGAGCATCACGGGGGTGTCGTAGGTTTCGGAAATTTCGTATGCCAATTTCGTGAAATCCCTGCATTCCCGCGAATCGCAGGGCTCGAGCATGGGAATTTTGGATGCTATCGCATGGCGGCGCGAATCTTGCTCGTTCTGGGACGAGTGCATGCCCGGATCGTCGGCGACGCCGATCACCATACCCGCGTTGACGCCTATGTATGAGGCCGTGTAGACGGGGTCGGCGGCGACGTTAAGCCCGACGTGCTTCATGGCGCAAAACGACCTCGCCCCGCCGAGCGAAGCGCCGAAAGCCACTTCGGCGGCGACTTTTTCGTTGGGCGCCCATTCGGAATATATCTCGTTCGTATCGTATTCGGCAACGCATTCCGTTATTTCAGTGCTGGGTGTGCCGGGATATGAGGAAACGACCTTTACCCCCGCTTCATACAATCCCCTGGCGACGGCCCGGTTGCCGAGCATTAATTCTCTCATCGTATAAATTCCTTTCGTCATTGAAAGAGTATAAAAGATATTATACGGGATATTTACGACTTTTTCAATACCCTTGGCGATAAAACTTTTAAAATGCGGTTAAATTTACGGAAATCCGGTGTTCTCTGCGGTTGTCAAACATATGGTCTATTTTTTATTTTAAAGAAAGCCGTTAATGG
>CAYOGQ010000043.1:0-14417 GCA_964403645.1 uncultured Ruminococcus sp.
TCACGTTCCCCAAGTCATCGTATATCTTGCTTTGGTTGATGGTCGTCGCCTGCGACGTGACGTTTATCCCGAACAGCGTCTTGTTCCCGTTCTCGTCGTTTGACGCGCTGAGCGCGTAATAATTGTCGTTGCCCTTGGTGTCGGTGACGATTGCGGCGATCATATAATGCTTACCCGCGTCAAGGTTGTCGCCTTTTTCGCTGAGCGGTACGACGGTCACGTCGATAGTGAAGCCGCTCGCTTCATAAAAATAGGGTCTTGAATAGGTGTTAGGTTTTTCTCCATATCGTGAAATCCCAAACACACCGGGCGTTGTCGCTTTCCAAAGATAATATTCATATTCAACCGTACGCCCCATAACATAAAATGAAGCGGTTCCATCTGTATGATAAATACGGCCGGATGTGTTCTGACTGCTGACACTTCTTCCGAATCCGATAGCCGTCATCGCACCATCGTTGTTTTCGGCTTGCGAGCTTCCGCTTGCTGGGCTTTTGTTCATGTTTGAAGTGGTAGCCACGACAAGCGTCCGGCTGCTGGGTGAGCTTGACGCTGCAAGATACAGTCCTGTGCCAGCGTTTTTGAGCTGAAAAGCCGGAAAATAGCTGTTACCCCCGGTGGTGGTAGTACTGCTGTATATATCGGACGGCCAATTTATCGCACCTGTGGGAACTCTCGGGTCGAGATACCATCTGTAATAGGAAAGGTCTGTGGTCGTGGTCAGCGTCGTCCCGGAAAAACCGGAAGTGGGCGAAATATTGATGGTTTCGACCGCCGACTCGTTTTCCGTACCCTTGGAGCCGAGTATGTACGCCGATTTCGTCGTCATCGAGGTGAGAGGCTCGGTCAGGATGAAGTAAATTTTTTTATTATAGCTCATCGAGTCTAGATAGGTCATCGACTGAACCGGCACGACATTATTATATTTATAAGTATAATTTACTTTATACAGCCTGATATTGTAGTTGCAACCCGCGACTCCCTGGCCTTCGGTGACGATAAAATTGCCGTCCGTGTACGCGAGGAAATAGAGCTTTGTGACATTCTCTCCGCCGATTGCGGTTTTTACGGCGTAATAAAGCCTACCGGAAGTCGCGTTATACATCCATTCCGCGGCGGTTTCCGACAAAACTGCGGCGCTGTTCCCGCTTCTCGAAAGATATGAATTAAATCCCACGTTTTTAAGGGAGGGTTTTGCTGAACTGGCGTTCACGCTCCACATATAACCTGCGTATGTCCCCTCGGTTGCCGTGAGATTGTTCAAAGTTGCGGTGCCGTTGACATAACCGGTGATATCGGCGGAGCGCCATTCGTCGAAATCGTTCATAACCAGTCCCATATAGGACGACGCGGTTTCGGCGGCAATCAGATAGTTCCCGTTTTGGACCACCGAGCTTTCCGTCGTCACAAGGCGTGCGCCCTGATAGGTGTTGTAATTCCAGTCATCGTCGTCGGGCACGAGCCTGTAAATGTATACGGTCGAAACCGATCCTACCGAAAAGTTGGTTTCCGTCGCCGACGAATAGGCAAAATGCAGGTAATTACCGTTGTTTTGCATAGTTCCGCCGTCAGAACCCTGCGTGTAAACCCACGACGAAACCGGCGGAGCGGAGGTCATGGCGAGTTGTCCTTCGGTGACGTTCAGATAATAAGCGCCGCCGACTTTTTCTTTGAATATGACCGAAGCCGTGTTCGCGGAGGAGGACGCCGTTTCGGCGTACCAGATATACTGCCGGAAATCCTGATATTCCCGCAGCGACCAGAGTGCGGGCATTTCCGCAAAGCGGTAGTCCGCGCCGAAGCTGCCGGTGGCTGTGACGACCGTGGAGCCGGCTTCCTCAAGGATTTCCTCGCCGAGCAGGTAACAGTCCGAGCCGTTTTTGCCGACAATGAGATAGTCCTCGTTTTCGGCGATATCCTCCGCGTCGTCCGCCCGCACGATGCTGAAGCCATTGGAAAGGCGGTAAACTTCGATAACGGTGTTCTTGGTTTCGCCGAAATAAAAACCCGTATCAATGTCAAAGCACAGATAATAATCGGTCGAAACGGTGCCGCTTTCGGTGCTTTCGGTGAGGGTGTAGGTCAGGGCATTTTCCAGCACGTTGCACTTGAAGCTTGCGGCGGAAGCGGCGGAGGAAGTGAGCGCTTTGGTCACGCCGCCGCCGGCGACCGAAACGGTGAGGTATTGCGTATCGAAGCGGGTGTTTCGGAAGGTGGGCGTCGAGGAATCCGCGGCGGTTTGCCAAAGAGCGCTCGAATAGATGTTTTTGCTCCCCGATTCGTCTTTTATATATTCGGTGATGTTGTATTTATCAGAATTGTCGAAGGAGTATATTATCTCGTTGTCGTCCGAAACCTCCGCCACAATCTTTAAGGCATAATATTCAAAATCTTCGCCGGCGGGTATTTTGGCGGTGATGACGTATTTACCCTTGTCCAAGGAACTGCCGGAGGCGATGAGAGTGTGCATCCCCTGATACTGCGTTTCGTTTGCCGAAGCCGCGCCCGGCACCAGGCTGCCGCCCGCCTGCGGGGAAGCGGTATAGCGGTATTCGTCGTTGCAGTACAGCACCGACTGCTTGGCGATATAGCCTTCATCGTTTAAGAGCTTGACTTCGCCGTCGCCCGACCAGATTTGGCCGACAGTGTCGCCTCCGTCCGAAAGGATAAAATGGAACGTGCCGTAGGTGAAATAACTGTCGCTGCCGTTGGAGGTTCCCCCGACGCCTTTCCAAACGCCCGATTCGGGGATTCCGGAAAGCGCGTAACGGATGAGCCCGCCCGAAACTGTGGTGTAGGACGCGTTGCCCTCGTCGTTTTCCGCCACCGCATATATCGAATCGGCAAACATGCAGCCGTTGACGTCGATCACGCTTTCGCCGGAGCCTTCCATTTCGGAAAACGGTATGCCTCCTATCACCGCGTTTTCGTCGATATAACCGACCGTGGTGTAAGCGGAATAATAGTTGACATTCCTGCTTCCTATATATATGCCGCATTCGCCCGCCACCGTGATACCGGAAGCGGCGCCGTCGATATGCCCGGCGAAAAGACCTATATGGCGCTCGTAATACACGTCGCTTACGGGGTCGTAGGTGTTGGTGTCTTCAAAATTATGGCTGCCGAACAGCGAATCCCAAACTGCGGCGAGGGACGACCAAACGGTGTTTTCGGTTTCCTCCACGCAGTTGACGGTCAGATTATAAAAGATAACGTCCCTGACACAGGCCTCCACCTCAACGGTTACGTTATCCGCCGTCGTGACGGCAGAGCGCCCGATGGTGTTGAAAAAGCCTGCGTCGATCTGCTCGTCGGGGACGTTGACAGTCGCGTTGGCGATCACGTTATGTATGGGTTTGAGAGCGGATACCGGCACATAGATGTCGTTTCCGTCGGTGATGCCGTCGTTCTCGTCCAAATACTTGATATACATATCAGGGACTTTTATATATTTGCCGTTTGCCGCTCCGGGTCCGATGATCGTCGTCACCACGCCGTCGATGGAAACCTCCCCGGAACCCGGATCCACCGTCACCTCCGACTCTTCTATCAGCCCGCTCAGGTAAATATACGAATTTTCGTCATAACAATAAGCGAATAAAAGTCCGGAGAACCGGTCGATAAAGGGGTAGTCGTTATTCCCCACGGAGGGAATCGTTATGCCGCTCAGGTTGAGCACCTGGGGGAGATTTTCTTTTGTAAAATTCAACACAAAGTAATACTGCGGTATCACATACACGCCGTCGGAGGTTTTGGAGTCAATCATGCGTCCGGTGTTGTTGAGCTTGATCAGGTTATACAGATGGTCGATGTTGTTTATGACGAAGGGATTTCCGGGGGTGGTGCCGTAGCCGTATTGTTCCGCTCTGTATTCCTCGCCGTTGAGCACGCCGAAAGCGTTTTGATTGATACTGCCGTCGCCGTTGATCAGCACATCGTATTTTCCTAAATACTCAAAATAGGCAAGTCCCAGCGGTACCAGCATCGGGATGATCATGAGCGCCGCGAGTATGACGCAGATCAGCGCGGATTTGGTTTTTTGGCTTATCTTAATTTTCGTGTTCATCCGATAATTCTCCCTGCTCACTGCTCACTGCTCACTGCTCACTGCTCCCGGATACGATCGTTATACTTTTTTGCTGTTTTTCGGCAATACTCCTGACGGCGTCCTCGCCGTAGAGCTCCGCCAGCTCATACAATTGACGGTCCTTAGTGTCAAGCCCGTATTTGATTATAACCGCCGTTACAAAGCGGTGCCGATTGCTCTTTTTTATAACCCAAGCCGTCTCGTTGGCAATCATTAAAGTTAAAGGGGTGATGATTAATATTATAAAAACCCAAGCGCGGGAAAAAAGTCTGTCGATATATTTTAGGAAAGCGATGCGGGTGGTGACGACGCCGATTATGTTATCGCCGTCCACGTTGCTGTAATCGTCCGCCGGGTTGGCTTCGCCGCGAGTGACAAAAGCTCCGTTTTCGGCCGCCGCCACGATTCGGTGGATAATCACCTGCCCCCGGGTGTCCCCGCTTTCGGATACAAAAGCGATAATATCCCCCGATTTGAGATTTTCAGGCGTTTCGCGGCGGACGACCACATAGTCTCCGACCCGGCAGACCGGCTCCATGCTGCCCGAAGTTATTTTAAAAAGCCGTGTCCCGCCGACGCAGAGCTTGCCCGAAGATCTGAAAAAGATCACAAAAACCACAGCCAGAAGTATGGCGGCTATAACCAGACCCATGGCGTAATTTATCGCTTTGGCGTATGCGCCGCTTTTTTTTACATTTATTATCTTACGCATATGCGCGGAAAGCTCCTTGTTATGGACTTGTTGGGTTGGCGGGGACTGTGCGGCAGAATAATCTGAGGTTCACGGTGTATTCCGAATCCAAAAGTCCGTATTCCTCCGCTATCAGCTCCGCGCTGCGGTTGAGGGAGGTGAGATCGGTTTCGAGCATGACATAAAAGGTTATCGTATATTTTTGACCCGCCGCCGGATTGCTTTCCGATGTACCGAGGTCGACCGTACAGCCTTCGGAATATTCGGTTTCGTTAAAATTCGTATAAAACGAAGGATCGAGGAATTTTTCCGCGGTTTCTTCCGTTGGCGTAAAATATGAAAGCTTCATAAACCTTAAATTTATCCGGTTATTGTCGTTGCCTAAACAGAAAAAGCCAAAGTCGAATTCACCGAAAAGGCGAAGTTGCGTCGGGTAAACTTCGGCTTCGTTGCCGTAAGTCACTTCTATTTTATAAATCGTCCGGTATAGGTCGTTGGAGGTGTACTCGCCGCCCCACAGAAAAAAGTACGGTACGCTGACGGCGCCGGTGTTGTCGCGGAAATTGAGGGGTATTACCGCGGGGTCCCCGGTCGCTTCGACGCTTTCGCCGAATTTGTTTTTTTCCCGGTTATAAACATACGCTTTCACGTCCACTTCCGTCACTCCGTCCGTATATACGGAGGTATTTTGGGTCAGCGGGAAAAAGAACCAGGCGTAAACCGAAACCGAAGCCGTAAAAAGGAGGCATAAAGCCGTAAACAAACCGTATATGAGCTTTTGAAAATCGCATCTTTTCATGGTGTTTACTCCCCCTTTTCATGTATTAACCGCGGACGATCAGGCACCTTTCGATAATCAGTATTCCCGCCGTGCCGCCCTCGGCGGGCAGCCAGCCGCCGTCCGGCATGATATCATATTCGCATTTCTGCGAATTTTGGTTTTCTCCGGTGTCGATATACAGCGCGGGTACATCGACCAGGAACAAATAAGTCCCGGCGTAAGTGCCGACTTGTGCGACCGTTCCGGTGACGCCGCACACACCCGCCGGTATCGCAATCTCGTTGTCTTCCGAAGCGAGGGAATCCACCCCGCCGTTGGGGATGCTCTGCCAGGTTTCGGAATGCTCGTAGCTGAATATATTCGGCACGACGGTTTCGTCGACCGTAACGGTCACGGACGATACCTGTATGGAATCGGGATAAATCATACAATCCCCGCGAAGAGAGTTGTCTCCGTATATGCCGTTTAAGATAAAATCGGAATTATCGAAAAACGAAGGATCGGGAAGCGATACCAGAAAGACGAAATGCACCACGTCTCCCGGCACCATGCGGATGGTGGCGGTCTCGTCCCCCGATTCATCCACGATTATCAAGTTAAGGTTGCTCGGGTCGTTGTTTTTAAAGGAGGTCAGGTTGCGCCCCGCGCCGGAGGTCAGCACCCTGCCGTACAGGGGGTTGACGAAAATCTCTTTGTTGCTGACAAACCACGACTTGGCGTTTTCGGCGAACAGATTGTAGAGCGAAAAAGCGAGGACCGCCGCCAGCACCGAAAGATATACCGCGCTCTTTACGGGCGAATACTGTTTGCTCATCACTCGCCGCCCCCTTCCGGTTTGGGTTTACCGTTTTTGTTTTTATCGCCGCGCGATTTAATTAGCAGAGCCACTCTTATGGCGTGGCAGGCGACGGCGGCGAAAAGCGGCGTCACTATGCAGAGGAAAAACGCGGAAGGTTTCCTGAAAAAGTCCATGACGCCGCCCAGATACGGGATATGTCCCTTGACCGCGCCTATGGACGACAGCGATTCGCCGGTTATAACGGTGCGGTTCCCCAAAAACGCCGCATAATAGTCGCCCTCCGCCCGGATGGAGAGATCGATTACCGCAAGCGAACCGTTTTCGATAGGAATGTCCTTCCCGATTTTAACGTCTTCGCGCACGGAAAGCAGCATGGTTTCGCCGAAAACCGGTTCGCCGTAACGGTTGTCGGTGGCAAAAATCAATACCGAAACCGAGAACGCGGCGATTATTAAAAGGACGGAAACGGCATTTAAAAATATCGACAAAATTTTTTTTATTTTAGAATTATCAATCATTATTTAACCTCGTCCACGGCAAAAGCCACCGAAACCGTAAAATACGCGCCGGCGTTGGAAAAAACCGCGCTTTTATCGGTGCCTTCCACCCAGATACGCACATGTACCTCGGTGGTGTGATAGGTGACTGTTTCGCCGACCATTTCGCAGGCCCGAAGCGGGACGGAATTCGTCGCCGACGGAACGTATGGGTTTTGTTCCTCGGGGTATTCGGCGTAATAGTCGCTCTCATACCCTTCCGTATCAAACAGCATATAGGAGAGAGACGTGCCGTCGGATAACAGCGGATAATGCGCGTCGCCGCCCGAAACGAGCGGCGAGGCACCGCTGTCTTTGGCGTATATGACGCGGCTGTATGTTCCCGACAGCTTTTTTATCACCGCACAGCGCACCGCTCCGGAAATGGTCTCCGCTCCGACGGGCCCGCCGATGTTAACGCTTTTCACATATAAGTTTACTTCATAATTATTGGTGGTGGTGATATATAACGGTATGTCGATAAAATAGCCTATATTGGACGAGTCGGCGATAAGCTGATAATCCGAAAGTTCGGTGTCCGATTTGGGGCAGCCGTCGGATCTGACGTGCCGAAAAGGCAGGTATGCGAAATGTATGCCGTCAGCGCTGGTCACCGGAACCAGCATGTCGTATTCGGAGATGCGCTCTTCCCCGTCAACGATTTGCGACGAACCGAAACCGAACGACGTGCCGAAGCCTTCGAGCGAGGTGACGTCCGCTTTGGCGTCGAGCGATGCCATCACGTTTACGGGCATTTCCAAATTTATATTTATTCCGGTCGCGGCGGCCGTTTCGCTCGAAGAAAACCAGGCGTAGGAAGCCGCGCCCAGCGCCGAAACGCTGACGAACAGAAATATTATCGTGACTATCAATTGCTTTTTCATAACAGACGATATAACCTCATACGAAAATAAAAAATGCCGTAAAACAGAACGACGGTTCCGTCCACGGCAACTGGCTGGCTCTGTCGTCGGACACGAATGTTACCCGGGCGGGAATTTATCGCGGCGGCGTCATGAACCCCTATAGCTTTGCGTCAATTCCTCACGGAATTTTTGCTTTTCGTATTAAATATTCTAATACAGGATATCAAATAAACGCGCTTTTGTCAAGAGGATTTTATATTAAAACGTAAAAAAATAAGAAATCTTGTTAAGCAAATAGGATTATTACTTCCGAGTTCAAAATTATTATGTTTATAAAATTTTAACTTTTAGTTTTGCCATTTCGTTTTTGAGCCAATCGAGGCCAATTAATTAAAAAGAAGCGGCGATTGCTTCTTTTTATATTTCTTATATGTTATAATAAAAATCATTAACCGTTTTATTTTTCTTTCACTATACGGTCGGGAGCCGCCGAAATTAAGTTAAAGGAAGAGACAGGATGGACGACAATGTGTTGCGAGAAAAAATTGAAGAAATATCGAGGACGATATTCAGGTATTGCAAAGCGAAAACTTCAAACACGGAGGACGCGGAGGACCTATCTCAGGATATTTTATGCGAACTGTGTAAATCCGCGAAGAATATCCGTGACGACAGGGCTTTTTACGGCTTTATGTGGTCGCTTGCCGGGAACGTTTACAAGCAGTGGTACAGAAAGAAGAAGCAGAATTATTATTGCGAGCTGACGGAAGACATCGGTTGCGATGACATTTCACCGGAATTTGATGATGAAAACTCCGATATTTACCTTTTGCGGCGCGAACTCGCTTTGCTTTCGGAAAAATACCGCCGCGCAACGATCCTTTATTACATCGACGAAAAATCCTGCTTAGAAATAGCGGCCGCCCTAAACATCGGCGAAAGCATGGTTAAATACCTGCTTTTCAAATCAAGAAAAATATTGAAAGAAGGAATGAACATGGAACGCAAACTCGGAGAACACAGCTTTAATCCCAAGATTCTGATTCCTATGTACAGCGGGGAGGGTCCCAACCACTTTTGGGACTTTATGCAAAGCAAGATACGCCAGAATATTTTAAGCGCGTGTTATAACAATGCGCTCACCACCGAGCAGATAAGTTTAGAAACAGGCATACCACTGCCGTACCTCGACGACGAGATTAAGGCGTTGGAAGAAAAAGAACTGCTCCGAAAAGACAGAAAGCATTACAAAACCAATATAATCATCATAACCGAAGATTGCAACGACGAGATTGCGCGGAAAGCGGCGGCGTATCACGGGCAAATCGCGGATACGATCGGCGATTTTCTTGACAAATCGCTTGAATCTTTTAAGGGTATCGGTTTTGAAGGCTCCGATTTTACTGCCGATACCCTGCGTTGGCAGCTTGCGGTTTTGGTGTTTCGGGCTATCCTTTGTTCGGATTTGGAAGAAATCGAAAAAGCGGCTCCGAAAACCGCGTGGGGCGAGCGGGCGTATCTGTACTGCGTGGAAAAGATCCCCGACGAAGCGTGGGTGTTCAATGAATGCGGTATAGAAGGTAAAAATCAAGACAGCCTGTATTTCCTCGATTATCTGCCTAACCCTCACGGCGACCATCACGATTTTTACGGGAACGCGCGGTATATAAATATCCTATGCGACATCGCCAAAGGCGACACCGAAAAGTTCGGCGAATATGACCTGGAAGCCGTCGCGGAGATGATTCGCATGGGTTATGTGCGGAAGTCTGAAAACGGATTCCGCGCGCTGCTCCCCATTTACACCAAGGAGCAATATAAATCCGCGTTCAACCTTGCAAACACCTTCGTAGCGGATGAATTAGCGAAGATCATAAAAGCGCTTAACCGTTCCGCAAGTACGATTATTTCAGAGCATACGCCTAAGCATTTGCAAGAGCTTGTTCCCGGCATCGCTTCAATGGATAGGCTCGTCAACGCCGTTTCCGTTCCCGCGCGTATCATGGTGGAAAAAAGGCGGCTCGACACATCGTGGAACCCACTTGAACTGCCCACCACATACATCGTTTTAAACAAATGACGGTGCTCGTTAATCCACAGTTACTTTTACGCCCCCAGCCTCAGCATTTCGTCGATACAGCGGCGGGCGGCTTTGATGGTTTCGTCGTCGAGGGTGATCTCCTCGCCGCCTTTGAGGCTGACGCAAGACAAAACGTCGGCAAGGCTGGTCAGGCGCATATTGTGGCAGACGCAGTCCTTTGAGAGCGGGTAAAAGCTCTTATCCGGGCAATCGTATTGTAAATGCTGAACAATGCTGTTCTCCGTTCCGATGATAAACTCTTTGTTTTTGCTCTTTTTGGCAAAATCCATTATCCCGGTGGTGCTGCCGACGTAGTCCGCCAGCTTCGTCACCGCGGGCAGACTTTCTGGATGTACGAGCAGCAGCGCGTCCGGGTGCAGCCTCCGCTCGCGCTCCACGTCGACTGCGGTCATGCGCAGATGCGTCGGGCAGCCCCCGCGCGATAAAATGAGGTTCTTTTCGGGCAGTTTTTCGGCGACATAGCTCCCGAGGTTGCGGTCAGGGATAAAAATAATATCCTTTTCCTTCATCCTGCCGATTATTTTAACCGCGGACGAGGAGGTCACGCACACGTCGCAGACGGTTTTAGTTTCGGCGGTAGTGTTGATATACGCCGCCACCGCCGCGCCGGGATATGCTTGTCTCAGGTGCGTCACCAATTCTTTGTCGATCTGCTCCGCCATGGGACAGCCCGCCTGCGAATTGGATAATATGACCTTCTTATCCGGGGAGAGTATCTTGACGGTTTCCGCCATAAACCGCACGCCGCACATCAGCACCGTCTTTTGCGGAGCGAGCGCCGCCTGCCGGCTCAGCCCGAAGGAGTCGCCCATATAGTCGGCGATTTCGACTATTTCCCTGCTCTGGTAGGCGTGCGCCAGCACGCAGATATCGTTTTGCTTTTTTAACCTGATAATTTCGTCTTGCATTTCGCGTAAAGTCATTTGCATTTGCCCTCCGCGCAATAGCCGCAGTTCCCGCAGTCGGGGAAACTGCTTTTGTCGTAATTTATCCCTTTTTTGATATAATAATCCTCTATCGCCGCTTTGACCGCTTCCTCCGCCAGCACCGAGCAGTGCATTTTGTGTGCGGGCAGCCCGTCGAGCGCTTCGGCGACGGCTTTGTTCGTCAGCGTCAGCGCCTCGTTAAGGGGCTTGCCCTTTATCATCTCGGTCGCCATGGAGGACGACGCGATCGCGGAGCCGCAGCCGAAGGTTTCAAATTTTACGTCGTCGATAATGTTGTCCCTGATTTTCAGGTAAATTTTCATTATGTCGCCGCATTTGGCGTTGCCGACCTCTCCGACGCCGTCCGCGTCGGCCATCGCTCCCACGTTCCGCGGGTGCATGAAATGGTCCATCACTTTTTCACTGTATAACATAGTTTTTCTTCCCTTCCTGTAAATCCCTCCACACGGGGGACATATTTCTCAGATATTCCACCGTCTCCGTGACGGAACGGACGATATAATCCGCTTCCTCCTCGGTGTTTTCTCCGCAAAACGACACACGGAGCGAACCGTGGGCGATCTCATGCGGTCTGCCGATGGCGAGCAGCACATGGCTGGGATCGAGCGAACCGGAGGCGCAGGCGGAGCCGGAGGAAACCATAATGCCTTTCAAATCGAGGAGCAACAGCAGCGATTCGCCCTCGATGCCTTCGAAACAAAAGTTGACGCTGCCGGGCAGGCGCTTTATTTTATCCCCGTTCAGCGCGGAGTGGGGGATTTTCGACAGCCCGTCGATGATCCTGCCGCCGAGCGCGTTCAGCTTCGCCGCGTTTTCAGCCATATGCGAACAAGCTTCGTCGAGCGCCGCCGCCATACCCATGATCGCCGGGACGTTTTCTGTCCCCGCCCGCTTGCCGCGCTCCTGGGCGCCGCCTTCGATCAAATTCGTGAGGGCTATGCCTTTTTTGACATAGAGCGCGCCGATGCCCTTGGGTCCGCGGAACTTGTGGGCCGAAAGCGACAGCATATCTATATGCTGCGCCCTGACGTCAATCGGCAGGTGCCCCGCCGCCTGCACCGCGTCGGTGTGGAACAGCACGCCTTTTTCGGAGCAGATTTCACCGATTTCCGCAATCGGCTGTATCGTGCCGATTTCGTTGTTCGCATACATGACCGTCACAAGGCAGGTGTCGTCGCGGAGCGCCGCCGCGACCTCGTCCGGTCTGACGATCCCGTTTTCATGCACGTCGAGCAGGGTTATTTCATAACCCTGTTTTTTCAGCTTTTCGAGGGTGCGAAGCACCGCGTGGTGCTCGAAAGCCGTGGAAACGATATGCTTTTTATTCTTTTTCGCGCCAAGCGCGGCGGCGGTGATAATCGCCTGGTTGTCGGCTTCGCTGCCGCCGGAGGTGAAATAAATCTCCCGCGCTTCGCAGCCGAGGTTTTTGGCTATGCTCGCCCGCGCTTTGCTTAGCGCTTCCGCGGCTTCCTGCCCCGCCGAGTACAGGCTGGACGGATTGCCGTAGATGATGTCGAAATAAGGCAGCATTGCCTCTATTGCCGTGCGGCTGACTTTGGTGGTCGCCGCGTTGTCGGCGTAAATTTTCATGTTATTTATCCTTTCTTTTAAGGGGAAGTTTAAGGCTGCGCGAAAAGCGGCGTCGAAAGGTACCTTTCGCCGGTGTCAGCGAGCAGGACGACTATCATTTTACCGCGGTTTTCTTCCCGTTTGGCGATCTCCGCCGCCGCCCACAGCGCCGCGCCGGAGGATATTCCGACAAGCACGCCGTCGGTCCTGCCGATCTCCCTGCCCGCAGCGAACGCCGCTTCGTTTTCCACGGTAATAATTTCGTCGTATATTCCGGTGTTTAATGTTTCCGGCACGAAGCCAGCCCCGAGTCCCTGTATTTTATGCGGTCCGGCGGTTCCGGCGGAAAGCACCGGGGACGACGCCGGTTCGACCGCAACGATTTTAACGGAAGGTTTTTTCGATTTTAAAAATTTGCCCGCGCCGGTTATGGTCCCGCCCGTGCCGACGCCCGCGACAAAGATGTCCACCGCTCCGCCGGTGTCTTCCCAGATTTCCGGCCCCGTTGTGGCGAAATGCACGGCGGGGTTGGCGGGGTTGACGAACTGACCGGGGATAAAACTGTTCGGTATCTCCCCCGCAAGCTCCTCGGCTTTGGATATCGCGCCTTTCATGCCCAAAGACCCTTCCGTGAGAACGATTTCCGCGCCAAACGCCCTCATCAGATTCCGGCGTTCGACCGACATGGTTTCGGGCATGGTGATGACGAGCCGGTAACCTCTCGCCGCGGCGACCGAAGCCAGCCCGATACCTGTGTTGCCGCTGGTCGGTTCGATTATGACCGTGTCCTTATTTATTTTTCCCTTCGCCTCGGCGTCGTCGATCATCGCTTTGGCGATACGGTCCTTCACGCTCCCGGAGGGATTAAAATATTCCAATTTGGCTATCAGCGCGGCGTGCAAGTCATGCGCTTTAACGAAGTTTGAAAGCTCCAATAACGGAGTTTTGCCTATAAGGGCGTCTATGGATTTATATATTTTCGTCATGGCATATCTCCTTAATTGCTATAAACCTACTTTCCTTGTGGGTTTATGGTATTATATCACGGCGAACGGCGCGTGTCAATAGATTAATATAATTTATATGGAAAAATTATTCTGCGCGCCGGGGGTCGCAGCGAGGTCTGCGAGCGTGACGCCTTCGAGATAGCCGTCGATCAGTCTGTCAAGCTCAAGCCAGACGGGGAGCGTCCGGCATTCCGCCGATCTCACGCATTGATTTGGGGCTTTTTCAAGGCAGGTCACCGGCGCGAGGGAGCCTTCGGTCAGCTTGAGTATGCTCCCGACGGTATATTTTTCGGGACTGCGGGTGAGTCGGTAGCCGCCGCCTTTGCCGCGCAGCCCGCTTAAAAATCCGGCTTTTGTCAGCGTCGATATTATGCTTTCCAAATATTTTTCAGAAATCCCCTGCCTTTCGGCAATCTCGCAAAGCGGGGTATATCCGCCGTTTTCGCGCTCCGCCAGATCAATCATCACTCTGAGGGCATATCTCCCTTTTGTGGAAATCAACATTTTATTACACCTCTTTTACCTTTAATTATTATACTATTAATTTGGTGGGATTTCAAGACAATATTATAATGCGCAAAATAAAACCGGCGCAAGCGGGGCGCGCCGGTTTTACTAATTCAATTTAAAATATACATACTATTTTACATTGATTTCCACAACGCACGCGGCGGAATAGTCAAGGTATTCCGAATAAGCGTAGGAAAATTCGTCGGTGCCGATATAGCCTTTATCGGGGTAATAGGTGAAAGTGCCGTCGGCGTTTATGGAAACGGTGCCGTGTGAGGGCGAAACGAGAATTTTATAAAGCTTATTTACTTCGCCCCCGGGATTCAGCGACGAAACGCAGGGGGTATCCGCCGACGCTTCCGCGGTTAATTTGGCCACGGTATCGGGCACGATATCGAGGGTGCCCTTTATAAAATGATATGTATAATCATATATCAGCCTTAATTTGGACGACTTCGAATTGCAAGAGTTGTTTAAGTCATAAAAGCTCATATAATACATATGTATGCAGTCGTTCATATAA
>CAYOGQ010000044.1:0-14248 GCA_964403645.1 uncultured Ruminococcus sp.
TGTCTATGGTCCCGCGGTAAACCGGGATGCGCGAATACCTGTGGAATTCTTCGGGGATTTCGAACTGTTCATTCTCGATATCAATTGCGAAAACATCCACTCGCGGCACAAGGATATCCATCGCGGTCGTGTCGGTAAATTCGATCGCCGACTTGATCAGTTCCCCCTCATCCTCGGTGAAAACGCCTTCTTCTTCGATATCGTCCACCATCTCGCGCAGCTCCTCCGCCGTCACCAGCGGAGTTTTTTCTTTGGGCGTCCAAAGCGGCGAAACCAGCTTAACAAATTTGTCCACCGCCCAGACCACCGGGAAATATATGAACATCGAAAGCCTGAGCGGAGCGGCGAAAATCCGGGCTAATTTGTCCGGCACCGTGGACGCGAGTATTTTCGGCAGGGTTTCCCCGAATATGAGAATTATTATGGTTATAGAAACCGAAGCGACTGTTTGCCCTCTTGCTTCTCCTAAATGATTTACACAAATGACCGTGGCGGCGGAGGAAGCGGCGATATTCACAAGGTCGTTGCCTACAAGCAGGGTGGAAAGCGAACTAGTGTAATTATCGTTGATAAACTGCTGGCGTTTGGCCGTTTTGTCGCCGTTTTCCGCCTGCTTTTTGATTCGTATGGCGTTTGCCTTGGCAAAGGCAATTTCCGCCGAAGAATAAAACGCCGATAATGTCACGAACAGCAATATTAAAAGGATAACAATAATATCCATCAGACGATCCCCCCTTCGGTAAAGGAATCGTCGTCCTCGTCATAAATTTCCCCGACAATCTCTTCAAGAATGTCCTCCATTGAAATTATGCCGATAGTCTTGCCTTCGTCCGAGCGGACGATAGCGAAATGGGTGCGTTTACGTCCCATGGTTTCAAAAACTTCGTCCAAGCGTGTGTCGGGTGAGACAAAATAAGGTTTGCCCAGCACCTCGCGCATTTTAAAAGGTATGCCTTTGACAAGCTTCCACAAACAAGTCGCCGATTGCAAAACCCCTACGATATGGTCGAGGTTGCCGTCATAGACGGGAAAACGCGAAAATTTTTCTTCCAGCAATATGTTTTTCAATCCCTGCATGGAAATATTTATGGGGATGGCGGAAATAAGCCCGCGCGGCATCATGACTTCCGAAACCGTTTGATCGCCGAACTCTATGGCGGACTTGATGATCTCCGTCTCCTCCGGCTCGATAAGTCCGTCGTCGCCAACGCTTTCGACAATTTCGGCAAACTCGTCCTCCGTTAGGCTGGGTTCGTCGTTCTTAATGCGCGCGAGCTTTTTAACCACGCCGCCTATGCGGATAAAGAACGTGGCGAACGGCCATAAAAGGTAAGTCAGCCATGTTATAGGCAGAGATACGAACATGGAATAGCTGTCCGCGTTCGCGCGCGCGATATTTTTGGGAATATTTTCGCCGAACATGAAAACCATTAACGTCAGCGCAATCGTAGCGACAACAGAGCCGACGCTTCCGAGCAGTTCCACCGCCATAACGGTAGAAATGGTAGCGGCGATAACGTGGATAACGTTGACGGCGATAAGCAACGTCACCACGGCGCGCTCAAAGTGTTCCAAAATCCAGGAAACACGTTTGGCGTTTTTGTTGCCGCTTTCGGCGAGAAGCTTCATTCTGACACCGTTGCAATAAGAAAAAGCGGTCTCCGAACCGGCGAAAAAGCCTGCGGATATAATAAGTATAAATAATAATATCATACTTCGCGGTATACTGTCGTCCAAAGTGTGAAATCACTCCTTATAATTCTAAACAATTTCTATATTAAATCTATTATTAACCCTCGTAAGCCGCCTTGTCGCAGATAAGCGTCACGTCGGGGTGGGTGTTCAAGAGCGTGGATGGAACGGCGGTGGTTATTCTGCCGGACAGCATCTTGCTTACCACAAAATGTTTGTTTTTACCGCTTGCAAGCACGAAAATTTTCTTGGATTTCATTATCGAGCCCATGCCCATGGTGATCGCTTTTACGGGGACGTCGGCTTTCGACGCGAAAAAGCGGGCGTTGGCTTCGATGGTGTTTTCGGTGAGCGGCGTCAGGTGGGTGCCGGCGTACAGTTCTTCTTCCGGTTCGTTGAAACCGATATGCCCGTTCTGCCCCACGCCGAGGACTTGTAAATCGATAAAGCCGGCGTTTTCGATAGCTTTGTCATAAGCTTCGCCCTCCGCAGCGGGATCCTTTGCCAAACCGTTGGGGACGTGCGTGCGCGATTTATCTATATCGACATGGTCGAAAAGATTATGGTTCATAAAATAGCGGTAGGACTGGTCGTGATCCGGGGCGAGCGGATAATATTCGTCGAGGTTATAGGTGGTGACGTCTTTAAAGGATATCTCCCCTGCTTGGTTCATTTTTTTCAGTTCGTCGTACATCCCGATAGGGGTGGAACCGGTGGCAAGTCCGAGCACGCAACCGGGTTTTTCTTTTAAAAGCGCGGCGATGAGTTTCGCTCCTTCCTTCGACATTTCCGCGTAATTTTCGCAAACTATAACTTTCATTATTTCCTCCTGAAAAATTAATACTTTTTTTTGCGCTGTATGTTGTTGTAAACGATTTTAATAATTAGAAGCGCCGCGAGGAAACAGACCAAAATCCCGATCAATTTAAATTTGTTATCGGTTTTGCCACTGTCCTCGAGTTTATCTTTTTCATCGGAAGATGTTCCCTCGGAAGACGCATTCGCCGAGGAGGCATCTTCGGATGACGGTTCGGAAGATTCGTCGGCGCTTATTTCGTCGGACGATTCCAAAGCCGATTCTTCCGAAACCGCGGAGGATTGTTCCGCGCTTGTTTCTTCCGACGATTGAGTTTCGATGCTTTCGGACGTTTCAGCGGAGGATTCGTCGCCGCCCGCAGCGGTGTAGCCGGGGTATATGTCGGCTTCGGCAGGTTGTAAAGCGGAAAGATCGACTTTTATCACCGGGCGCACGCCGTAAGAAGACATGGTGACGTAATGCCCGTAGGAACCGACGACGCCCGTCCACGCCACGTTGCAGGTATCGCCGCCCGTAATGCCTTGTGTTCGCAACCACCACACGCCGGAATTATATTTGTCCTGTACATACGCGCCCTTGGCGAGAGCGAAGGGGGTGAAAAACGCCATCAGATCGGGGTGGACCACTTCGTCGGTGGCTTCATATCTTTCCGCGCCGCTCACCGAATAATCGAAATAAGCCCTCGCTTCTTCGTAAGAGAGCAGATAAACCTTGTCCACGGTGTCGTTGCCGCAGTCGGTGTCGTATTTCGGATTGGGTTCGGCGGCGACCTCGCTGTCTTTTATATGCATTTTTTCTTCGTCTGAAAACGCGGTTTCATAAAAATAAGCGTTTAGCCAGTCGCGGAGATAACAATTTTCCCAGGTGGTGTCGCCGCCTTTATTATGATACGGACTGGCGTCGAGTATCCAGCAGGATATAAGCGTCGCCGTGTCCCCGTCGGTTTCGAGAACGCGCCATTTGATAACCTCAGCACCGTCGCTTGTGTCGTTGTTTTGCTCGTAGGTGCCGAAACAAACCGTGTCACCCGCGTTAAGAATGCCCTCTGCGTTGGCGAAAACCAAAAGACATTCCGATATCAGGCATATTATGAGTATAAAAATTATAATTATTTTACGTTTAAGCATATGCAATCATCCTCAATTGATAAGGCCGGCTGCCGTTTTTATATGACGGCGCTTGAATTATAAAAATTATCGTACATAGGATTTTACCACATAAATATATCAAAATCAACACTTCGCCTAAAATAAATTAAAAATATGGCAATCCGCCGTCGGTTTAAAGCACGGTTTGGCTTGACTTTTGACTGCTTAATTATATAATTAAAGAAAAATAAAATAACGGACGGAAAAATAAATGAAAAAAGCAGGCATTGTCAGCGGAATAGGACCCGCCTCGGCCGTCGAGTATTACAACGGGATAATTTTAGGATATAAAAAAATTCACGGGCAGGGCGTAAACCCGGAGATCGTCATAGACAGCATAAACATGTACGATTTCGACACGGCATTCGCTTCGGACGATTTTGACAAGGTCTCGGCAATGCTTTTGAAAAGCATAAATAACCTCGCCCGCGCCGGAGCGGATTTCGCCGCCGTCGCTTGCAACACCGCGCATATCGTGTGGGGCAAAATAGCAGGCAAAACAGATATACCGCTTATCAGCATAGTGGAGGAAACCTGCGGGTATATCGCCGGAAAAGGCTGTAAAAGAACAGTTATCCTTGCCTCCGGCACGACAATACGGAACGGAATGTATTCCGCGGCGCTTAAAAAAATCGGCGTGGATCCGGTCGTACCCGACGGGCGCGACGCGGGCGTGATAGCCGATATCATTTATCCAGGACTGGAAAACGGAATAGTGACGGACGACGCCAAAAGCGCGGCGATCGGTATCGCCGAAAAGTATATAAAACTGAAAAACGCGGATTCGGTCCTGCTCGGCTGCACCGAGCTGCCGCTTCTGATACAGGAAAACGACCTTCCGACAACGGTAAACCTCATCGACACCGTAAAAATACATATAGCTGCGATACTGAGGGAAATTGAACGGTAAAATAATAAAAGGAACCGCCGTGAGTTTGCAAACACGGCGGTTTCGATATTTTAATACCAGATGAACCAGATTAAGATGTATCCGGTTATCACGGCGGAGAGGGTGAACGGCACGCCGTATTTCATGAAGGTTTTGGTTTGAACCTCATGCCCCTCCTTGCGGAGTATGCCTATGCCGGCTATGTTCGCGGAAGCGCCAATGGGTGTCAGATTGCCGCCGAGAGTCGCGCCGCAAAGCAAACCGTAATACAAAAGCTTGGGGTTAACGTCCATCCCGCCCGACGCGGACATATCGCTTGCCAGCACCGCTATGACCGGCAGCATGGTCGCGACATACGGGATATTATCGATGAAAGCCGAAAGGAAAACCGACGCCCAGACCACAATGGTATATACCAGGAACACCGACCACATACCGCCCCCGCCGCCGATCTTGGAAAGGGTTTTGCCGATAACTTCGATAACTCCGGCTTTCTCGATACCGCCGATGACAACGAACAGCCCGGCAAGCAAAAGCAGGGTGTAATAGTCGATCTCTTGTGCCAAATCTTTTAAAACGCTTACCTTTTTTGTTTTAAGGACTTCCCTGACCGCGCCCGCCGCGAAAAACAGGACGCAGATCAACCCGTTGGTGATTTCGGGTTTATAAATTTCACCTGCCGCCGCGGTATCTTTATAGGGTATGAACGAAACTGCAATAAGGGAAACGAGCGTCCCAACAAGTAAAAACGAGGGGAATTTGTCCTCTACTTTTGTCCTGGTCGTCATCACGACGGGGTTCTTTTCTTTCTTGAACATTATGTAAATTATAAATCCGCTCACAACGGCGCCTGCCTGGACCACCCAAAACATACCGAGCCTGCCGTGGTCGATAAAAAAGTCCATGAAATCAAGCTGCGCCGCTTTGGCGAGGAGTATCGAGGTCGTGTCGCCGATCAAAGTGGCGGCACCCTGAAGGTTGGCGGAAATGCAGATGCAAATTATCACCGGGACGGGGGATATCTTTTGCTTTTTGCATAGCGCCAGCGCCACCGGAGCTATCATCAGCACGGTGGCGACGTTGTCGACAAAAGCGGAAATTATTCCTGCGAACAGCGAAAGCGCGACAATCGTCCAACGGATGTTCTTTGTCTTGCCGATAAGCATGTCCGACATAAGGTTGGGCATTTTCGACCGGGTGAAGAGCGATACCGTTCCCATTGTTCCGGCTATCATCAAAAGCACGTTCCAGTCGATGGCGCGGAGCGCTTCAATCAATGAATACTTATAATCGGAAAACAAACCGAAGCTCCCCATAACGACAAAAATCACCGCCGCCGTCAACGCCACGTGCGGGCGTATTTTTTGGAAAGCCATCATCAGCACGTATGCCGCGATAAAAATAATGAGTGCGATTACGGTTATTGCAGACATTTCTTTCTCCTGTTTTATGTTTTATTATATTAATATCAGTCGTATTTAATGGCTCCCCATTTCAGCCCCCACAGGATTTGCAATCCATCTAGCAGGCCGCTTTGTTCAAGCTCCCGCAAAACCGCGTCAATCACGCCGATTGTTTCGTCCGAGCCTTTGGGTGCCGCCGCCGCAAAAGCGCACGCGGACGCGGTCAGGTTGAAATAGCCATGGCTTCCCTTTGCCGTTTCGGAAAACCGCTTGTTTTCCGCGGCCAGCGCGTCGAAGCCGGACATGGTTTCGTCCCCGGACGGGGTTTCCCCCGTGCCGAGGGACGCGATGTATGCATAAAACCTCACGGCGTCGATATTAGCAAAAGTGATTCTGCCGGCCATGTCGTGACCGCTTTCCCTAAGGTATGTACAAATAACGGAATCGGTTTTCATACCCTCGGCGATACCGATCGTCATGCCTTCCAGGTCGGCAGGCGAGCGTATAACTTTGCCGTTTGTCACGGCAAAACCGATATCGGGAGTAAAATACGGAGCGGAAAAGCTGGCTTTTTTACGGTTTTGCTCGTTAGGCATAAGCGCGGCGATAATTATGTCAACTTTGTCCTCTTCAAGATATTTTATACGGTTTTCGGGTTCTACGGGAACGAACATAAGCCTTTCTTTGGCTTCGTCATAACCGCAATTGAATATTTTTTGCGTTATGGCGAAAGCGATGTCGATCTCGAACCCTTCGTATTGATTTATATTTTCGTTATATGATGAAAACCCCGGTACCGAGGCGCTGACGCCGACGCGGATTATGCCGGATTTTATCAGGTCGTCGAGAGTTTTCGGATGCTCCGCTTTGCCGCAGCCCGCAAGGAAAAGCGGCAAAACCGCAAGCGATAACGCCAGTATCAGCGCGAAGGTTCTTTTCACTTTAATGACCTCCCGCTAATTTTTAAGGCTTTGCAGCGGAGCGGGAATCCTCCCGCCGCGTTTAATGAAGTCGGCGCTTGACCAGGGGTGGACGGCTATCACGGGAGCGGTGCCGAGCAATCCGCCGAATTCCACCGTGTCCCCGACCGTTTTGCCGACGGCGGGTATTATCCGTACCGCCGTGGTCTTGTTGTTCGTCACGCCGATCGCCGCCTCGTCCGCGATTATCGCGGCTATGGTCTCCGCCGGCGTGTCGCCCGGGACGGCAATCATATCCAAGCCGACCGAGCATACGCAGGTCATGGCTTCGAGCTTGTCGACGGAAAGCGCGCCCGCTTTGGCGGCGGCTATCATTCCCTCGTCTTCCGAAACGGGAATGAACGCTCCGGAAAGCCCTCCGACATGAGAGGACGCCATCACGCCGCCCTTCTTGACGGCGTCGTTCAAAAGCGCCAGCGCGGCGGTCGTACCATGGGTGCCGCAGATTTCCAAGCCCATCTCTTCAAGAATCCGCGCCACGCTGTCCCCTACGGCGGGTGTGGGCGCGAGCGAAAGATCCACTATGCCGAACTGCACGCCCAGACGCCTGGACGCCTCCTGCGCGACTATCTGACCCATACGGGTGATGCGAAAAGCGGTTTTCTTTATGGTTTCGGCAACCGTGTCAAACGGTTCGCCCTTTACTTCCCGCAGCGCGTGATACACCACACCCGGACCTGAAACCCCCACGTTTATGACACATTCCGGCTCGCCTTCCCCGTGGAACGCTCCCGCCATAAAGGGATTGTCCTCGACGGCGTTGGCAAACACCACGAACCTTGCACATCCCGAACATCCCCTGTCTTTGGTTGCTTCGGCGATATTTTTGATCGTGTACCCCATTTCCGCCACCGCGTCCATGTCAATACCTGCGCGGGTGGAAGCCACGTTGACGCAGCCGCAAACGATGTCGGTGGCGGCAAGCGCTTCCGGGAGCGAAGCGATCAAGCGTTTGTCGCCGGCGGTGTAGCCTTTTTGCACAAGGGCGGAATAGCCTCCGATAAAATCCACACCGCAGGCTTTGGCGGCGCGGTCGAGGGTTCTGGCAAACGCGACGTAATCTGTGTCGCCGCTCGGCTCCGCAACAAGCGCCATCGGCGTTACCGCGATGCGTTTATTTACGATTGGGATGCCGTATTCTTTTTCGATTTTTTCGACCGTCCCGACCAGATTTTCGGCCTTGCGCGCAATTTTATCATAAATGCGCGCGCAGCTTTTCGCCGCGTCGGAATCGGCGCAGTCGCGGAGCGATATACCCATGGTGACCGTGCGTATATCGAGGTGCTGGCGGTCTATCATCTGGATAGTTTCGATAATATTGTTGATATTGAGCATAGTCGGCACCCCGGTCAGATATTGTGCATCGCGTCGAAAATATCGGTGCGCTGCAGCCTGATGTTCAGTCCCCGGTTTTCGCCGTATTTACCGAGCAGGGATGATATGGTTTCCATATCCCTGCCGCTTGTGGAGAGGTCGACCATCATCATCATGGTGAAATACTCCTGCATGACCGTCTGGCTGATTTCAAGAATATTGACGTCAAGCTTCGCCAGTTCGGTGCATACCCCGCCGATAATGCCTATCTGGTCGCGCCCTATGACCGTTACGAGTGCTTTCATATATATGTCCTTTTTTTTAATTAATCGAGCAATTATAACACGCCCGATTATGTTTGTCAATAAATCGCCGTTTTATATTGACTTTTATCGCGTTAAATTATAAACTTTAATAGCGTGACGCATAAATGAATATGCGCGGAAAGGTTTTACTAAAACATGAAAAGAAATATCGCTTTAATTCTCTGTTCGGCGCTCGCCGCGATGTTTATCAGCTCCTGTTCCGGAGGGAGCGGGCGGGATATATCCGACGAAAGCCTGCCGCTGTCGGATGAATCGTCGGCTGAAGCATCCGAAATATCGGAGGAACAATCAAAAACCGAAATCGACCGAGTCTGGCCTTATGTGACCGGGACGTTCATCCAGCTTTGGGCGTTCACTTCATATAATGAAACCAAATGGGCGAAGCATTGCGATTATCTGCTGGAAGCGGGCATCGAAACCATAATCATCCAGTGGTCGTGCGACACCAAAGCCAATAAACTGTCCGGTTCTTATTACCCCTCGACGCTCGACGACCTAAAAGGCGCGGGGTATTCCGCGTCGAACCTTGTGGAAACCATTTTAAAGGTATGCGAGGACAAGGGTATGAAGGTTTTTATCGGTCTGAACAACCCCGGCGAATGGTTCCAAAACGTATTTTCCGATTGGTCATGGTGCGAAGCCGAAGCGTCGATAGGCATGAAGGTGGCGAAGGATTTATACGATTTATATAAAAATAAATATCCGAACGCGTTTTACGGCTGGTATTTCGTCCCCGAATACTACAACGGCATAGGTACCCCCGACAAAGCCGCGGCGTTTCTCAACCTATATCTGGACGGACTGACCGAAATCGACGCTTCCCTGCCGCTGATGCTGTCGCCGTTTTTAAGAAGTTTCATTTCACCGGAGGAGACAAGGGACGAATGGACCAAGATTTTCGCCGAAACACGCTTCCGCGAGGGCGATATCTTTTGCTGCCAGGATTCCGTCGGCGCGGGCGGCATTACGCTTTCGCAGCTGGACGGTTATTTTAAAGCGCTAAAAGAAGCGACCGATACCGAAGAGGGTTTACGCTTTTGGGCGAACAACGAGGATTTTACGCCGACAGGTAAAACCGCCCCTTTGGACAGGTTTGTTAAGCAAATGGAAATTGCTTCCGCTTATGTCGAAGGCTATGTTACCTTCGCTTATTCGCATTACTTTTCCCCCGATATCGTGGGTTTCGATATACATAACGCATATGTGAATTACTACAATACCGGCGAATACTCCTCCGACAAAAACAGCGAGCGCGCAGAGGAATATAACGGAGCAAAGACGCTGGTTTCGCAGGGCTGCGCCTATACCGGCGCGGTCAATTCGCGGGGCGACGTTTGGGACGACGACGGCGTAAAGCTCACCGACGGGGTCATCCCCTCGGCTGACGGTAATACCGGCAAGTATTTCGGAGCCGATTTTACAAACGAAGCGAGCATAACGGTCGATCTCGGCGAGATAACCGAAAATCTTTCGGAATTTGACGTTTATGATACTTTCGGCAACTGGGGCATCTCCGCTTTGGAATCCGTGACCTATTACGTCTCCGACGATGAGAAAAGCTGGACTAAGGTCGGCACTGCTCAGTCGTATGACCGCGAACCGTTTGAAAGACAAAATGGCTGGACGCTTTTCGATTTTAAATACGCGCCCGCCGAACCCGTTTCCGGCAGATACGTCAGGTTTGACATCGCCGTCGCGGGGGCTGTTTGGATTGGCGAAATCTGCGTTTACACCTACGACGAATAAAATTCCGTATTTTTATCAATTACCCTTGACTTTGACGCACGGTCAAGTGATAAACTGAAAGCGGTCGGAAGGAGGTTATGCCGATATGGATATAGCAAACAACCAACTCATTAAAATTACCGACTTGACCACGCAGCTTGGATTGTCTTCCCGCAGCCTGCGTTATTACGAACAGGTCGGGCTTATCAAAAGCGTCCGCCCCGCGTTTGAAAAATACCGTTTTTACGACGAGGAAAACGTCGAACGCTTAAAGCAAATCATGGTGCTTCGCAAGATGCAGATTCCCGTCAAGGATATTCTGCGGATTTATGAAAGCGAGGACATGAGCGTTGTCGTGGAGACTTTCATAAGCCGTATCCGCGCCATCGACGACGAAATCGGCGCGCTGGCGGAGTTGAAACGCATTGTCGGCGAATTTCTGCAAACCATGTTGGTTAACGGTATAACCAGAATTTCCGCTATTCCGTTGTTGTATGAGGAAATGGATAAACAGCTTACGGTTTTTGAAAAACAAAAACCTGTAACTATGGCAGAGCTCGAAGATGTCAGCGATAAACTGGTAAAACCGCTTGATATCAGTATTGTGGATTTGCCTACAATGCGAGTGTTGACGTCGTTTCTCAAACCCGATACAAAGGAAAGCGATTTTTCAGGATTTTCTAGATATATACAATTTTACGGGCTGTCGAGAGCGGTTTCCGGCGATCACCGGCAGTTTGAGTTTCAAACCGAAGCGGGCGATGTGCTGATGGTGCGGGTGCCGGATGATTTCATCAATGACAGTGAATATTTGGACTACACTTTTACTGGCGGGCTGTTTGCGGCTGTAAACGTTTATCTGGACGAAGACCTTGGACAATGCTTCCGCACGCTTGTGCGCGAGCTTGACACGAATCCTTACTATCAGTTCGCCTACTGTACGGATGGCACTTCACGCCATCCCGCCATGTTGGAAAACTTGATTTCCCCCGACGAAAAGCGGGAACTTGTCGCCCTGCTTGTCCCGGTGAAAAAACGAATGGCAGACCCCACACTGTTCGACAAGCCAGAAAAAGTGACCGATATCTCTGTCGCGGAAATCGAAGCGGCTAATCCGGTATTGTGGGCTGCAGACGTGGAGCTGGATAAGCTGACGCCGATAAAAACAAGCGGAGGTTATATTCGGTACGAGCCGTTGCCTACCGGCGAAGCGGTATTTTCAACCTATGTCAGTACTCGCTATTTGTCAACCAATGTTGAGGTTAAACTGCCTTTCCGCACGGATATTGAATTTAAATTCGACGTTTCGCCGGGGAACGCCGACGAAGGTTTCAATGTTTATTTCGGAAATTGCAAATTTGCCGTAAACGAACGAAACAATCCCGATCCCTTGTTGTCAAAGCACGCAATTGTTTTTACCGAACCCGTGTTCGGGGATTTGTTTGTTTATCCTAATTCAGGTAAAGTAAAAAAGGGCGAATACAACCGCGTTACATGGATTATCGGTGAAAAACATTTTGCCGTGATTATAAACGGCGAAGTGCGGTTATGCGTTAAAAACCTACCGTATATGAAAACAAATTTACTTTTGTTGCCGGAATATCCCGTCCTCATAAACGGCGGGGGAGATTTGGCAATTACGGTACGCAAAATTACGGTTTCACAGCTTGAAACGCGGATAAAAACAAAAATAAAAAACAGGGAGCTAACCATGATCACAAAACAAAGCAACAACATGATTCCAAACATCAAAACCTTTTGCGTCGGCGAACGCGGCGAGAATTTTGCCTTTGACGGCGCTTGCGAGCGGCTTATGGAATGCGTCGGTGAAAAAGATTTCGGTTATTGGCTGATCGCGGGCATTACGGGGGATTGCATTGCGCAGGTGTATCCTAAAAACCATGTTTATTACAGCGACCGTTATTGCGTTTCCGATTATAATATACTTTATAACGACGACTGCGCGGGTTATATAGAGCGTATATTTGATAAAATGGGTTACGCCTGCACATATGTTCCGAAAAATAAAATTTTATCAAACAAAGAAATGTATCGCCAAACGCTGATGGCTTATATCGACAAAGGCTTGCCGGTAATGCAGTTTAAAGGTAATTACAGCCTGATTTGCGGTTACGAGGAACATGGAAATGTATTGTTGCAAAGATTCCCGTGCAACGATAATTTTGATAAGTTTTCACCGGACGAAAACTACTTCTCCGACAATGAAATGAAGGGCTGGATTTTTATCGGCGAAAAAAAGGCGCATAAAAACCTTGCCGATATTTACAGGGAAGCAGTTTTGAATATGCCCGAAATCCTGACGACGGAAACGGACAAATATTATTTTGGAGCCGGAGCGTTTCACGCTTGGGCGGATGATATTGAAAACGGTTTTTATGACGGCAAAACTCAAGCCGAAGTCGATTTATGGGGAACGCATACAAGCTTTGTCTGCGATTTTGAAACAATCGCTGCGACATCGGGGCGCTTTTTGTCAAAAGCATTGGAATTGAACCCCGATTTGAATTTTATTCCGGAAATTATAACAATCCTCGGCAGGCAGGGTGCGTATGCGAACGGCGGGCTTGAGGATTTGGGCGGAGGATTTAACGTCACCCTTGCCGCTTTACAGGATATTAATAAAAGGAAACTGATAGCGGAAAGACTCCGTTTGTTTGCGAAAAATACGGACGAGGTCGTGCGTATTATAAATGAAGGAGTTAAAAATTTATAGTCAGATCCTTTAGTTAACCGACCGCGCGGATGAAATCAGTCGATTTTAAACGAAAATATAAAATAAGGATGTTAAAAACATGGTTATCGAAAAAACAAGTAAATTTAAAAGCGTTGCGCAGCGTTGCGTTTGGGGTTATCGCTTCACTTTCGCTGATTTTGCTCCCATAATTTCCGACATGGCGAGCGAAGATGAGCAAGCGGCGGCACACGAATGGATGGGGTTACTTTTGGAACGGCTGTATGAAAAACCCGATTTGTTGGACCTGCCGCCGGATATCGACGAGGCGTATGAATGGTATGTCTGCAACAACCAAAAACCGGAATTGAACTCGGTTTACACGAGGGTATTTAAAATACTCTTTGAATTTTACCGTTTTCTTTACATGGCAGCGGCTTACGGTAAAATCGAAAATAATTTTCTAACGGTAAAAACGGAAGATTTGAAAAATGCGAAAGCGGCTTTCAAACTGCCGTATCAAAAGGCTTTGTCCGAAACCGGGGTTTCCGTTGTTAAAAGTAAAACCGAAATAACGTTCGGTTTTAAAAACGAGAAAAACGTTTGTCGCGCGATAAAAATGCTGGCGGTGACAAAATCACTGTTTGACTTCGTCCGCTGTTCTTATGACGGCAAATTTGATTACTTATTGCTCCGATTGGATAATGCGTGCCGTTATAACGGAATGCTTCTCGACTTGGAAAAGGAATGTCTTAACAGAGGTTATCAAAAGGGCCTGCATCTGAACTTCGGCGTTACGGGCTTTGGTCTGCGATACGACTTGAAAACGTCCGTAGGCGGTTTTATTCTCGAATTTAATCCGCGAAAACGGATTCAGTTCGCTTTTGGAACCATGAACGGTATTGGTGTGAAAGCCATGATTATGGATTTTGACAATTTACCGTTTCGCGTTCAAAAACTTTTATTGGACGTATGCAAACGTTGTAATCATTGCCACGGCTGCACAAACGGCGGTAAAATCAAAGGCGGCAAGGATCAAAACGGCGATGTGGTATTCCAAGGCGAAAATATCACGCTATGCAGCCTGTTCCCGTGGTTTTGGCAAGAACGGTATGATGATGAAAGAATTAAAAGTCTCTTTGAATATCATGATATGCAGATAAAATATCAACCCAATAAATGATAATAACCAAGACTACCGTTTTAGAGAGTCTGAATATCGAACCGTGTAAATGCCGATAATAACCATAAGAAAATTATGG
>CAYOGQ010000045.1:0-13557 GCA_964403645.1 uncultured Ruminococcus sp.
CCACCGACCGCGGTTATAATATCGTGAAATCCTTTACTGAAGCCGCCGACGAGCTGTACAACCTCCCCCACTTATTTGACCATACCTCCGCCGCAATATTAAAAAGTCTTGTGGACGAAGGAAAAATCAACAAAGACAGGATGAAAACCGATGGATAATAAAAGCAAATACGCTTATTGGATTATGCTTTCGGATTACGATATTGAAACCATCGATTGCCTTGTCGCGGGCGAACGCTGGGTATATGTCGCGTTCCTCTGCCAGCAAGCTGTCGAACGCCAGCTTAAAGGGATGTACGTCTATTACAACAACGCGGAAGCGCCGAAGACGCATAACGTGAACTTTCTTTTTTCAAAGATACAAAACGAAGCAAAGTTCCTTTCCCACCCCGAAATCGAACGGTTTGAAAGCGGCAAGACCGAGTGCGAAGACTTTTTGATAGACGTAATGTTTTATTATATGTCCGACTATCCTTTTTCCTATAAAAATATCATGAACCGTTTTGTCAATAAAGAAAATGCCCTTGCGCTTTTTGAAAAAACAAAATACATGCTCGCTTGGCTGCGCTCGTTCCAGCCGAAGCCCGAGAGTCCTATAACGGTTAAATAATTTAAACCAATAACATTAACACTGACACCAACACTAACACCCCGCTTGTTAACAAGCGGGGTGTTTCTGTTTTTCGGTTTTTCGGTTTTTCGGTTTTACATTAACCTCTGTCGGTGAATATCGGTTTACCGCCGCTTTCGCCGGTTTCGGATTTATAATAAGGTTTTATCATATATTTGTCTATAACCGGGAAAACGCAATATGCCGTTATAAAATATATAAACCCCGCGGTAAAGACAAACGGTATCAGAATGCCCACGGAAGGCAGAAAAATATAAATATATATGTTCAAAAACAACGTGAGAGCGATGCCGAGAACCGCGCAGATATTGCGCTTAATTCCGAGAAGCGAGAAGATCATGGCGTTTTTGATGAGTTTTGTCAGCTTGAGGTCAAAAGTGATTATCATGAAATAAAAATACATCCGCATGATGAGGTAAATTGCGGCGAAAGCGATGGTTAGGTAGAAGAACAACTGCATCATGTAGTCTACGCGGTTGGCGCCATAGAACATCAGCGCGTTATACAGCAGATAGCATACGCCGAGGTCAAGCACGCCGACGATGATGCCTTGAACCCAGTTCTTTTTTATCGACTGCCAAAAATCATGCCATACAAACAAGTGGTCTCGCCTTACGAACCCGCGTGTGAGATACGCCATGCCTATATTGGAAAGCCCGAAAGTGACGAAAAGCGAATAGCCCGAATACACCAGGAGCTGCGTCCATATCGTCCAAACCGAAATGTCGGCAGTGACGCCGCTTACGGCCGCGTAGGTGAGGATGGCAGCGGAACTGTTATCATATTGCAACATACCGAAAACCTGCTGGTACATCGGCGTAGAAGGCGTGGTGATGGTCTTATTGGTGTAACCCGTCAGGGCAAAGAGCATCAGTAGCAGTGAAAAATTTAACAGTATAAACAAAAGGTTGGATTTGGTTATATCCCCGAAACGGAATTTAAGAAAAGAAAAAAAATTTATAAAATCATATTTACCGTTGAAGCGCGCCTGTTCCTTGGTCAACCCTTTTTCTTTTTTATTTTTGGAAGGCGAAAAGAAGGAAAATACTTTATTTTCTTTGTTTTCATTGTTATCATTGTGTTTTTTGTTATCCGCCACGCCCTACCATGCCTTTCTTCCGCCGGGAAATCGTTTGCGTTTTTTATAGATTCAAGAGCTTATGCTCTCGGATGAAACCTCATATAGCTCATTTTTACTTTTTCCTTTAAAAACTGCGCGTAACGCTGGGTGGATGAAATATCGCTGTGCCCGAGTATCTCCTGTATTTCGTGAATATCCGCGCCGTTTTCCAAAAGGTGCGCCGCAAAGGAGTGACGCAGCGTATGCGGGTTAATATCCTGCTTTATCTTCGCTTCAGCGGCATAGAATTTTAATATCTTCCAAAATCCCTGCCGCGTCATCCTCTCTCCGGAGATGTTGACAAAAAGCGCCTTTTCGTCGGGGTTTTCTATGAGTAATCGCCTGGATTTTTCTATGTATTCCTGCAATGATTTCACGGCGATTTTATAAAGCGGAATAAACCGTTCCTTTTCACTCTCGCCGACTTTTAAAAACGGAATGGTGAAGTTCACGTCCTCGATATTCAGAGAAATCAGTTCGGTCACTTTTATGCCCGTGGCATAAAGCAGTTCCAGCATGGCTTTGTCGCGCATACCTTTAAGGTCGCCGGTGTCCGGTTGAGAGAGCAGTAGGTCGATTTCCTTATTGGAAAGTATCTGCGGGTCTTTTTTTTCGGACTTGTCGTTATGAACCTCCTTCGCCGGGTTGGACATAACGACATTTTCAGAAAGGAGGTATTGGAAAAGACTCCTTAGCGCCGAAAGCGAACGACTGGCGGACGACGCCGAAAGCCCGGCGTTGCCGAGCCATTTTTTATAATCCGAGACGGTCATGACGGTTATGTCGGTATAAAACGCCGTTTTGTTTTCGCTTGCGTAATCCTCGAATTTTGCCAGGTCCCTCTTGTATGCCTGAAGGGTGTTTTCGGTAGAATCCTTGGTACGTTTCAAAAAGTCCAAATAAACGTTTATCCCGTCTGAGATTCTATTTCTAACGTCGTTCATTTTAATTGCCTTCCGCTATACGGTGAAGCCGGAGATCCAACCGTACAGCATTATTATTATCACAAATATTATTGTTTTTATAGATACCGCTATCATGTTTTGGGGCTTGAAAATTTGCTTAACCCCGTATTTCGCTTTGCCGTAGCAATAAAAAATTTCCGATTCATACAGTATGGAAAGAAAGATGAACGCGGCGAGCGACAGCGAGGTGAAAAAGTTTTGCCCTTCGCTGAGGAACAAGCCTGCTTTTATTGCCATATATGCCGAAAACGTGAGCGAAACCGCCGGGCAGAATATGGTAAAAGCGGAAATGAACATCGCCAATGTCGCCGCGAGTAAAAATCTAATGCCGTCCGAAACATATACACCGTCGGCGCTTTGACCTTGAGAGTATATTTTGGAAAAAAGTCCGTCCCTTACGAATTCGTCTTCCGCGCCGTATTTGCGCGAAATGCAAAAACCGATAAAAATCAGCGCCACGTTAATGATTAAAATCGTAATATATATGTTTTTGCGTTCGGTAAAGTATTGATCGGCAAGCTTTATTTTTCTCTTTTTAGGCTCGTAAGGCACGATCGCCAATTCGTTTTTGTTATCCATAACGCACCCCTCGCACGTTATAGAATATTCGGACAGGCTGTAAAATATTACTTTTCGTTTATCAGTTCGGCGGTTATTTCGTCGGCGCGCGCGGCGCAGGCTTCCATAGCGGAACGTATTGCGTCCTCAAAACCGCGCTCGTACAGTTTTTCCAGCGCTTTAAGTGTGGTACCGTTGGGGGATGAAACTTCGCCAATCAGCTTATCAATGTCCTTTCCGGAACGCCTAATCATTTGTACCGAACCTTCAATTGTTTTAAGTATCAACGGCAGGGCGTTGACTTCGTTTATTCCGCTTTGCTTTGCGCCTTCCAGCATTGCTTTAATAAATAAATACACATATGCCGGGGACGAACCGTTGACGGCGATGACGGCGTTCATCTGCGATTCGTCGAGGACTGCGATTTCCGCGAATTCGGATATGACGCGGCAGATATACTCAAAATGTTTTTTACCGACAAAGTCGTTTTTTGATATCGCCGCCGCTCCCATACCCACAAGCATCGGTGTGGAGGGCATCATCCGTATCACGGGGGCATCGAAACCCAAGAGAGAGTTGATAAAGGAAGTAGGTACTCCGGCGCAAATGCTTATAAAAGTTTTGCTTTGAAGATTTATTCCGGAATTTTTCAGTCCTTGTATTGCGTCGGTTACCTGATAAGGTTTGACGCAGATAAAGACATATTCGGCTTCAGCGATGTCGGAATAATTCGCGGCTTTTTTGAGGTTTAAGTCCGCAAAGTTGGCATATTGCGAAATAAATTTGTCGAAAATTATTATGTTACCTTCCGGAATCAAATGCGATGAAACCAACCCCCGAATAAACGCCGAAGCCATGTTGCCTGCGCCAATAAACGCCATAACCGGGGATGTTTTGTTCTCCATCCGTGTTTCCCCTTATTTCAAATGAATAAATTAACCGCATTCGTTTTGCGGCTATCCATAATATATACTATCTTTAAAAATATTTCAATAGCTTTCCGATATTTTTATAAACATTGTTCATTATGCCCAAGGATTATGTAAAGTGCATTATGTCAACTGCGTAAACCGTTCCCTATGTTGTGCCTTGTTCGATATGCCGTTACAATATGTAGATATTGCGAATTTTCAAAGAACAAATTTTTCGACCAACTTCGCTGTACAATATGTACAAAAGTTTTACTCCCGACGTTTTTATGGCAAAAAAAATACGGCTCCGTTTGGAGCCGTATAAGTTTATATTCGTTTTTTTAGTTAAAATTACTTTTTCTTCTTAAAGAGGATAACGGCGACAACCGCTGCGACTATTATTACGGCTCCGGCGGCGAGCAGGATATATAGAAGATTTCCGTCGCCGGATTGTTCTTCCGGAGTTTCGCCGGATTGATTTTCGGCGGCTTGTATGTTGTTTATAACAAGCTCGCTTCCCTGCCCGAGACAGTCGTAGGTAAAATAATTATCGTCAACTTTTTCGATCTGAGTGCAGGCGAGATTGCCGTCGGTTTTGATGCTTATTGAAGTAGTGTCACAAGCGGCGACGCATTTAAAGGGTATGGTGACATAGAATTCGTCTTCGGTGAAGCCGATATCGAGCAGCTTGTCGGGAAGCAGGTCCGCCACGCAGAGGATGACAGCCGTACCGGTTTCCGAGCCGTTTTCGTCAAGGATAACGTTCTGGGTTTTTTCGGGTTCGCCGTTAGTCGTCCATTTTTCAGGAAGATTTATTTCGCCGAAGACGACATCGGAATACTCTGAATCGCTGTTTTCCTGTTCGGAGACGGTGTAAACCACGGAAAGATATTCGGGATCATAATTTATGTAGAGGTTAACCCCGATAAAGCCCTTTTCGTTGGTTATATCCGTTATGGCAACTTTAACTTCGAAAGTCTCACCCGCTTTAAATTCGGTGTTTTCGGTTGTTATGCTCGTTTTAAACTGAAAATCGTCCTCCGCAGCAACGGAAATTTTTACCGCTGAAAAGACAAGAGACAAAATAAGAAGCGAAAATAACACTCTTTTAATTTTCATATGTATAACCAATCCTTACAGTTATTTAAGTGTTTAAATATTTTAACACATTCGCGCCGCATTTGTCAAGGTTAATAAACTCGAATTTTAACGGTTAATTTAGCTGTCTTATAGGTTTTCTGCGGTTTTTTCTTTTTCGCTTCTGGTGACGGAATACACCCTGGTGAAAACATACAGGGAAAGGACGATGTCAACCGCCGAAAAAAGAATATATTTATCCATCTGCGGATTTCGGATTGTTATATAAAGGTTGGGCACCGAATACAGCAGCATTGTGAATATACAGAGATAACCGACGCCGAGGTAAGACCTCATGGCGGCGGTGCCGAAAGAGGTTTTGCCCTCATACACCATAAAAAGCATAAACAGCACAAGACTGATAATATGGAACGCCACGGCGGAATTTTCCGGCAGACTGTTCTGCTCCACAAAATCGACCAGCAGCCTGACGATGGCGTACAGTGCGGGGATCAGCCGCATAAAAGGTATTATGTTTTTATTGACGCCGCTTTTGGAAAGCGCGAGGTATAAAAACATCACCGAAGCCAGGATCATCATAAGGCTGATAGCAAATTTCCCGCTATTCATATTGTCGGTCGTGAGGTAGCTGTATGAATAATAAAGCCCCGTCGACATAAGCATAAAGCCGCACAGCGCGGAGGAAAAAATTATCGGGGAGTTTTCCATATCGATAAATTTGTTGGCTTTTTTACCGATAATGAAAGCGAGGGCAATAAACGCCAACGCGAAGCAGGCGGAAAACACCACGAAACCTATCGTTTCGCTGTTTCGATCGATATAATAACCGCCGTCGGCGCTGATTTCTATGTTCTTCTCCACGACACCGATTCTTATAATGGAAACGAGCAACGAAACCGCGAGCACTACCAACGCCGATATTTTATATATGCTCCAGTTACGATTCATAGTAATGTCCATGCCTTTCGCCAATCCAATGACTTAAAAGTTATTTGCTTTAATTCACATTATACAACTTAAAAAATTGTTTGTAAATCTTATTGACGAAAATTTCCATATTGTTCAAATTTTATTGAATTTTACTTAAAAAACCGCACTAGTTTCTACCTAAAACCTCATTATTCATTAAGCGTTAAGCGTTAAGCTGAGATTTTATGTTTTTGTTTCATAACGTACATCTTTTTATCGGCGGATTCGATTAGAGACTCCGCCGTATCGCCTTTTTTAAAAACCGAATACCCCATGCTAAGCGAAATATCAAATTTTAACAAGCGTCGGGAGTTGAATTCGGTGATATTCGCATTGATATTCGTTAAAATAAATTCAATTTCGTCAATATCAGCTCTTTCACCCATAATAATAAATTCGTCTCCGCCCATTCGGGCGATAAAATCCAAACCATTACGGCAGGATCTCCGCAGTATGTCTGCGGCGTGATAAAGCGCCAAATCGCCGCTCATGTGCCCGTAATCGTCGTTGATGCGCTTAAAATCGTCCATGTCGAGGATGAGGGCGAACATAAACCCGTCACCTTTCCACGATTGTATCTTGCGTTGGAGGTAAAGGTCAAAACGTCTGCGGTTGTTCAACCCGGTGATATAATCGGTGGAAATGACGCAGTTTTGCACGTTTATGAAATTATAACCGCAAACAAGCGCGCAGGTTATCCATATAAGCGACATACCGTAATATTTTACCTGAACAATGGTGGAAATTATCACGGGTACGAAAAATATCAACAAGGGCAGGTCGTTGTTTTTATTCTTTTCCCAGCCGTTTTTAATAATGTCCCAGATTGCCATTCCGCACGGCACGATGAGATAAAAGAATGAGATAACAGTAAAAACCCAAAAGAATTTCCCACGGGTATAAATATTTTCGTCATTAATCGTAAAAAGCCAGCCATCGGCGATAAACGGGGTGACGAGCGCCATTACGGCGCTGATAACCGCGGGGATACAATAAAATCGAAGGCGTTTTAAAAGAGCGGGTTTGTTTTCGTATATACGGCAGTCAGCGTAAACAATGCCCCCCACGCACATCGCGGTGCATAACAGATAATAGACGCACGAAATGATTTGATTTATAACCTTCGCACCGGCAAAGGAGGCTCCGTCGATAATCCACATTCCGGTGTCAAACAACAGGATGCAAATATTCGTCATTATCAGTATATTGAAAACCTGCTGGTCAAAAGTTATTTCGCGGAACTTGTTGGAATACTTGCTGGTGAACATAAATAAGAGGAATGCCGCCCCGACAATGTTCACCTCCGCGTATAAGACGTCGAGCAAAAGACGCGCCCCCTTTACAGCGGCGGCACTGTCGTGCCGAGCCGTCAACCGAATTTGTGTAGATTAAATAATTACATACATTATAACCCAAGATTTAACAAAATCAAGAACAGTATTGCATTATTCGTAAATATATAGATTTAGTGTCAAATACCTTTAAAGCAGATATAATATTCCGCGCCGACCATCGGGGACTTGCCGCTTAAATTGGGCAGCTTAAAGGTTACTGTCCCGTCTCCGCCAAAGGATGTGCCGATCTTTGCGTAAAGCTCTTGATAATCCGCAATGTTAAGTTCGCTTCCGTCGCAGAGGATAAGATACCCGTTATTCGCGGTGATTGATTCCTTTTCCGCCAGTTTGATTTCGCCGACATAGAATTTCTTTATATCCACTTTCGTACATTTTTCGTATTTAATTCCGTCGATAACCTCGCCCAGAACGTTATATAAATCCGGCGCCAAACCGGCGTTGGCGCATACATAATAATATATACCCAAAGAAGATAAATCGTCGTCAAGGTTAGGGAGTGTTAACCGAACGTTGTCCTTGTCCCACGAGCCGTATTGTTTAGCTAAAATCGAATATCGGAATCCCTCGAGCGTCCGCCCGTCGCATTTTTGATAATTTTCTTTGACTGTCTCGGTCGCGAAGAGTCGTACTTCTCCTATAACATCGTATCCTTCGTAACCTAACGGGCGTCCTAAAAACGATCTTCCGCTAAACATCTCATACACGTTGGGGTCCGGCACCGTGACGTCGGGTACGAAATAACGGTCGACTTCCCTGATAAAATCGTTGCCTCTTTTAAGACCGCTTTGCATATAGATCAACATTTGCCCGTCGACAAAAAATGAAAGTGCGTTGAAATAACATAAATAGCGATTTTCCAAATTATAATAATGGCTGTTATAAACGTCAAATTTGTAAAACTTTATTTTGTCGTTATATTTTCCTATTAATTTGTTATAAGCCATTTCAAAATCCGCGAACATGGACATCGAACCAATTTCCCCGTATGAAAACACGACGACCAAGTCGCCGGATTTTACGGCGTTGATAATCGTATCGGCGGATGACGGTCTCACTCCGACAGTACCGGTAAAAAAGCCGCTCCCGACGGTGGCAAAAAGTGCCGTAAATAAAACCGCGCCAATTAAAAGCCCCGATAAAAAAATCAATAAATTCTTTTTGCCCGAACGCTTTTGCTTTTTTTGGGTATTCAAAGCCGTGCAGCCCGTTGACTGAACCGGCAGCCCGTCGGGCGCAATTTCATTTTGGTTATGTATATTATTACAAATCATGTTGTTATCTCCCTTAAAAATTATTTATTGATAAATATAATAACCATTTATGCATATATAGTATTCCGCGCCTTGTATCGGCGATTTGTCGCTTAAATCGGGGAGCGTAAAAACCTTTTGACCCGGTGCGAAAATTCTCGCAAATTCCGGGTAGTCGGAAGCTTTTAAAAGCTGTCCTTCACACGGGAGGAACATAAAATTTAAAAGGTTTTGGTCCGGCGTTTTAAAAAGAGCGATTTCGCCGATACAACACGAGGACGAGCTGCTGTAATAATACTGGGGATTTTTTAACAATTCGGGGATTGCTCCGGTTACGTAAGCGATACCGTCCGCGACCGCGATGGGCGTTGAAGTCGGAATGGGGAACAATCCGCTTTTGGTGATATAATAAGTGATATTAGTATCAATCTGGTTTTTGGTATAATCGGGGATATTAAAATGAGTAAAATTGGAATCAACGCCGTAAGACGTACCCACAGCGGCGAATAAAGCCATATCGTTATTGACGCTCAATTGCCGTCCGTCGCATCGCAATATAATGCTTTCCTGGACGGAAAAGTTTTTCGGGGTATATATCGGCACTATTTCGCCTATGTACCTGTCCTCGCTCTCTATGGCGGCCGTCATGCTATTCGAAGGGAAAAATTGATATCTGACGACTTGATCCAGGTTGACCGCCGAACCGGTAAGCATGGAGGGATTTATCGCCGCCTGTATTCCCGCGGCGAAAAGCATAGCCGCCGCCACGCCCGCGATAAAAATAAGAAAGCTCTTTTTATCGACCGCAAAATGCTTTTTTGGATTTTCTTTTAAAGCCGCTTGATTTTTGTCCATTTGTTATACCTCTGATGTTTAATGTTTTTGTTATCTGAACTTTATACGCAGAAAGAACCGGTTCGTCACGCTGTTTATAAAATTTATTTTAGTTCATAGGTTTCGACGCTGTCCGATTCACTTTCTGATAAGAGGGCAAGACCTAAAAAATATAATATTGCGGGCATAAGCAGCGCGACAATTGCCAATCGTGTGTTGATGAGAATGTTAAAAAGCGAATGTATGGTTGCGGACAGTGCGAGCAAACCTAAAACCATGGGAATCCGTACCGCTTTGAGACGTACGGTCACGGTAATGCCGAAACCCAATACCGCCGTGGACATACCGTGCATAAGGCAGGTCGTGACTGTGCGGACTATAAGCGGCAAGAGAGAGGCGGCGTCGGGCGACGAAGTGAAAGAGGTGAAGTAATAGAGCGTTTCCTGTACGGAAAAGCCGACGCCGCTCGCCATCGCGCAGTAGATGACAAGATTCGGTTTGAATTTGCGGTTTTTGAAAAACAACAGGAGCGGCAATGCTTTTAATGCTTCCTCGACGACGGGCGCCACATTGCCGGTAATCCGTTCGGGTTGTCCCGCGCCCTGTGCGATCCATTCGTTCAATATAAAAGCAAAAATAACCGAAAAAAGTCCCCAGCAAAAATAGGAGAGTATGGTTTTGGACTGCTTGTCCTTCAGCATAAATATCAAAAAAAGCAGGGGGATCAGCATGGAAAACACGAAGCCGGGGATATTTGAGCCGAGTAATTTCGTTAAGATGCCGCTCATGTCAATCACCATCCTTAATTATAATAAGGGATCGACCGAGCAGCAGATAAATAGCAGGGGTAAAAGCGGTGATTAACAGGCTGATTACGGTGATAAAATTGAAACCTTCGACGATATCGCTGACGGTGGTGATGAGTATCATGACAGCGAAAAACCATGCTTTTTTATTTTTATTTATCAATAGACTTACCGATGCGCCTACGCATACGGCATCAAGCAGTATGATTGTTGCGTTAAAAGTCGTGTCGCTGTTGAGTATAACCGCCAGAACCCCCGTAACCGCGGCGATGACCGAAAGAATGTTCGCCGCTAATGCCAATGTCAGATAAAAGGCGTTATTTCGCTGCAAGTGGTTTTTGTTCAACCCCATAAGCGCCGACATATAAAACAGGTAACAGCAAACGGAGCAGAAATTGCCGATAGAAACATAATCGGGCAGGCTCGATACGAAGTTTAAAAGCAAAAAATAGAAACGTCCCAGCGCCAAACAACAAAAACCGAGCGCGCCGTAGAGCAATATAGAATTGTCATGCGTTTTAATGGCTTTATGTAAGGTCTGCGTTGTAGCCCAAAAACAAGCGGTAACAAATATATAAACATGCGCGTCGATTATCGTTTGATTTTTAGCGGTCAGTAAGTTTATAAAATAAACGGCCGCCCACAGCGACGCGACGAATATCGGAATATTTTGTTTTTTTAAAACTCGCTTAACCATGTTCGTCATCGCTTTCACATTATGTCAATAGTTTTTCAGCCCTCCGCGTTTAAATACGGGTAGTCCCCGGTGTCGGCAATACAATATACCGCGCCATCCACGGGGGATAGCCCCGAAAGATCGGGCAGGGTGAACCGTTCCGCTCCCGGAGCCAATATATCCGCCAGCAAAGGATAATCGGACGAGTCCAATGTCTGCCCCACACAGGGGATATAACCGGCTTTTTGCAAAGCTTTGCCGGAAGCCTTCATCAGTACGATTTCACCGTAACAGACGGAGTTTGCGTAATCGACTTTGTAATCCGTAAAATTCACGGGTATATAAATAAATTCGTCCTTAACGACGGCGTTTTCAATGTTTCCCGCGGAGGCTTTAGCCCCGCGGCACGCCATGTGATAACCGAATCCCTCGTCGGTAAAACGGGCTGTATAGTCGGGTAAATCAAAATATTCCGCGTTCTCATCATATCCGAACGCCGTTTTTAAAACAGCAAACAAAGCCCGATTGTCTCCTCCGTCGGTGACGCCAAGCGTTCGTCCGTCGCATTTTACAAACTGACTGTCAATCATCTCGCCCTCGCCGGGAGCATGTAATATCGAAAGTTCGCCGAGATATTTTTGCGCTGTTTCGGGTGACGGATCTTCCATACCGGACGGGAATATCCTGTACCGGATAATTTTGCCGGTATCAGTTAACGAACCCGTCAAAAATTCAGGATTATAAGCCGCCAAAACGCCTGCCATTAGTATCAGCATCGCCGCCATCCCCGCGGCGAAGGACAAAAACGAGCGTTTTTTATTTTGAAAAACGGACGACGGTTTTATTTTATTTTCGTTCCGTGTCCGCTCCGCTTCCTCGGCTTTTTGTAAAAACAGTTCTTTAACCGTCCGCTTTTTATTTTCGTTCGGGGAAACACCGAGCGAACGTAAAAGCTCATCCGGTTCTTTATTGCCGCTCATTATATTCCCTCCCGTCTTTATACGCGCAGTCCGGTGTTTTGTCACATTGCTCTATCAAATTTTTCAACTTTTTCATGGCGCGGTTTAAAATTGTGCCCACGTTGCTTTCCGAAAGTCCCAAAAGATTCCCGATCTCACGTCCCGAAAGCTTGCCGTAAAATTTTAAGGTAACGATGCTGCGCTGGCGTTCGTCCAGACACCGCAAAATGCGGAAAATTTCTTTCCGTGTTTCATTTTGAATATAATCCGCTTCGATATTATCGGAATTTGAAAACTCCGGCAGGTCGTCGAGCGATGCCGTTTCTCTTCCCTTTTGGCGGCGGAAGAAGCTGCGCGTCTCGTTTAAGGCAATTGTAAAGATCCATGTGGAAAGCGAGCCCTTGTCCGCCCGGTATGTATGATGGTTTTCCGCAATTTTCAAAAAAGTCTGGCTGGTCAGATCTTCCGCCAGCGCGGTGTTACCCGTCCTTGCGTATAAAAAAGCGTAAACCTTGTCGTAATAGGCGTCGAATAATTCTTCCAGCCATTCACGTTCTTTCGGGCTTAGACCCATTGATAGAACTTCCTTTCAATATTCTCCGCTTTCCGATCTTTGTCACTTGTTATGGTACTTGTTCTTATTATAAGTATTATTATAAAAGAATCAAGAAAAAGTTTCTTATTTTTTCATTTTTTTACAAGAACCGACATAATATTAACAATTAAATTCTATAAAGACGGTTACAAGTTATTAAATTAAAACAAATTTACTTTTTAGAGCCATCGCTATCCTTATATTCCAGTTTCACCAGTGCTTTGCTTTTAAAACGCAAGAAATCTTTTTCATTAAATCCCATCCGTTCCCAAAAGCGATTTCCGGCATCGTTATCGGAATATAATGTGAGTTTTACCTGTGAAATCCCTTCGGTTTTTAAAGCGTCGAATACCGTTTCGGCAAGACGCGTGCCGATCTTCTGGTTTTGGTATTCGCGCAGGACACAGGCATGATAGATATAGCCGTTCCGACCGTCATGGCCGCATAGCATCGTTCCGACGATTTTACCGTCAGCTTCCGCGACAAACGAAGTGGCGGGATTGCGGCGGATAAAGCGTTCTATCCCTTCGCGGGTGTCGTCAACGCTGTTTAATCCCATATGTTCCGTCAGCCATAAGGCGTAAATTTCATCGTAATCGGTCGGCTTAAGGAGTCGAATGTTCATATTCATGGACCTTTCCTGGCAATAATTTTTTATTATATATTATCATACTTTGAATGATTTGAAAAGAAAAATATTTAATTGCAATATAAAATTATTTTCCAAGGAGTAATAACCAAAAAGCCGAGAGTCGTTGTGACTCACGGCGATATGATTATTATAATGCTATTTACAATTACCTTTTAAAGACATAATAATTGGGCTTTTTG
>CAYOGQ010000046.1:0-13480 GCA_964403645.1 uncultured Ruminococcus sp.
AAGGCGATGATCACCCCAGGTGTGGTAAGACCCGAATTCGAGCGGAACGCGCCCGCCAGCACCACCAGCGTCAATCCGACGTTTAAAATAATCGTAGCGGAGGGGTTGGTGAGCGACATGATCAAGCCAACCCTGCGCTCCTTGGCGTTGAGGTCGGCGTTGTCGTTGTCGAATTTTTTCATTTCGTATTCGGTCTTAGACAGCGCTTTCACCACGCGTACGCCCGTAAAGTTTTCCTGCACGGTGCGCGTGAGCTTGTCGAGCGCTTCCTGCACGGAGGTATAGACGGGTATGCTTTTTTTGGTGACAAAATAGGTGATAACCGCGATAAACGGCAGCATGGCGGCGAGTATGACGGTCAGCACGGGGTCGAGGGTGAGGGTTATTATGATGCCGCCGATAAGCAGTATCGGCGCGCGCACGCCTATTCGCTGCATCCGCGCGAGCATATGATTGATATTATAGGTATCGGATGTCAGGCGCGAAACGAGCGACGGTATGGTGAACTTATCCGTCTGCCCGGCGGAAAGGTAGGAAATTTTGGCGAAAAGGTCGTGCCGTATGCTTTTGGTGATCCGTCCTGAGGAGATTGCGGCGTAACGGTTTGCAATTATGTTGGAAATTACAGAAACCGCGGCGCATAACGCCATCACACCGCCCCATAAGTAGATTTTTCCCTCCATGCCCGCTTTGGCGTAGTCGTCGATTATCACAGCCAAAATCGAGGGTATGACGAGGTCCATCATCGAGCCTAAAAACTTGATCACAAGTCCCACCGACATCATCGGAACAAGGGGCTTGATATAAAAATAAAGCTTTTTCAATTTAAAATTACACCTTAATAAAAAATAAAACGATTAAAATACGTTAAAAGCGGATTAACCATAAAGCCACATATATAAAGAAAGTCAGCGTAAACGCGGCTATCATCACGAAGCACAGCGCTATAAACGAAAAGACGGGGTACAGCACGATAAGCTTGGGGACAGGCTTGTATTCAAAAAATCCCAGTACGGGAAGGAACGACAAAAGTGTCATGGCGATTATAACCCCCAAGGTTATCGCCCATTCCACAAGCTTGATGCCGAGGAAATAGTCCGTTATAATAAGCCCGACCGCAGCAGAAATTGCGACGGCGCAGATTATGACGATTTTGGTGCCCTTTTTATAATATCTGCGGGCAATCAGGGCGAGCATACCTGCGGAAAACCACCACCAAAAATCGGTTTTTCGGAGCGATTCGTCCCTGAAATTACCTCCGAAAAACGCTCCGACGCATATCGCCGCCGCGATAATCAGTATGGGTATGGATATAAAGGTCTGCCAGAACTGCGTTTTTTGAATCTCGACATCTTTCATAAGTAATACCCCCTTTTTGCAAAAGCGTTTGCCTGTTTGCCGGGAAGCTTTTATAAATAATTTATGTAACCTCCCGGTATTTTACAAAATCGTATTGGATGATATTCTCACCGGTTATATAATGTTTATCATCAGCGTTACCTTCGGGATGCGGGATAAATCCACACTTTTCAAGCATTTTTCGGCTTTTTATATTACCTTCGTAACACCCCGCGTAAACATGATCATAATCTAATACATTCAGGCAGTATGAAACTCCCAGCGAAAACGCGACGGTGCCGAAGCCTTTTCCACGGTGCGGTGGGTATATCATTATCGCAAGGTCGGGTTCGCATCCCTCGGGCGACAGAAATATGCCACCGATGGGCGCGTCGTCTTCATGACGGATAATCGTGGCGATAAACCTCGCTCTTTCGGGCTGCGAGGAATACTCCTCAAAAGTCAGCTTCATCGCATAGTTATATCCGCGCTGCGTCTCCTCGTCGAGCCAGCAGTCGTAGCAATCCTTATCGTCGGACGGTATATGCTCGCACAATGCGATTTTTTTGTTTGAAATATATATTTCTCTCTTATTTTCCGCTATCATATCATCGCTGTTATTCCGTATTCGCTTGACAAAATCTTTATGATTCGTCCGGCGCTTTCGGTGACGAATTTTTCCATTTCGTCTTTATTAAAATACGGGTATTCGCGGTCTACGCCGTCTTTGCCGGATAAGTAATGATCCGTTATGTATTCGCGGCGGTTGTCGAAGGCTTCGACCGAAAAGAAATCCAGATATCGGTTTTGAAAACCTTCGGCGTCCTTATATATCCGAAACGCCCCGAACAAGCCGTTTTCTTTCAGGTAGAGGAAGTCGAGGTCATACCAATCGCGCTTTAATTTCCGCATACATTCGTTTTTGTCTTTTTCAAACGAATCCTTTATAAGCGCCTCAAATTGTCCGCGCGCCTAATCCGCCCAATATATGTCCGCGTATAAGTGAGACATATAGCCGAGGTAGAACGAATATTGTTCCTTGTCGTAGGTTTTGCGTTTTTCGTAACTGAGATATTTTTCCGCGTATTCGTCGATATAAATCCGTTTTACGCCGTCGGCGCCGATCTTGCGCCAATGGGAAATTTCGGTGTTCGGGGTGAATATCGACCAATCGGCGTTCGGCACGCCGCTGTCGGGAGCCATGTTACCCACGATAAACTGAGCGGGCGTTAAATCCGCCATTTTACCGAACAGTTTGTCGGCGATACGCAGGTGCGTTATCCATGTCGCCATTTACGTCCTCATTTCTTGTATATAAATAACAAAAAGTCTATCGGAGTTTCCAGCTTGTCGAGCGCGAAGAGTTTTTCGGCGCCGGGCCGTGGGGTGTTGTAATAATAAGGCGTCATCCGAAAGAGCGCGGCGATATCTTCTCTGCTATTTAATGTAAGGTCAGTTTTAACCCTTATCCGGTCGGTAAGGGTCAGGTCGCCCGCGTCGGGGGGCTTTTCATCGTTGGGATAAGGCGTTTCGTAAAGGACAGCTTTCAATCCCGAAAGGTGGTCTTTTCCGGGGACGGATGTTATAAGCGTGCCGCCCTTTCGCATGACGCGGAAAAATCCGTTTTTGTCAAACGGAGCGAACAGGTGAAGCGCGAAATCGACGGAGCCTGTTTTTACGGGGATGCACTTCAGGTTGGCGACAAAAAACTCCGCGCCGCATTTGCGCTTTGCCGCCAGCCGAACCATCTCCTTTGAGATATCGAAGCCGTAAAAATCACAGTATTTACGTTTGGTCAGCTCCGCGGTGTAATAACCCTCCCCGCAGCAGATATCGAGGAACGTCTCCGCTTCCGCGGCGGCGAAAATATCCCCGACGGTGTCGGCAAGAGGCTTGTAATAGCCTTTTGACAAAAAATCCCGGCGGGAGCGCGTCATCTCTGTATTGTCGCCGGAGAATTTGGATCCGCCCGAAGTCAGCAGGTTAACATAATTTTCCTTGGCGATATCAAAGGAATGCCCGTTTTCACAACGGCGGGCTTTGCCTTGCTTTTCCAAAGCAAAAGCATCTCCGCATATGGGACATATCAGTATATTTTCAGCCATTTGCCGTTGTTATTGCTTTGAAAGGTTGAGTTTCGGCGAACATTTTTCGATCCTCCTGTTGCGGAAATATAAAAGCGTGTCCGCGACGACCATTGAGAGATTGATTATGTAAACCAATACGGGGTAGCTGAAGTTGCCGGATTTGTTCCATTCGATAATTTTCCAAGCGATGCCGCAGGCGTAACCGAAATCTATAAGCAGTAAAAACGGCAGGCTTTTACCTTCGGTGGTCCTCGCTTTCGCGGATTTTATAAGGGAAAACGGCCATGAAACGCCGAAAGCGACCATCATCATTATTTCAAGAATATTAGACATACGGGCAGAATAAACTCCTGACATTCATATTTATTTTAGAAAATAAAATCTCCGAATCATATAATAGCACATAAAAAATATAATTTCAATACAAACAAAAAAAATACGACGATTGTCGTATTTTATATTTATTTATGTTTTTATACATATTACAGTAAAAATAACGCAAGACGCGGTTTACGCCGCGTCTTTTAATTATGCAATCAACTCTTACGGCAGGAGTCGCTTATCGGACAATGACCGCAGCCGTTCCCGCAGGAGGACTTGCCCTTTTTTCTGTCCCGTATGATTTTAATTGTTATCGCTGCCAAGACGAGCGCGAGCATGGCGGATATGATTATTGTGGCGAAGTTTTGTATGATCCATGTAAACATTTTTTATTCCTCCCATACATGATATAAGCTTTTTTAGTTCATTTTACCGTCCTCCCGGCAGGTTTGAAAAGCATATATGCCACGCCTGCAAGGGCTGCGACGGCAAAGGTCAAGCCTGTTATGCCGGCGTCACCCGCAAACAGCCTGCCAAATTGGTTTATCGTCAACGACACCATATAAGCGAAGCCGCATTGATAAACGATGGCAAACCAGGTCCATTTTGGGCTGTTCATCTCCCGCCTGATCGCACCGATCGCGGCGAAGCAGGGGGCACAAAGCAGGTTGAAAGCGAGTAAGGAATAACCGCTGACGCCCGTGAACGCTTCGCGCAGCTCTCCGTACACGTTTCCGGACGTTCCGAAAAGGATACCCAGTGTTCCGACGATGTTTTCTTTTGCGATAAGTCCGGAGACGGAGGCGACCGCCGCTTCCCATCTGCCCCATCCGAGCGGGACAAAAACCCAGGCAACGGCGGAACCGACGGCGGCAAGGATGGATTTATCCAATTCGTCCCCGCCGAGCATACGGAAACCTTCGTTCGTGAAGCCGAAAAAGCTCAAAAACCAGAGCAGCACGGACGATATGAGTATGACGGTCCCGGCTTTTTTAACAAACGACCAGTTGCGGTCCCACATGGAGCGCAGGACGTTATTAAGCATCGGCCAATGATAAGCGGGCAGCTCCATGACAAAGGGAGCGGGTTCGCCGGCGAACATCCGCGTCTTTTTAAGCATTATCCCCGAAACGATTATCGAAGCCATGCCGACGAAATAAGCGGAAGCGGCGATCCAAGCGCTGCCGCCGAAAACAGCACCCGCAATCATCGCAATAAACGGGACCTTTGCCCCGCAGGGGATGAAGGTGGTGGTCATTATTGTCATGCGGCGGTCGCTTTCGCTTTCGATTGTGCGCGACGCCATGATGCCGGGCACGCCGCAGCCCGTGCCGATGAGCATTGGAATAAAGGACTTGCCGGACAAGCCGAACTTGCGGAACACCCGGTCGAGGATAAAAGCGATGCGCGCCATATAGCCGCTTGCTTCCAAAAACGCGAGGAGCAGGAACAGCGCCATAAGCTGCGGGACGAAGCCGAGCACGGTGCCGACGCCGGCGATTATGCCGTCGTTGATAAGCCCGACGAGCCAATCCGCCGCGCCCGCCGCCATCAGCCCGTTTTCGACAAGCACGGGGATACCGGGAACCCATACGCCGTATTCCGAACTTACGGGAGCGCCGCAGGCATTTTTATAATCCGTGTTGAGATATTCGGAAATTGCGCTTTTCAGATTTGACTTAGTAACGCCGGTTATTTCGGTGGTTTCGAAGGTTTTTTTGTCCCTGATAATATAAGTGACATCCGCTTCGGCGGGGGTCAGGGCTGTCAGGCGTTCCAGCGCTGCCCGGGCGTCGGAGGGGTTGTAGTTTTCAGATTTTTTATTTATCGCTTCGGCGATACCGGCGTCGCCGTATGCGTCCGCGAACGCGCCGATTATCAATTCGGTGTCGCCGTAACGCTCCGCGGCGTCCTCGTATTGTGAGGAGCCGATGAAAAGCAGGTGCCATCCTTCGCCGAATACGCCGTCGTTCATCCAGCCTGTGGAGACCTGACCGACCGCTACCATGGAGAGATAATAAACGAGAAACATCACCGCCGCGAAAATCGGCAGCCCCAGCCAGCGGCTGGTGACCACGCGATCGATTTTGTCCGAAGAAGAGAGCTTGCCCGCGTTTTTTTTGATATAACAGCCCTTGATTATTGTCGTTATGTAAACGTACCTTTCGTTGGTGATGATGCTCTCCGCGTCGTCGTCCAGTTCCCTTTCGGCGGCTTGGATGTCGTTTTCGATATGGGAGAGGGTTTCGGGGTTCAGGCTTAACTGTTTCAAAACCATATCGTCGCGTTCAAAGATTTTTATGGCGTACCAGCGCTGCCGTTCGGGCGGCATGGCGTGCACCGCGGCTTCCTCGATATGCGCCAGCGCGTGCTCGACGGCGCCCGAAAAGGTATGCATCGGAATAGTTTCGGTGAAACGCGCCGCTTCGATCGCCGCTTCCGCCGCTTCCGTGATGCCTTCGCCTTTCAGCGCTGAAATTTCGATTATTTTACAACCGAGCTCGCGTGAAAGCTCTGCGACATCTATTTTGTCGCCGTTTTTACGCACGACATCCGTCATGTTTATGGCAATCACGACGGGGATTCCCACCTCGGTCAATTGGGTGGTGAGATATAAGTTGCGTTCCAAGTTGGTGCCGTCGATGATGTTGAGTATCGCGTCGGGGCGCTCGCCCACAAGATAATTCCGAGCCACCACTTCTTCCGGCGTGTACGGCGAGAGCGAATAAATTCCCGGCAGGTCGGTTATGATTACGCCGTCGTGATTTATAAGCTTGCCTTCCTTTTTTTCAACGGTGACGCCCGGCCAGTTGCCGACGAATTGGTTGGAACCGGTGAGCGCGTTGAACAGGGTCGTCTTGCCGCTGTTCGGGTTACCCGCCAGGGCTATTCTGATATTTATATTATTCATACACTGACGCCGATACTCCTCTTTGCTATTATTTATCGTAATTAGCCTCGGCTAACTGATATTTTGAAAAAAAACAGAAGCATAATACCCCTGTTATTCGATTTCGATCATCTCCGCGTCGGCTTTACGGATGGACAACTCATAGCCGCGGACGGAGATTTCCAGCGGGTCGCCTAACGGCGCGACTTTTCGTATAAACACCGCCGTGCCTTTGGTGATGCCCATATCCATAAGCCGTCTCCTGACGGCGCCTTCGCCGTGCAATTTGATAATTTTTACGGTTTCACCGATCTTTGCTTGTCTTAATGTGTTCATTTAATGTATAACCCCCATCGCTGAAGTAAAATTGCCCGCAGCTTATATTTGCTTAATTCGAGTTAGCCATCGCTAACCACGCTTATATATTAGCATCCGCTAACCGATTTGTCAATAGGATTTTTTAAAATTTCGCGGTATTTTATAGATTGGAGCTTTATAATACGGAAAACCGGCGCTAACGAAAGCGCCGGTTTTTTAGGTTTCGCATATAAAACATTTATAATTAACACACCGCAAGCGAATAGCCGTCATAATCGATTTTCAATACGTCCCCCGCGGAAAGCTTGCCGGACAAAAGCCGCACGGCGGCGAGAGTTTCCACGTTCGACTGCAAAAACCGCTTGAGCGGTCTTGCGCCGTAAACCGGGTCATACGCCGAGTCGACGATATAATCCTTCGCCCTTTCTGTGAGGCTGACCGTTATCCGTTTTGATTCAAGGCGTTTATTCAGCGAACCGAGCTGTAAACCGAGTATTTCTTTGACGTTTTGGCGGGTGAGGGGCTTATAGAACACAACCTCGTCGAGCCTGTTTAAGAATTCCGGTCTGAAGCTTCGTGAAAGCAACGCTGAAACGCCTTCGCGCGCGGCGTCGCTGATAAATCCTTCGGAGTCTATGCCTTCAAGTATGATATCCGAGCCGAGATTGGAAGTCATTATTATGACGGTGTTTTTAAAATCCGCCGTCCTGCCCTGTCCGTCGGTTATCCTGCCGTCGTCAAGTACCTGAAGCAGCGCGTTAAACACGTCGGGATGCGCTTTTTCCACCTCGTCGAACAGCACCACCGCATACGGGCGGCGCCGCACCGCTTCGGTGAGCTGACCGCCCTCGTCATAGCCGACATAGCCCGGAGGCGCGCCGATTAAACGGGAAACCGAATATTTTTCCATATATTCGGACATATCTATGCGAACCATGGATTTTTCGTCGTCGAACAACGCCTCGGCGAGCGCTTTGGCAAGCTCGGTTTTTCCCACTCCGGTGGGACCCAAAAACAGGAACGAGCCAATCGGACGCCCCGGGTCTTTTATGCCCGCGCCGGAGCGGAGTATCGACTCGGCGACGCGTTTTACCGCTTCGTCCTGCCCGATCACGCGCTTTTGGAGTATGTTTTCGAGCGCAAGCAGCTTTTCCCTTTCGCTTTCCGCAAGCTTAGCCACCGGTATGCCTGTCAAGCGCGCCACGACTTTCGCAATCTCGTCCTCGCCGACGGAATTCCTAAGCAGCCGGTTTTCCCGGTTCTTTTCATTAAATTTTTCGGCTTCTTCCAATTCCCGCGTCAATTGAGGCAGCCTGCCGTATTGCAGCTCGGCGGCTTTAGCGAGGTCGTATTTATTTCTCGCAACCTCGATATCGGCGTTGCACTGTTCGATTTCCTCGCGAAGCTTCCGCAACCTGACAATAGATTGCTTCTCATTCTCCCACTTGGCTTTCATGGCGTTAAATTGATCCCGCAGTTCGGCAAGCTCTCCGCCGAGGGCGGTCAGGCGGTCGGCGGAAAGCTTGTCCGTCTCGCGGCGCAAGGCCGCCTCCTCGATTTCCAACTGCATGATTTTGCGTGAAATTTGGTCCATTTCGGTGGGCATGGATTCCGTTTCGGTTTTTATCAGCGCGCACGCTTCGTCCACGAGGTCTATCGCTTTGTCCGGCAGGAACCTGTCGGCGATATATCTTTCCGAAAGCGTCGCCGCCGCTATGAGCGCTCCGTCGTGAATTTTCACGCCGTGGAACACCTCATACCTTTCGCGGATGCCGCGGAGTATCGCTATGGTGTCCTCCACCGAGGGTTCGGGCACGACCACCGGCTGGAAACGCCGTTCGAGCGCAGCGTCCTTTTCGATATATTTGCGGTATTCGTCGAGAGTGGTAGCGCCGATGCAGTGCAGCTCGCCGCGCGCCAGCATGGGCTTGAGCAGGTTCCCCGCGTCCATCGCGCCCTCGGTTCTGCCGGCGCCGATTATCGTGTGCAGCTCATCGATGAACAGAATAATGTTACCTTCGGACTTTTTGACCTCCCCGAGCACCGCTTTCAGCCGTTCTTCGAATTCGCCGCGGTATTTCGCCCCCGCCACGAGAGAGCCCATGTCAAGCGAAAATATGGTTTTGTTTTTTAAGGTGTCGGGCACGTCGCCGCGTGTGATGCGCAGCGCCAGTCCTTCGGCGATGGCGGTCTTGCCTACGCCCGGTTCGCCGATTAAGCAGGGGTTGTTTTTGGTTTTACGCGACAGGATGCGTATGACGCTCCTGATCTCCTCGTCGCGCCCGATAACGGGGTCGAGCTTTTGCGCGCGCGCCAGTGCGACAAGGTCCTGACCGTATTTTTTCAACGCGTCATAGGTGACCTCGGGGTTGTCGGTGTCCGCCGAACGGTTGCCCCTTATCTTTTTCAGTGCTTCGAGAATTTTGGTTTCCGTCACGCCGGATTCCGCGAAAATTTTGCCCGTCGCGCGGTCGGAGTTTTTAACGAGCGAAAGGAGTATGTGCTCGACCGAAACATATTCGTCGCGCATTTTTTGAGCGGCGGATTCCGCGCCGCCGAAAACGCCTTCCGCTTCCCGCGACAGATACAGTTGCGTTCCGCCGGATACCTTGGGCAGCTTGCGAACAGCGTCGGAAACCGCAAGCAGCACACCGTCGGAATCTATCCCGGCGCAGGTTAAAATTTCTCCGGTCAACCCGTCTTTTTGCGAAAGCAGCGCGAACAGTATGTGCGCCGGCTCGATTTGCTGGTTGCCGTATTCGCGCGCCGCGTCCTGCGCGGCTTTGACGGCTTCCATGCTTTTTTGGGTATATTTATTAAAGTTAAAGTCCATAAATAAGCCTTCCTTTTCCATTTGTATCGGAAACAGTATAGTGCTTATTTATGAACTTTTCATGGATATGTTTTGTTTTTTTAGTAAATAATTAGCAGACAGTACGGATGAGTGCTATTAATTTTACGTTTACGCTGGCACTCCTTTTGAAATTTTATAATATAATAACTATTTGCAAATTATGTGTAATTGATTTTAAAACGGTTTGCTGTCTTTCAGTTCCACAATCTGGTCAAAGGTGTCCGCGTCTTTGGTATCCTTGATGAAATATCCCGTGCGGACGAACTGGAACCTTTCGCCGGGGGTCGCGGCGGCGAGAGATTTTTCCGCCTTGCAACCGGTATAAACCTTCACCGAGTCGGGGTTGAGGTAGTCCTCGACGGTCTTGCCTTCCGGGATCGCCCGCGTGTTTTCGATATTAAAAAGCGGCTGATACAACCTGACGGAAACCGTTTCGCACTCGTCCGCCGAAACCCAGTGGACGGTGCCTTTGACTTTACGCCCGTCAGCGGGATTACCGCAACCGGTTTGGAGGTCGGCTTCGACGACAATTTCGGTGATTTCGCCGTTTTTGCCGAGCTTCGTGTCTTTCATGCGCACGATATAAGCGCCCATCAGCCTAACCTCACCGCCGGGCTTAAGTCTGAAAAACTTGGGAGGAGGGTCGAGAGAAACATCGCTTTTTTCGATATACAATTTATGCGTAAATGCGACCTGCCTGACGCCGGAACCATCGTCGTTGGGGTTGTTGGGGAGGGTAAAATATTCTATTTTCCCTTCCGGATAATTTTCCACCGTCACTTTAATCGGCTCGAGGACGGCGACTTTCCGCGACGCGGTTTTGTTCAGCTCCTCGCGGACGCAATGCTCCAGAAGCGCCGAATCGACTATGGAATAATTTTTGGCGACACCGGCGCGTTCCACGAAATCGAACAGCGCGGAGGGGGTATAACCCCTTCTTTTATATCCCCGGAGGGTGGGCATACGCGGGTCGTCCCATCCGTCCACGACATGGTTTTCGACCAATCTGCGGAGGTTGCGCTTGGAAAGGACGACGTTTTTGATATACAGCTTGGCGAACTCGTACTGATGAGGCTTCTTTTCAAAGCCGATATTATCCACCACCCAGTCGTACAGCGGGCGGTGGTTTTCAAACTCGATCGAGCACATGGAATGGGTGATGCCTTCGATGGCGTCCTGTATGGGGTGAGCGTAGTCGTACAGCGGATATATGCACCACTTTCCGCCCTGGCGGTGGTGGTCGGCGTGGAGTATGCGGTAAATGATGGGGTCGCGCATATTGATGTTGGGCGACGCCATGTCAATCTTCGTCCTCAGGGTGCGGCTGCCGTCCGGGTATTCGCCGTCTTTCATTTTTTCAAACAGCGCGAGGTTTTCGGCGACGCTACGGTTCCGGTAGGGCGATTCCCTGCCCGGTTCGGTGAGCGTGCCGCGGTATTCGTCGATTTCGTCGGCGGAAAGGTCGCAGACATACGCCTTGCCGTCATTTATCAGTTTTACGGCGTATTCATAACATTTATAAAAATAATCAGAACCGTAAAAGACGCCGTCCGGCTCGCCGCCTATCAGCCATTTCAAGTCGTCTAAAATCGAATCGACGTACTCTACCTCCTCTTTTGTGGGGTTGGTGTCGTCGTACCTTAAATTAAACCTGCCGCCGAAGCGTCGGGCGGCGGTATAGCTGACATAGATCGCCTTTATATGCCCGATATGAAGGTAGCCGTTGGGTTCAGGCGGAAAGCGCGTGCATATTTGCTCCACGACGCCGTTTTCGAGGTCTTTTTTTATTATCTCAAACAGGAAATTTGTTGTTTCTTCCATCAGCATCAGATATCCTCCATATATTTTTCAACACGGGCGATTGTGGCTTCATAACCCAGCACCTTCATCACCGCGTAGAGATCGGGGGAGTTCAGCCTGCCGGTCACCGCCACGCGGATAAACGACGAGACATCGGCGACGCTGCCCTTGTAAGCGGTAGGGTCGGACTTGTATTCCTTGATATCCGGGCAAAAGCCGTTTGCCGCGGCGAGGGAGCGAATTTTGGAAAACCAGGCGTTTTGGTCGTCGGAAGACGAATAGCCTTGCACAAAATCACCGAGAACCCGCTTTATGTCGCTCTTATCGAAGCTTTGCAGAGTATCCTTAATTTCAAAATATTCGTCGAATACGAAACCCATATATTCCTTGGTTTCGCTCCACGAAGCGATATCCTTCCTGGGCTTGTTGCCGCCGCGTCCTATGGCGAAGGCGCTTTGAGCCTTTTGGCGGTTATCTTTTAAAACGGATGCGAAATCGGCGTCATATTCCGCCGCCCAAGCGAGAGTATTTTCATACACCCGCTCCGCCGAAAACCCGGAGATGATGTTTTTGGAAATGTCGCGCAGTTTGGCTTCATCGAACAAGGAACCGGCGGGGTTCATCTTTTTATAGGAAAAGCTGAATTCGCCCGCGGCGGCGGACGGGTTTTGCCGCCGCCAATCTTCAAAATTGGAGTTTAACACCGTGAGCATATATTCGTAGATCGCTTCGACGGGGTAGCCGTGCTTTTTATAGAAAGACAACGCGCCCTCCGGGTCTTTCCGTTTGGAAAGCTTGCGCTTGGATGAGCCGTCGAGCTTCATCAGCGGGCCGATGTGCAGGTATTTGGGCAGTTTGAAATCCAAAGCCTTAAAAAGCTGGATATGAAACGGCAGCGACGGTAGCCATTCGTCGCCGCGTACAACGTGGGTGGTTCGCATCAGGTGGTCGTCCACGGCGTGGGCAAAGTGATAGGTCGGGACGCCGTCGGATTTTAAAAGCACATGGTCGATATAGTTTTCGGTTATCTCGACCGTGCCTTTTATCAAATCTTCAAATTTGTATTTGTTATCGCGGTTTCCGTCCGAGCGGAACCTTAACACCCACGGAGTGCCTTTGGCGAGCTGTGATTCGATATCCTCAACGGATCTGTCACGCCACACAGCCCATTTGCCGTAATAGCCGAAATCGTCTTTCAGCTCCTTTTGCTCGCCGCGTATGGCAGAAAGCTCCTCAGCGGTGCAAAAACAAGGATAAGCCATGCCCTTTTTCACCAGTTCCTTGGCATAACAATGGTATATCTTTACTCTACGCCGCTGGCGGTAGGGACCGTAATTGCCTATGTCGCCGTCGGCGGTCTCGCCTTCGTCGAACACTATACCGCAGTATTTCAACCCCTCCGTCAACGCTTTTACCGCGCCCTTGACCTCCCTTTTGGCGTCGGTATCCTCGACGCGCAGGAACAGCACCCCGCCCGAAAGGTGCGCCATCCTTTCGGATGTCAGCGCTTGCAGTATATTCCCCAAATGCACGAAACCCGTGGGCGAAGGCGCGAGCCTTGAAACCACCGCTCCCTGCGGAAGGTTGCGGGGAGGATAGAGTTTTTCGTAATATTCCGGTGTCTCGTCGATTCCGGGGAACAGCAGAGAAGCAAGCTTGTCGTTATCCATATATAAAAACGTCCCTTTCCATCGTCCATCGTCCGTCGTCCGTCGCGCGGGCAAAAGCAAGCTTCAGACCGGCGTTTGAAAACTATTATAAACTGATTATCAACAGATTATATCACCAATAAACGCCGCGGTCAAGCGCTAAACACCAAATTATTTATATTCCAAGGTCGTTATTTAAAAAAGCCGCGCGCGTGATAATGTC
>CAYOGQ010000047.1:0-5970 GCA_964403645.1 uncultured Ruminococcus sp.
AGCACCCCGCGCTCTCTGAACGGTAAATCACCGGCTTACTACTCTTAATCATCGGTTTAATGTTTATGGATAAATATTGACGCGAATATTATATCATATCTCTGCGGCGTTGTCAAGAAATTTTATAAGATTATTCGAGAATATTTGACGTGATATAATCGACACCCCAGGAAACGAGCCTTTCCGCGTCTTCCTTTTTGTCGACTGTCCAGCAGTTGACCTCAAAGCCCGCGGCGTGGATTGTTTTGACGTCCGGTTCGCGCAGGCCGCCGAAATAGATGTCAAGGTCCAAACCGTACTGCTTCATCGCGGAAAAAATATTTTCGTTAAATTCGCAGGTGAGCCATTGGATCTTCTGCTTGGGGAGCAAGCTCCTGACCTTAATGAGGTTGTCGAGGGAAAAGGAGATAAAGGTCACGTTGCCCAGCCATCCGATCTGACGTATGCGCCTGATCATCTCCGATAAAATTTCGGCGTCGTAAGCGCCTTTCAGCTCGAGCACACAGTGCTTTTCGTACCTTTTACAGGTTTCGATATACTCCTCAAGCGACGGCATGACCAGATCGGTCCTCGACCTGACGCCGTTTTTGTCGCGCAGCTTAAGGGCGCGAAGCGCCTCAAAAGTGGACTTTTCGGGGTAAAGGCAGTCGATTCCCACCCTTTCGGTGTTGTCGTCGTGGAGGATAACAAACTGACCGTCTGCGGTTTTCCTGACGTCGGTTTCGATTCCGTAATAGCTCCTGTTGCCCGCGGCGATAAACGCGACGTTGGTGTTTTCCAATTCGATTCCGGAAAGCCCCCTGTGCGCGACCATCTTGACGTTCCTTTTTTCGATTTTAACTGTATTCATTCCAAACCTCCGTGATGTATGTTAATGATATTAAATTTTATATTAAATCAATAAGCGACGTAACCGCGTTTTTATATGAGTCCAGTTTGCGGGAAACTTCCGAATCATCTTTTCCGTTCGTTAAAATATATGCTTTCACCTTGGGTTCGGTTCCGGAAGGGCGGATTATTACGGAAGTACCGTCGGCGGTTCTGTAAGAGAGCATATCTGTTTTAGGAAGATTCGTGGGGGAAGCTTTTTTAGTTTTAAGATCGACGATAATCCCGGTTTGGTAATCGCCTTTGGCGACAAGGGGGATGCCGTTTATGGCTTCGATATCTTCTTCGCGTAACGCCGACATCTTTTTTCTCATGACATCCATAGGGAACACGCCTTTTATGGCGATCGACAGCGTGACCTCGTTGTGATAACCGTGTTCCGCGTAAATTTCCTCCATGGCGTCGTACAGCGTCATGCCCCGGCTTTTGTAATAGGACGCCGTTTCGGCGACAAGCAGGGCGGCGGCGACGGCGTCCTTGTCGCGCACATATCCGCCCGAAAGGAAGCCCAAGCTCTCCTCGTAACCGAAAATGAACGTATGCTCGCGCGTTTCGGCGTATTCCTTTATTTTTTCACCTATATACTTGAACCCGGTCAGCACCGTAACGGGAGTTACGCCGTGTTTTTTGCAGATTTTGTCGAAAAGCTCCGATGAAACCGCCGAGCGCACCGCGCAGGCGTCGGGCGGGAGGATTCCCGCCGCAATACGCGCTTTTATAATATAGTCGACCAAAAGAGCGCCGATTTGATTGCCCGAAAGAGGGATAAAAATGCCTTCGCGTGTTTTGACGGCGACACCCAAGCGGTCTCCGTCGGGGTCGGTGGCGATAATCACATCGGTGGGGAGGTTATTTCTTTGTATATAACCGAGCGCGGCGGTAAAACAGGACACGTTTTCGGGGTTGGGGGATTCTACGGTGGGGAAATCGCCGTCGGGCTTTGCCTGCTCCGGCACCACGCGAAGGTTATTTACTCCCGCAAGCTTCAACGCTTCCGGCACCAGCTTATAACCCGTCCCGTGGAGCGGGGTGTAAACCAGCGCCAGCAAATCACCGTATTCTTTAATGATTTTGGGATTTATCGAACAATTCAAGACGTTTTTCAAATATTCGCGGTCGGTCTCCGCGCCGATAATTTTAATAATCCCGGCGGAAACCGCAGTTTGGAAGTCGGCGGCCGCGGTATCGAGTACGTCGAGGAGCGCCATAGATTTTGCCGCTTCGTCAGCGTGTTCCGGGGGGAGCTGCGCTCCGTCCGACCAATAGACCTTATAACCGTTATATTCCTTGGGGTTGTGGGAAGCGGTGATGTTGACGCCGGCGATACAGCCGAGATTTATCACCGCAAAAGACAGCTCAGGCGTGGGACGGAGTGAGTCGAATAAATATACCTTAATATTATAATAAGCGAGCACCCGCGCGGCGGTTTCGGCAAAAAGCCGCGAATTGTTGCGGCTGTCATGGGCGACCGCCACGCCTTTTTCGGCGCCGTTTGCGGTTTCGACAAGTTTCGCCAGTCCCCGCGTCGCCTGCGCCACGGTGTGGACATTCATCCGGGCGATGCCCGCGCCCATCACCCCGCGTAACCCCGCCGTGCCGAATGTCAGGGGTGCCGCGAAACGGGCGATTATTTCGTCTTCGTTTCCTATTATATTATATAATTCGCGTTTCAGCTTCTCGTCCGTGTTCGGGGAGGCGAGCCAGCGTTCAAATTCCGCGTGCGCGCGAAATGCCGTGTCAGCGCCGGTTTTCTTGTCCATCGCGCGATAACTCCTTTTCCAGCGCCAGGGCGAACTGGTCGGGGCAGCTGGTGTTTTTATACCCGCACCGTATGCCTTTCAGGCGTTTTATGATCTCCTCCGGCGTCATGCCGTCGCAGAGCGAAGCGATACCCTTGAGATTGCCGCCGCAGCCGCCGGTGAAGCGTATGTTGTAAATCCTGCCGTCGTCCCCGCGTTCAAATTCGACACCCCGGGAGCAAGTGCCCAAAAAACCGTAGTTGTTTTCCAATTGTTTTACCTTCTTTATGTAAGTTATACACTTGCTGATTATATCACTTTTTTAAGTTTTGTAAACCATTAATAAGGCAATTTGTAAAAAAATTAATGCTGTAACGGCCGTGTTCATAAATTATTTACATGTATTCAGATTTATTTCGCAAAACCCCTTGACAAGAGCTTTACTTTGTAGTAAACTGGCAAACGCTTGATGTGCGATGATGCCGGAGATTGCCGCTTTACGGCGGGTAACTTCGGCGGAGTATGCCCGACAATCGGGCGAAGGGTCGGCTTTTTTTAAGGGGATATTTGAAACACCCGAAAAGATGTTATACCAATCCCGAATATAAAACTTCTAAAAAATCAAGCATAAACCTTTGATATATGGGTTTGTGCGAAGATTTTTTAGCAAGGTTTTAATGAGGGATTTGTATGGGAACCCTGCCGCAATTAAAAACATCGGTAAAATTTTAAGGAGGCAAAAACAAGTATGGCAAACAAAGAGAGGATTCGTATCAGACTCAAAGCGTACGACCACACCCTGATAGACCAGGCTGCGGAAAAGATCGTCGAAACCGCCAAGCGCAACGGCGCTTCCGTTTCGGGACCGATACCCCTTCCCACCGACAAGGAAATCGTAACGATACTCCGCGCGGTGCATAAGTACAAGGATTCCCGCGAACAGTTCGAATACCGCACCCACAAACGCTTGATCGATATCATAAAACCCTCGGCAAGGGCGGTGGACGCGCTTATGTCGATCGACCTTCCCGCCGGCGTGGATATCGAAATTAAACTTTAAACATTAAAAAATCAAAAACATTAAAATCGGATAATGTTGGCTTGCCGAAAGGCATTCCAACCAATAACCGAGGAGGATTTATTAAATGAAAAAGGGACTTATCGGCAAAAAAATCGGCATGACGCAGATTTTCGACGCCAAAGGCAACGTCACGCCGGTCACCGTCATCAACGCGGGCCCCTGCGTGGTCGTCCAGAAGAAAACCAAAGCCCACGACGGGTACGATTCCGTGAAGCTCGGCTTTTCCGATATCGAGGAACGCAAGCTTTCCAAGCCCGCCAAGGGCGAATTCCTCAAAGCCGGTGTTTCGTTCCGCAAGTATTTGAAAGAATTCAGACTTGAAAACACCGCCTCGCTCAACGTGGGCGACAACCTCACGGCGGACATCTTCGCGGCGGGCGACAAGATCGACGTCACCGGCACCACCAAAGGGCGCGGATACAGCGGCGTCATTAAAAGATGGGGGCACCACAGGCTCAGAATGTCCCACGGCACCGGACCGGTTCACCGTCAGCCGGGCTCGATGGGCGCAAACTCGGACCCCAGCAGGATAATGAAGAACAAAAAAATGGCGGGCCAATACGGCAACGAACAGGTCACGGTATTGAATCTTGAAGTGATCAAGATCGACGCCGACAAAAACCTTATCGCGGTCAAGGGAGCGGTTCCCGGTTCCCGCGGCGGCATCGTGTTCGTACGCGATACCGTGAAATAGAGGGAAGGGAGGAAACACTTATGCCTAACGTAAAAGTTTATAACATGAAAGGCGAGGAAGTCGGCACAATCGGACTTTCCGAAGAAATTTTCGGAGCCGAAGTCAACGAATCCGCACTCCACGCGGTGGTAAAAGCATATCTCGGCAATCAGAGACAGGGCACGCAATCCACCCTTACCAGAGCCGAAGTTTCCGGCGGCGGCAGAAAGCCGTGGAGGCAGAAGGGCACGGGCAGGGCAAGACAGGGCTCGACGCGTTCCCCTCAGTGGACGCACGGCGGTATCGCTTTGGGACCCAAGCCCAGAACCTATAAAACGTCGGTCAACAAAAAAGTGAGAAGAACCGCCATGTTTTCGGCGCTTTCGTCTAAGGTCGCTTCGGGCGAACTGATTGTCGTGGACAATATCGCGCTCGACGAATACAAGACCAAGGCAGTCGTCGCGTTCCTCGCGGCGGTAAACGCCGAAGGGAAGGCTCTCATAGTCCTCGACAAACCCGACGAAACGGTCGTCAAGTCCGCGGCGAACATACCCACGGTTTTGACTTCTCAGTACAACACCGTCAACGTATATGACATCCTCAAATATGATAAAATGGTTATCACGAAGGACGCGGTCGCGAAGCTTGAGGAGGTATATTCATAATGAAATCAGCGTACGATATTATCTTAAAACCGGTCATCACCGAAGCGGCGATCGCGGACATGCACGATAAAAAGTACACCTTCCGCGTGGACACCGCTGCGAATAAAATTGAAATCGCCCGTGCGGTGGAGGAAATTTTTAAGGTGAAGGTCGAAAAGGTCACCACCGTCATGATGAAATCCAAGCCCAAAAGAGTCAGATACGTCTCGGGTCAGACCAGCGAATGGAAGAAAGCCTTCGTTAAGCTCACTGCCGACTCCAAGAGTATCGAATTCTTCGACAGCTTGATGTAAAGCGGAAGGAGTCACAGAACATGGGAAACAAATTATACAAGCCCACAACTCCGTCGAGGAGGAACATGGTAACTCCTTCTTATGAGGAAATCACCAAGAAAAAGCCGGAAAAAAGCCTTATTACCATACTCAAAAAGAATTCGGGCAGAAACAACACCGGCAAAATCACCGTCAGGCACCAGGGCGGCGGCAACAAGCTAAAATACAGGCTTATAGATTTCAGGCGCAACGAGGACGGCACAAGCAAAATCCTCGGTATCGAATACGACCCCAACCGCACCGCATTTATCGCTCTCGCCGAAAACGAAGAGGGTAAAAAGAGCTACATTGTGGCGCCCGACGGGCTTACCGCGGGCGACGTAATCCATACCGGCGAGGACGCCGACATCAAGACGGGCAACGTCCTGCCCATTAACAAGATACCCGTGGGTACAATCATACACGCCGTGGAATTATATCCCGGCGGCGGCGCGCAACTGGCGCGTTCGGCGGGCGCATCCGCCCAGCTGATGGCAAAAGAGAACGGCATGGCGCAGATACGCCTTCCGTCCGGCGAGGTCAGGTTCGTCCGCCTCGACTGCCGCGCGGCGATCGGTCAGGTCGGCAACCTGGAACATGAAAACATCAAGAT
>CAYOGQ010000047.1:5980-13379 GCA_964403645.1 uncultured Ruminococcus sp.
CCCCCACGGCGGCGGCGAAGGCCGCGCCCCCATAGGTCATCCCGGTCCCTTGACTCCCTGGGGCAAGCCCGCTCTCGGTTATAAGACCAGGAAGAAGAAGAACCGCACCGACAAGTTCATTGCCAAACGCAGAAACGCCAAATAAGTCGGTATGGAGGATTGAATTATGAGCAGAAGTATTAAAAAAGGCCCGTTTGTAGAAAAGAAACTGTACGACAGAATCAGCAATATGAACAAGCACGGCGAAAAGAGGGTTTTAAAGACCTGGTCTCGCTCGTCTACCATATTTCCCGAATTTGTCGGACATACGATAGCCGTACACGACGGCAAAAAACACGTTCCCGTTTATGTTGTCGAGGACATGGTCGGCCACAAGCTCGGTGAGTTCGCCCCCACCAGGACTTTCAGAAGCCACGCCGGTTCCAAGACCTCAAACAGCGGCAAATGATAAGGATTGAAAGGAGGCACCGTTAAGTGGAACAGAAGGTAGCAGAGGCGCATCTCTCACAGCTGCGCATGACGCCGAGAAAGGTTAAGATCGTACTCGACCTTATCCGTAATAAGAACGTCGCGGAAGCGTCCGCGATAATCAAGACCACGAATAAAATCGCATGTGAACCCGTGGGGAAGCTTTTGGCTTCCGCCGTTGCGAACGCCGAATTCAATCATGAGATGGATACGGAAAAGCTTTACGTCGCGGAATGCTTCGTAAATCCCGGTAAGCTTAAATATATGAAGCGCACCATGCCCCGGGCAAAAGGCAGCGCCAGCCGTATTATTAAGCGCACCTCGCACATTACGATAGTGCTCAAGGAAAGGGATTAAGGAGGTTATATCATGGGACAAAAAGTCAATCCACACGGCTTGCGCGTGGGTATAATCAAAGACTGGAACAGCCGCTGGTACGTTAAGAACGAAGCTTTCGGCGATACCCTCGTCGCGGATTATAAGCTCAGAAATTACCTCAAAAAGAGGCTTTATCAGGCGGGCGTTCCCAGTATCGAAATAGAAAGAAACGGCGAGAGGATACACATCGTCATCCACACCGCCAAACCGGGCATCATCATCGGCCGCGGCGGCGCGGAGATCGAAAAGCTTAAAATCGACGTGGAAAAATTCACGGGACATCCCTGCACCATCAATGTCGTCGAAATCAAGCAGCCCGACGTCAACGCCCAACTCTCCGCCGAAAATATCGCCGCGCAGCTCGAAAAGCGCATTTCTTTCCGCCGCGCCATGAAACAGGCAATCTCCAAGGCTATCAAGCTCAACGCCAAGGGTATCAAAGTCATGGTCAGCGGACGTCTCGGCGGAGCGGAAATAGCAAGGCGCGAGCATTATCACGAGGGGACCATCCCCCTCCAGACCCTGAGAGCCGACATCGACTACGGCTTCGCGGAAGCCGCCACGACTTACGGCAGGATAGGGATCAAGGTCTGGATCTACAAAGGCGAGATACTTCCCGAAGTTAAGCGTCCTTCGGCAACAGAAGGAGGAAGATAAATCATGTTAATGCCTAAAAGAGTCAAATACAGGCGTGTGCATCGAGGCCGCATGAAAGGCAAAGCCACCAGAGGAAACACGATTTCCAACGGCGAATTTGGTCTTATCGCTCTCGAACCCGCGTGGATCACCAGCAACCAGATTGAAGCAGCCCGTATTGCCATGACGCGCTATATAAAAAGAGGCGGTGAGGTTTGGATAAAAAGATGCCCCGATAAGCCCGTGACCGAAAAACCCGCCGAAACCCGAATGGGATCGGGCAAGGGTTCCCCCGAATACTGGGTGGCGGTCGTAAAACCGGGAAGAGTTCTCTTTGAAATGGGCGGAATCACAGAGGAACAGGCACGCGAAGCGATGCGCCTTGCAGCGCATAAGCTTCCTATCAAATGCAAGTTCGCCGTAAAAGCAGAGCCTGCTGTTCAAGCGAAGCTTGACGCTCAAGCAAAGCTTGACGCTCAAGCAAAGCCTGAGCAACAAGTATAAGGAGGTAAGATATAAATGAATATTAACGATATCAGAGCTATGTCTGCTTCCGAACTCTCGAAAAAGCTGAAGGAAGACAAGCAGGAGCTGTTCAACCTCCGTTTCCAGCACTCTATCAACCAACTCGACAATCCCATGCGGCTTGTTGAGACCAAAAAAGAAATCGCGCGTATCCTTACAGTTCTTCGTGAAAAAGAACTGAAGGAAAACGCCTGATTGAAAGGAGTCGTCAGAAATGGAAGAAACCAAAAGAAGTATCCGTAAAACCAAGATCGGCAAGGTCGTCAGCGATAAAATGGATAAAACGATCGTCGTTGCCATCGAATACAGCGTCAAACACCCCCTTTATAAAAAGATCGTAAGGCGCACCGTCAAGTTTAAGGCTCACGATGAAAACAACGAATGCGGGATAGGCGACAAGGTCGTCATCATGGAAACCCGCCCTCTTTCCAAGGATAAGCGCTGGAGACTCGTGGAAATTATAGAAAAGGCTAAATAAGCCTGGGAGGACATGAAATGTTACAGCAACAGTCATTTTTAAAAGTCGCCGACAACACCGGCGCGAAAGAACTGATGTGCATTCGCGTTCTCGGAGGCACACGCAGGAGATACGCCGGCATCGGCGACGTCATAATCTGCTCGGTCAAGAAAGCCATACCCGGCGGCGCAGTCAAAAAGGGCGAAGTCGTCAAGGCCGTGGTCGTCAGGACCGCCAAGGGACAGCGCAGAGCGGACGGTTCGTACGTCAAGTTCGACGAAAACGCCGCCGTATTGTTAAAAGAAGACAACAGCCCCAGGGGAACGCGTATTTTCGGGCCGGTAGCGCGGGAACTCCGCGAAAAGGATTATATGAAAATACTCTCGCTCGCTCCCGAAGTTGTTTGATGGAGGAAACCGAAATGAGTAAAATGCACATAAAGACCGGCGACACCGTCATCTTAAAGAGCGGCAAGGGCGCACACCAAAAAGACCCGACTATCGGCAAGGTTATCGGCATTTCCCCCAAAGAAGGCAAATGCATCGTCGAAGGGGTGCATGTCGTATCCAAGCACGTCAAGCCCCGCAAGCAGGGAGATCCCGGCGGAATACTCAAGACTGAAGGCGCGATATACGCTTCCAAGGTCATGCTCTATTGCCCGAAATGCCAGAAGGGCGTCAGGGTCCGCCATATCACCGCGGCAAACGGCGAAAAAATCAGATCCTGCTCCCATTGCGGCGAGACTTTATAAGAAGGGAGTAAGAATAAATGGCAGTTTTAAAGGATTATTATAAAAACGAAGTCGCTCCCGCTCTTATGAAGAAATTCGCGTATAAGAACGTTATGCAGATTCCCAAGGTCGACAAAGTCGTCATCAACGTGGGCTGCGGCGAGGCTAAGGAGAATTCCAAGCTCCTCGACAGCATCTTGGGCGACCTCGCGCTCATCACCGGGCAGAAGGGTATCATCACCTCCGCAAAGAAGTCGGTTTCCAACTTTAAGCTCCGCGCCGGCAGCAAGATCGGCGCTAAGGTCACGCTTCGCGGGGAGAGGATGTATGAATTTATATATAAATTTTTCAACCTCGCGCTCCCCAGGGTGAGAGACTTCAAGGGTATCAACCCCAACAGCTTCGACGGGCGCGGTAACTATTCCGTCGGATTAAAAGAACAGCTAATCTTCCCCGAAATCGAATACGACAAAGTCGATAAGATCAGGGGTATGGATATTTGTATCGTAACGACCGCCGCTACGGACGAGGAAGCGCGTGAGCTCCTTCGCCTGATGGGCGCGCCGTTCGCGAAGCAGTGAGAGTGAGGAGAGAATAGACATGGCAAAATTATCTATGAAATTAAGACAAGCGCAGCCTGCAAAGTTCTCTACCAGAGCTTACAACAGATGTAAAATCTGCGGAAGACCGCACGGCTATCTCAGAAAATACGGCGTCTGCCGTATATGCTTCAGGAATCTTTCCTACAAAGGGGAGATACCCGGAGTAAAAAAAGCAAGCTGGTAAGGAGGAAACAAAATGCAGATATCAGACGTTATAGCAGACATGCTGACAAGGATCAGGAATGCTAACTCCGCCAAGCACGGAACCGTGGACATACCCGCTTCGGGCATGAAGGCGGCTATCGCCCAAATACTCGTGGACGAAGGCTATATCAGTCGGTTCGAGGTAAAAGAAACCGAAGATAAGCAGGGCGTTATCACTGTCACGATGAAATACGGCGAAAATAAAACAAGAATCCTTCAGGGCATTAAAAGAGTTTCCAAACCGGGGCTTCGCATTTATGCCTCTTGCGACGACCTCCCCAGGGTAAAAAACGGGCTGGGCATCGCAATCGTCTCCACCTCCAAAGGCATCATGACCGACAAGCAGGCGCGCAAAGAAAACATCGGCGGCGAAGTCCTCGCCTTTGTGTGGTAAGGGGGATATGATATGTCAAGAGTAGGCAGAATGCACATCGCCGTACCCTCCGGCGTGACCGTCACGGTCGGCGAAAACAATTTCGTATCCGTCAAGGGACCGAAAGGCGAGTTGAAACAACACCTTCACCCCGTTATGGATATCTGTCAGGAGGGCGGCTTCCTTTATGTCAAGCGCCCCGACGACGAAAAAGAAACAAAAGCCCTTCACGGGCTTACCAGGGCGCTTTTGCACAATATGGTTGTGGGCGTCACCGAAGGTTTTTCCAAAGAACTAAACATCAGCGGCGTCGGTTATAAAGCGGTTAAACAGGGCAAGCAGCTCGTGCTCAACCTCGGCTTTTCGCACCAGATATTCTTTGAGGAACCCGAAAACATTACATTTGAGGTGCCTCAAGTCGATAAAATTATCATCAAGGGCATCGATAAGCAGCAGGTGGGTCAGCTCGCTTCCGAAATCAGGGGCAAGCGTCCTCCCGAACCTTACCTCGGCAAGGGCGTCAGATATTCCAACGAAATTATCAGACGCAAGACCGGTAAGGCTGGCAAATAATCGGAAGGAGTGAAATTATGGTTATTAAGAAAAACAGCAACGCCAACCGCCTTCACAGGCACATAAGGGTCAGGAGCAAAATTTCGGGAACGGCGTCCCGCCCCCGGCTCTGCGTATATCGCTCCAACGATAATATCAGCGTCCAGATCATCGACGACACCGCGGGTGTAACACTCGTGGCTGCCTCCAGCTATGAAAAGGGATTTGAGACCGGCGGCAACAAAACGGCTGCCAAACGGGTCGGTACGCTCGCGGCCGAACGCGCCATCGAAAAGGGGATCACCGAAGTCGTGTTCGACAGAGGCGGCTGCCTGTATCACGGACGCGTTTTGGAATTAGCCGCCGGCGCGCGTGAAGCCGGACTCAAGTTTTAGGAGGCATGTATGTTAAATAATAAATTTAATTATTCCGAAGTGGAGCTTAAAGAAACCCTTGTTACCACCAAAAGAGTGTCCAAAACCGTTAAGGGCGGCAGAATAGCGCGTTTTTCCGCGCTTATAATCGTCGGCGACGGTCAGGGTCATGTGGGTTACGGGCTCGGCAAAGCGGCGGAGGTTCCCGAAGCCATCAGAAAAGCGCTGGAAGCCGCCAAGAAGAACGTTATAACCGTCTCTCTCAAAGGGACCACCATCCCCCACGAGGTTATCGGCGAATACGGCGCCGGCAGAGTGCTTTTGAAACCGGCTTCTCCCGGAACCGGCATAATCGCCGGCAGCTCGATGCGCGCCGTCCTCGATTCCGTAGGGGTAAAGGACATACGCGGCAAGTGCCTCCGTTCCAACAATCCCACCAACGTGGTAAAAGCCACCTTCGCGGCTCTCGCCGAGCTGCGCACAGTCGAGCAGGTCGCGCAAATGCGCGGGATCAGCCCGGAAGCCGTCAAGGGTTAAGATAAGGGGGACATCACAATGGCACAAGTTAAAATCACACTCGTCAAAAGCCTTATCGGACGCGGCGTCAAGCAGATAAGCACCGCCAAGTCCTTAAACCTCACCAAGATCGGCGACAGCAAAGTCGTTGAAAAGGACGAGGCGATCGAAGGCAAAATTAATATAATTTCTCATCTCATCACCGTTGATGAAGTCAAATAATAAAGGAGGATATGTTATGAAGCTTCATGAGCTTTCTCCGGCTCCCGGCAGCACCAAGCCCAATTACAGAAAAGGCAGAGGCCCCGGCAGCGGTAACGGAAAAACCGGCGGACGCGGACACAAAGGTCAGAAAGCGCGTTCCGGCGGCGGCGTGAGGCCCGGATTTGAAGGCGGCCAGCTTCCGATATACAGAAAATTGCCGAAGAGAGGGTTTACGAACCATTTCGCCAAGGAATTCGCGATCGTGAACCTCGACAAACTCAACGACTTTTTTGAAGACGGCGAAACCGTCGATATCGTCACCCTTCTGAACCTCGGGTTAATCCGCAAAGAACTTGATGGGCTTAAGATTTTGGGGCAAGGCGAGCTTGCCAAAAAGCTGACCGTAAAAGCGTCGGTCTTTTCGCAGTCCGCGAAGGAGAAGATAGAGGCGGCGGGTGGGACAGCTGAGGTGGTATGATGTTTGAGACGTTAAAAAACGCATGGAAAGTTCAGGACATCCGTAAGAAACTTCTATATACGCTTTTTATTGTTGTTATCTTCCGTCTCGGCTCTCAGATCCCCGTTCCGTTCGTCGACAGTGCCGCGCTCAAGAGCTATTTTGAGCAGGCAAGCGTTTCGACCACCATCCTCGGTTATTTCAACCTTTTGTCCGGCGACGCGTTTTCCCGCGCGACCTTGTTCGCGCTGTCCATATCGCCGTACATTACTTCATCCATCGTCATGCAGCTTCTGACGGTGGCTATTCCGGCGCTTGAAAAGCTCCAGAAGAGCGGACCCGAAGGACAGAAGAAGATACAGAACATCACCCGTATTCTCACCATCGGACTTTCTCTGATATTGTCCTACGGTTATTATAAAACCATAAGCAACACCGGTTTTGTGACCAACAACAGCTTTTTTGCCTGCATCGTCATAATAGCCTCGTTCACCGCCGGCGCGTGCATAATCATGTGGCTGGGCGAACGTATCGACGAAAGGGGTATCGGCAACGGTATTTCGATCATCCTTTTCGCGAACATTCTCGCCCGCGGACCGACGATTATAGGTGTCGCGTGGCAATATCTGTACGGTTACGGTATTCAGAACAAGCAATACATTTATATACTCTGGGTTGCCCTCGCCTTCGCGTTCATGCTCGCGGTTATCTGGTTCGTCGTTTTCTTTACGAACGCGGAAAGAAGACTCCCCGTGCAGTACGCCAAGCGTCAGGTAGGCCGCCGCGTTTACGGCGGGAACAACACCAACCTGCCGATCAAGCTTAACATGACGGGTGTTATGCCCATAATTTTCGCACAGTCCATAGTCGCCATACCGTCGACCTTGGCGCTGCTCATCACTTCTTGGGAAAAAGGCATCAAC
>CAYOGQ010000048.1:0-12401 GCA_964403645.1 uncultured Ruminococcus sp.
CGTTCCCATAGGGCGCGGTCAACGCGAGCTTATCATCGGCGACAAGCAGACCGGCAAAACGGCGATCGCCGTCGATACTATAATCAATCAAAAAGGCAAAAACGTCGTCTGCGTGTATGTGGCGGTGGGGCAGAAAGAGACCACCGTCGCCGACATAATGGCTAAGCTTAAAAAGCACGGCGCGATGGAGTACACCATAATCGTCTGCGCCAACGCGTATACCTCCGCTTCCATGCAGTATGTCGCTCCGTTTTCCGGCACCGCCATGGGCGAATATTTCATGTATAAAGGCAGCGACGTGCTCATTGTCTATGACGATCTTTCCAAGCACGCCGTCGCTTACCGCGAACTTTCGTTGCTTTTGCACCGCCCTCCGGTCGAGAAGCCTATCCCGGCGACGTGTTTTACCTTCATTCGAGACTTCTCGAGCGTTCGGCGCGACTTTCGGCGCAGGCGGGCGGCGGCAGCATGACTGCGCTGCCGATTATCGAGACTCAGGCAGGGGATATATCCGCTTATATACCCACCAACGTAATTTCCATAACCGACGGTCAGATATTCCTTGAAACCGAGCTCTTCAACGGGGGTCAAAGACCCGCCGTCAACGTGGGGCTGTCGGTGTCCCGCGTGGGCGGGGCGGCGCAGCGTCCGTTTATGAAAAAGATTGCCTCTTCTCTCAGGATGGGTTTGGCGCAGTACAGAGAACTGGAAGCGTTCGCCCAGTTCGGTTCGGAAGTGGACGAAACCACCAAAAAGGTACTCGACTCGGGCGCGCGCATCATCGCCGCTCTCAACCAGCCGCGCTATTCGCCGATATCCGACGATAAAGAGGCGCTCATCATCTGCGCCGTCACCGAAGGCTACGCCGCCAAGGTATCGCCGGAGGATATCCCCAAATTTCAGGAAGCGCTGTTCGAATATTTTGAAAACTTCCGTCCCGATCTGCTCGAACTGATCGGTTCGCCGAAAAAGCTTTCCGCCGCCGACTACGCGAGCATACGCGATGCGCTGAAAGAATTCGCGGAGGGCTATTGATATGCCGTCTTTAAGGGATATAAAAAACCATATAAAGGGCGTCAGCGCCACCGGTAAGCTCGCCGAAGCCATGAAGTCCAGCTCCGCCGCGAAATATTACCGCGCCGTGGCTGTGTATAACGCTTTCGCTCCTTACGCCGCGCACAGCGCGTCTATGCTCGGCACGCTCGGCAATCCGTTCGGGGAAAGAAAATATTCGGGTAAAAAATGTTATGCGGTCCTCACGGGCAACCGCGGACTGTGCGGCGGTTATAACACGGGGCTGATGAGCTTTTTTGAGGAAATTTACAAACATGAAAGCGACCCGATAGTCGTTGTCTGCGGCAAATGGGGAGCGGAATATTTTCAAGCCAAGGGCATACCCTGCGCGGAACGTTTCGCGTTCCGGGATATCCCCGAATACGACGAATCCGCGCTGCTCACCGATTATCTCACGAAGCTGTATTCCGAGGAAAAAGCTGACCAAATTTTAATAGTGCATCAAAAATTCAAAAATATCCTGACTCAGACACCCGAAACGACGGTGTTTCTTCCGGCAAAATCCGAAAACGAAGCCAAGGACCGAAGCGGGGAAGTCATATATTATCCCGATAAAGAGGCCGCCGGAAAAGCGCTCTACGCGCTGTGCCTTAAAAACAGGCTGTATTCGCTGCTTTTGGAAAGCGCGTCCGGCGTCCAGGCGGCGACCATGATGGCGATGCGCACCGCTTCCGACAACGCCGCGGAGCTGAAATCCAAGCTGGAACTGAAGCTCAACCGCAAGCGCCAGGGACAGGTTACCTCCGGAGTCATCGAAACTTCAAGCTCCAACGAGGCTTAAAGTCACAACGAAAGGAACAGATATAAAGAAGTGAAAAAAACTTCCGGCCTTTCCAAAGGAATAATACTGCGAATAACCGGACCTGTGGTGGATGTCCGCTTCATGCCCGACGAAAACCTGCCGGATATATTCAACGCCGTCGAGGTCAAAAAGGGCGGGGAAACCTTTGCGCTCGAAACCCTCCAGCACATCGGAAACAACACCGTTCGCTGCATATCCATGCACCCGACCGACGGGATGTCGCGCGGGCTGGAAGCGGTCGATACCGGAGAGCCCATCTCGGTGCCCGTCGGCGAGGAGACGCTCGGCCGGATGATTAACGTCACGGGAGAGCCGATAGACCGTCTCGGACCGATAAACGCAAAAATCAGGTATCCCATACACCATAAAGCGCCTCCGTTCACGGAGGTAATCCCCGCCACGGAACTGCTCGAAACAGGCATAAAAGTCATAGACCTCATGACGCCTTATGCCAAAGGCGGCAAAATCGGGCTTTTCGGCGGGGCGGGCGTGGGCAAAACCGTGCTGATAATGGAGCTGATACGCAACATCGCTTTCGAGCACAACGGTTATTCGGTGTTCGCGGGCGTGGGAGAACGCTCGCGGGAGGGCAACGACCTCTGGGAGGATATGAACCAGTCGGGGGTTATAGCCAAGACCGCGCTGGTGTTCGGACAGATGAACGAGCAGGCGGGGGCGAGACTGCGGGTGCCCCTCGCCGGGCTGACGATCGCCGAATATTTCCGCGAAACCGCGCACCAGGACGTGCTGCTGTTCATCGACAATATATTTCGCTTCACCCAAGCGGGGAGCGAGGTTTCCGCGCTGCTCGGGCGCATGCCTTCCGCGGTGGGTTATCAGCCGACGCTCGCCTCTGAGATGGGCAAATTGCAGGAACGCATCGTTTCCACAAAAAACGGTTCGATCACCTCCGTGCAGGCGATATACGTCCCGGCGGACGATATCACCGACCCGGCGCCGGCGACCGCCTTCGCGCACCTCGACGCCACCACCGTGCTTTCGCGCAATATCGTCGAGCTGGGTATTTACCCGGCGGTTTCGCCTTTGGAATCCAGCTCGCGTATGCTTGCCGAAGACACCGTGGGCGAGGCGCATTACGCGACCGCCAAGGAAGTGCAGCGCGTCTTGCAGAGATATGCCGAACTTCAGGATATTATCGCCATACTCGGAATGGAAGAATTATCCCCGGATGACAAAAAGACCGTCGCCCGCGCGCGCCGCGTGCAGCGGTTCATGTCGCAGCCGTTCCATGTGGCGGAATCCTTCACCGGCATGGAGGGGCGGTTTGTGCCGCTTCGCGAGAGCATCAGGGGGTTTCAGGCGATACTCGGCGGCGACTGCGACTCCATACCCGAACAGGATTTCATGTTCGCCGGCTCGATAGACGACGTGTACGAAAAGAGCAAACGCAATGACAACGGATAATCTGCGCCTTACCGTCGTCTCCCCCCGCGGTGTGCTGTTCGAGGACACCGCCTCGTCGGTATCCATGAAAGCCGCCGACGGCTGGTTCGGCGTGAGAGCGGGCGCGCTCCCCGTCATAGCCGTGCTTACGGAATGTGACATAAAATACGTCAAAAACGAAAAAGAACAGACCTACCGTATCTCCGGCGGCTTTGCCGAGGTCAAGGATAATACAGTGACAGTCCTCGTGGAATAATATAATATAATCCGGCATCGCCGTAAAACCTTCCGCGGCGGAATATTTTCCGTTTTAACGGGCAAGTTATGCTAACGAGGTGTTGGATTTGACGGTCATTTTTATTCGTACCGTTATATTTTATATAGTGCTGATGGTCATAATGCGGATAATGGGCAAGCGCCAGATCGGGGAAATACAGCTTTCCGAATTCGTGGCGGCGGTCATGCTATCGGAGCTTGCCGCGCTGCCCATCACCGAACGGGACATCCCCCTGTTCCACGGGCTGGTTTCGCTGATAACATTGGGTTCGCTGGAGGTCATTACGGCGTTCGTCTGCCGCAAAATCCCCCGGTTTCGCAAGACATTGTACGGCGAGCCGATCATACTCGTCGCGGAAGGCAAAATTATCGATAAAAGTCTCGACAAAGCGCGGATAAGCCTTGACGAGGTGCTGTCCGTTGTCCGGACGCAGGGCTACAAGACGCTCGACGACGTTTACTATGTCATCCTCGAACAAACGGGTAAAATTTCGGTGCTGCCCAAAGCCGCTTCGTCGCCGCTTACGCCCAAAGACAACAATATCGCCGTAAACGAGACCGGGCCGGATCTGCCGGTAATGATAGAGGGCGTGGAGATCGAAAGCTTTATGGAGCGGACGGGTAAAACCAAGGAGGATATCGAAAAGATCCTTTCCGATAACAACCTGTCCAAAAAGGACTGTCTGATCCTGGCGTTCGACGGCAACGGGAACCTCAAGCTCACCAAAAAACAGGAGGGAGCGTCGGGATGAAACATTTTTTAATCGCGCTGGCGCTTTTGATACTCATAATCGCCGCCGTGTGCGTAAACGGCTATTTTGTGCGCAAAATGGTGGGGAGCGCGTTGAAGCTCACTCGGGAGCTGCCCGAAACGAGAGAGGAATTCGACGCCTATACCGGCGATATCAATGATTTCACCGAAAAATGGTATTCATGGCACGGCTATTTGTCGCTATCCATCCACATGTGCGAACTGGAGCGGGTGTGCGAAGCGGTTGCGGATATCAAGGCCTGCATTGCCACAAAAGCCTACGAAGACTTTATGGAAGCCAAGAGCCGGCTGGAAACGGTCCTCTCCGAGCTTTCCGACGGCGAAAAGCCCAGCTTTATTCATATATTTTAAAATTCACAAAAACCGCCGCATTGTCAAGCCATATTGACAGCGCGGCGGTTTTGTATTATTATATAAATTGTATATGAACGCGGAGGGGAAGCGAAAAAATATTAGGATTCCTGATTTTCGGACTTCCCGTCGCCTTCCCTCCGCGGAATCATATAATACAGGCTATGTAAAATCCACCCGAAAGGAAACGCATATGGAAGAAAAAGCGATTATTTTGTCGCCGTCGCTTTTGTCCTGCGACTTCGCACGCGCGGGCGAGCAGCTTAAAATACTTGAAAATGCGGGTATCCGGTACCTTCACCTCGACGTCATGGACGGCTTTTTCGTGCCGAACATCTCCTTCGGCGTCCCCGTGATAAAATCCATAAGGAAATCGACAAGCCTTATCTTCGACACCCATCTGATGATAGACCGCCCCGAACGCTTTATTGACGATTTTATCGCCGCCGGGAGCGACTGTGTCACCATCCACGCCGAAGCGACGGACGATCCCAAAGCGGTGTTGGAACAAATAATCGCAAAAGGGGCGAAAGCCGGGATATCCCTAAAACCCGGCACGCCGGCGGAAAAAATTTATGAATTTTTGCCTTTATGTTCCATCGTACTGGTCATGACGGTGGAGCCGGGTTTCGGCGGGCAGGGCTATATGAACGAAATGACGCCGAAAATCGCGGCGATGCGAAAAGAACTCGACCGCATAAAATCAAACGCCATCCTTTCGGCGGACGGCGGCATAAATATCAAGACCGCGCCCGTCGCGGCAAAAGCGGGCGCGGAAATGCTCGTCGCGGGGAGCGCGGTTTTCGGCAAAACCGATCCGGCTTCGGCGGCGCGGGATATAATAAAAGCGGCTTATTCGCGATAACCCAAGGCGTCCCCAAGATCGCTTATGATATCCTCCGCCGCTTCGGTGCCCACCGAAAGGCGGAAAAGGTTTGTTTTAATCCCCGCTTCCGCTTTTTCGCTCACGGAAAGCGAGGCGTGCGTCTGGGTGTACGGGTGCGTTATGAGAGTGGCGTTGCCGCCTAAGCTTTCGGCGAAGCTTATGAGCTTAAGGCGCGACAGGAATCGCCCGCGGTCTATCGATTCGTCCAGTTCAAACGAAATCATACCGCCGAAGCCCTCAGTCTGGCGTTTCATCACCCCGTAGCCTTGACTTTCCGGGTCGCCCGCGTAATAAATTTTTGTGACCTCTTTTTTGCTTTTTAAAAAATCGAAAACCTTCGCGGCGTTTTCGCAGTGCGCCCACATACGAAGGGCAAGCGTCTCCAGCCCGCGTTTGACCAGAAAAGAATCGAAGGGCGAAAGCCCGCTGCCCTTGGTCGATATCGCCAGATACAGCTTGTCGGCAAGGGTGCCGTCGTTGGTGACGACGCAGCCCGCCGTGGAGTCGTGGTGTCCGCATAAATATTTGGTGGCGGAATGGAGCGCTATGTCCGCGCCGAGAGACAGCGGCTTTTGCAGCACGGGGGTTAAAAAGGTGTTGTCTATGACGAGGATACAGCCGTGTTTTTTAGAAATATCCGCAAGGCGCGCAATGTCGGATATATGCATCAGCGGGTTGGCGGGCGTTTCCGCGAAGATGAGCGACGATGCGATCGCCGCTTCTTTTTCTATTTCATCCGGCTTCGAGGTATCGGCGTAGATAACCGTGGCGCCTTTCGAAACAAAATTATTTAGCAGCCGCCTGGTACCGCCGTAGATGTTTCTGCCCGCGATAATCCGGTCGGCGAGCGAGAAAACGGCGTCCTCCGCGGCAAGCCCGGAGGCAAAGGCGAAGCCGTATTTGCCGCCTTCGGCTTTCGCTATGGTGTTTTCGAGCGCGGCGCGCGTGGGATTGGTGCACCGCGAATAGGAATAGCCGTGTTTCGCCGCGTCCTTAAAGGTGGAAGTCAAAAAAATGGGCGGCGAAACCGCACCCAGCGGGTTTTCCCCGCCTCCGTGGATAAGCAGCGTTTCTGTTTTCATTTATATTCACCTATATATAGTATGCAAAGTCCCCCTTTTATTGACAACTCCGAAAGCCCGTGCTATAATGAACGCGCATTTATGTTATTTTATGTTTTATATGGCTTTGTGCGTTCGCTATAATAGAGGCATATTGAATTGAGGATGAAACTTCAGATGAGCAATACGGATAAATCGAAAACAACAAATACCCCCGGACGCGGGGTGTTGGGCGGACCGGGACTTAATTCCAAATCGCCGTATATCCATAAGTCGTTCGGCGACGGCGACTATCAGGTTTACCGGGCAGCACCTGAGGAATTGGGGCGCTTCGTTTGTGAAAGCCGCCTCGCCGGCTATAACGTCACCATGCCGCACAAAGTTTCCATTATGGAATACCTCGACGAAATATCGCCGGAAGCGCGCTGCGTGGGCGCGGTCAACACCGTGGCGGTAAAACCGGACGGCAAAAAAATCGGCTATAACACCGATATTTTGGGTTTCCGCGACGCGCTGGCGTTCCACGGCATTTTTGTGAAAAACAAAAAGGTCTGCGTATTGGGAAGCGGAGGCGCTTCCAAAGCGGTGCGCTACGCCTGCGAAAAAGAGAACTCGAAAGCCGTAGTCGTAGTGTCGCGTTCCGGCGAAGTCAATTATTCAAACACCGCCGCCTACGCCGACGCCGACGTACTCGTCAACTGCACACCCGTGGGTATGGGCAAGGGCAACGCCGAAAGCCCGATTGATATCGGCATTTTTACCCGTCTTACCGCGGTTAACGACCTCATTTACGACCCCAACCCCACGCGGCTGGTTTACGAGGCGCGGCAAAGGGGAATAAACGCCCACGGCGGGCTATACATGCTCGTCGCGCAGGCGGCGTATTCGCGCGAGCTGTTCGGGGAGGGCTTCTCCGGCGGGGATATGATAAAAACGCTTTACCGCGAGCTTTCGCCCAACACCGCCGTATTTATCGGTATGCCGGGCGCGGGTAAAACCAAATTAGGCAAACTCGCTGCCGACGCGTTCGGGCTGAGCTTCGCCGATGCCGACGAGGTTATCGAGAAAGAGATGGGCATGAGTATCACGGAAATATTTGATAAATTCGGCGAGGCGCGTTTCCGCGAACTCGAAAAGGAAGCCATAAAAAAACTCGCCGAAAACCCTCCCGGCGTGGTGTCCGTGGGCGGCGGCGCTGTGAAGGACGGCGACAACCGCTATTATATAAAAAGCATGGGGAGGGTGTACTGGGTAGTCCGCGACATCGGGCTGCTCGACAAAACGGGGCGTCCGCTGTCGATCGACTTGCAAAAGCTCGCCTGCGAAAGGTATCCCCTTTACGAAAGCTTGTGCGATGTCAGACTCGACAACAACGGCAGGATTTCCGTACCGTTAGAGCGCTTCGCCGCCGACCGTAAAAACTGAATTTAAGTGGAGGTTGATTATGAAAAAGTATTTTATAAAGTTTTTCGGCGTTGTTTTGGCAACTTTTCTGTTGTTCGTCTTTATCGCCTGCGCGGATAAGGGCGGCGATACGGATAAATCAAAAGAAAATATGTCATCCGAATCAAACGAATCGAACGAATCGAACGAATCATCCGCACCTGACGAAACATCCGCACCTGATGAAACATCCGTACCGGAAGATTCTTCTGCGACGGAGGAATCTTCCGAACCATCCGAATGGATCAATGAAGACAAATTCGGGTTGTTCGGCGGCGGACTTCCTTTCGCGAAGCAGGACGGCTGGATCTATTTTAAAAGCGGGAACAAACAAATTTACAGAATCAAATCGGATTTTACGGGTAAAGAAAAAATCTGTGACGATATAATTTACTACGCGTTTATCGATGGCGATCAGATTTTTTACGTGGATACCGATCATCAACTGTTCGCCGTGAAAACCGACGGCACCGACGGATATAAAATCAATGACGATAAATATTCAAGCATTAAAACAGACGGCGATTGGATTTTTTACGGCAACGAAAGCGATGATGGCAAGCTGTACGCGGTCAAAAAAGACGGCACCGGAAGACAAAAGTTATGCGATGATAAACCTACAAGTATTTGGTCATCCGACGAATGGGTTTATTACAAGATCAATGACGGCAATGAAAATTTATATTCCATAAAAAAAGACGGCACCGAGGGGCGGAAAATCATCGACGTTTTTATTATGGAACTGATCATATCTGACGGATGGATCTATTATACCGAGGATTCGTTAGGGTATTATTTGAGCAGGATAAAAACCGACGGTACCGAAAAGCAAATAATTGCCCGCGAAAGGGCGCATAATATCCACCTCGCGGGTAACCGTATCTATTACCGGCATTATTATGAAGAAGGCGAAAGCCTTAATTCAATTAAAATCGACGGAACAGAAGAAAAAGTGATTTCTCCCAATCATCCGTATTATATTCATGTAATAGGCGATGTCATTTTTTATAAAAACGGCAGCGATGATTTCACTCTTTATTCCATAAAAACCGACGGAATGAACGAGCGAAAGATAATCGACGAAACACATACTTCTTATTACACGTTTTTAAATAACGGAATCATATATACCCACAGCGATTTTGAAGATAATAAAAAAGGAGACGAAGTGTACTACATTAATTTTGACGGAAGCGGAAAAAGATTTTTAGGTACAGTAAATAATTAAAGCCATGACGATAAAAACCGGCGCGTTCATTTAGCGCCGGTTTTATCATGTTCGCGAGCAATTTGAGTGCAAACACAATTTAAAAATTAAAATAGCTGGATTCCTAAAAGTCATTGACAGTTTAAGGAAATGTGTGTATAATTTAGAAAGGTTAAAAATTATAAAAATCAATTCCTGTTATAAAACGTATGATAAGGATGGGGCGTATTATTATGAAAATAAAAAAGCCGATAATAATCGCGGCAATTGTTATTCTGCTCGTTTTGGCATCCGCAATAACGATTATCACTACAAAAAATGATGGATTGGGTAAAAAAATCCTCGGCTTTTTCGGCGGCAATGAAACGACGGGGGCGATTGCCGCGAAAACCGGGGATATAACAATATATAAAAGTGATTTGGACCTGTGCTGTGCCCTGAACCCGGACAAAACCCGCGACGAGCTATTGAAAATGTTCATTATACAAGAGCTTATGCAAAAAAAAATCAAAGAAGCGGGCATAACGGTTTCAAAAGGCGAAATTGACAAGACCGTCGAGGACACTAAAGCGCTGATTTCGCGGGGGCTGGAGGAAGGCGACAACTCAATCTGCGAAATGCTGTTGTCACGCTGCCAAAACGCGGGGATAACCTGGGAGGAGTATTTCGACCTTGATATCTTTCGCATAAATCTCGAATGCATAATCGGATCGGAAAGGTTCTTTGACCGGCTTCTGGCGGACGAAAACCCGGAACTGTCCGCAAAAGAACGGCAAGATTATATTGAAGCTTATAAGGAAAACCTTTATAAAGAAATAGAAAACCAAATAAAATATTACGGTCAATAAATTAAAGCGCCTGAGGTTGCCTTTTTTTGTTCGACTTCTGTTTTAGGTATCCTTCGATCTCGCCGAAAGGCATATCCAGCACCAGCGAAAGCTCGTTGTACAGGCAGTATTTCGCCAGCCGCTCGTATTCGGTGTCGGTGATGGCGAGGTGGCGGTGGGTTTCCAGCGCGTTTTCGCGCCGCGAGGCCACCGTCTTTATGATGCGGATATAATCCTCCGGTGACGCGTTCGACATCGCCTCCCGGTAAGAATCTTTCCGCTGCTTTTCGTTGTTGACGACAATGTCGGGGATCTCGTTGATCCGTTCGAGCAGTTCCTCGATATCCTCCCTGCTCGCGAGCGGGCGCAGGGCGATCCTGCCGCCTTCTGCGGGGGTATAAATGACGGAAGCGTTGTCGTCGAGCGGTTTTAGGGCGTAATAAACGCGCAAATCGCCTCCGCCGAACGGCGAAGCGCACACATCGGTCACTTTAAAGACCCCGTTCGCGCCGTAAACGATGCAATCGCCTTTTCCGAACATTTCAATCCCTCCCTATATTTAGATATTGAGCCGACGCCATAATAGGCTGTCTTGAACTTCTTGGTTGGCTTTGCGGATAAAATAAGCCGAACTGCTTATTTAATGCGAAAAAACGGCTTTACGCAAAAGCCGCCGCTCGCCGTCTATATTATAACAGATTTGTAATATTTTTGGTATAGGCATTTTTTACGAATTTTATAGATTTAATCGACTTATTTTGACGTTTAACGTTTTAAGGTCACTTTTTTATGCTTTTACCGCGGAACGTTTATTAAGCGAGGATAATCGGTTAAAGCCGTTTTTCGCCTTAATATATTGTTTACCAAAAAGTGATAAAATATACAGATTTGATTAGCGCGGTTAAAAACGCATGATCGGGATTGGTATAAAAGCAATGTTCATTGAAAAAACGGCTTGCCGCGGCAAGCCGTTTTTTCTGGCACCCCCAACGGGAATCGAACCCATAACTAACCCTTAGGAGGGGCTTGTTATATCCATTTAACTATGGGGGCGGATCAATTGTTAAGTATAATCCTTTTACGGCATCTTGTCAATACCCAATCCGTAAAAACGCCGTGCGTCGCGAGTATAACGGCATACGAAATCCGAAAAACGGCATATAATAATAATGCTTTTAAACAAAAAGAGGTGTAAAATTGCTATTGTATTTTTATCGGCGTTGTGCTAATATGTCATCATCTAAAAATATAATTTTAATAATTATACAGAGGTATGCTTAAATGTCAGAATACGAGAGTATCAAAGTCGTAAAATTCGGCGGATCGTCGCTGGCGGATGCCGAACATTTCAAAAAAGCCGCGGAAATCATTTTATCCGACCCAGCAAGGCGTTACGTCGTCCCTTCCGCCCCCGGCAAACGTTTTTCGGGCGATGCCAAGGTCACGGATATGCTCATAGAATGCCAGTCACTCGCTTCCGCGGGCAAGGATTTCGCGCCCACATTAACCAAAATCAAATACAGATACGACGAAATTAGCAAAGGGCTTTCCCTCGACCTTACGCTCGACCGGGAATTTGATATAATATACAAAAATCTTGAAAAAGGCTGCACCGTGGACTACGCCGCAAGCCGCGGGGAATACTTAAACGCCATCCTGCTGGCGGCATACCTCGGGTTTGAATTTATCGACGCCGCGGAGATCTTATTCTTTGGACCCGATAAGTCTTTCAACGCCGACCGCACCAATTTGTTCATGTCCGAACGCCTGTTGTCGGCAAAGCGCGCCGTCATTCCCGGATTTTACGGCTCTCTCCCCTGCGGGGAAATCAAGACCTTCTCCCGCAGCGGCAGCGATATCACCGGCGCGGTCGTGGCGCGCGCGGTCATGGCGGATTTATACGAAAACTGGACCGATGTTTCGGGCTTTCTGATGTGCGACCCCAAAATCGTGGAAAACCCGCTCCCTATCAGCACAATCACCTACCGCGAGCTGCGCGAGCTGTCCTACATGGGCGCTACGGTGCTGCACGAGGATTCCATTTTCCCGGTGAAGATCGCGGGGATACCCATTAATATCAAAAACACCAACGCCCCGGACGAACCGGGGACGCTCATCGTGCCGGAAGCCTCCACCGTCAACCCCGAAATCATCACCGGCGTCGCCGGAAAGAAGGGCTTTTCCGTCGTGCATCTCGAAAAGGATATGATGAACCGGGAGGTCGGCTTCGGCATGAAGGTGTTACAGGCGTTCTATGACATGAACGTCTGCTTCGAGCACCTCCCCTCCGGGATCGAC
>CAYOGQ010000048.1:12411-13371 GCA_964403645.1 uncultured Ruminococcus sp.
TGTCGGTGATTGTGGATTCGTCCTTAATAAAAGGCAAAGAAAATTTTTTGCTCAACAAGCTTTCACGCATGGTGAACCCCGACAACGTATCGATCGAGTCATCGATGGCTTTGATTGCGGTGGTCGGGCGCGGTATGGTCAACAACCCCGGCATCGCGTCGCGCATCTTCACGGCGATAGCCAAGGCGGGAGTCAATATCAAGATGATAGACCAGGGTTCATCGGAGTTGAACATCATCGTCGGAGTCGCCGAAAGCGATTTTGAAGAGGCGATACGCGCGGTGTACCATGAATTTTGCAATTCAAAGTCATGACTTCCGACGGCTATAAAAGTCTGAAAGGCAAGGCTTTTACCGAAATTACCGAGAAAAAATCGGTTTTCTACTGTTCTGTTGCCCCGGTTTCGTCCGAGGAGGAGGCGTTGGAATTCATAAATTCCGTCAGAAAAAAATATTCCGACGCCACGCATAACGTCTACGCTTATACCCTCCGCTCCGACAACACGACCCGTTTTTCCGACGACGGCGAGCCGCGCGGCACCGCCGGCATCCCCGTGCTCAACGTGCTTCGCAAGGAGGGCATAACCGACGCGGCGGCGGTTGTCACGCGCTATTTCGGCGGCACGCTGCTGGGCGCGGGCGGACTGGTCAGGGCTTATACCGCATCCGCCAAATCGGCGGTGGAAAAGGCCGGAATAGCCGTTTGGGAAAAATTCGTCCCGTTCGGCGTGAAAATTTCATACGCGGATATACAAAAACTTGAATATTATTTCAAAACGTCGGGCGTCGGCATAAACAGCGTAGCTTATACCGAAACGGTTTATGCCGAATGTTTTGTCGAAGAAGACCGTTTCGAAGCCGCCGCCGCGGCGATATCCGAACTCACCGGAGGAAAAGCGGAGATATCGCGGTTTGAAAGCCGTTATCTCACAAAAGACAAAACGTTTGAAAAATAAATTTT
>CAYOGQ010000049.1:0-7855 GCA_964403645.1 uncultured Ruminococcus sp.
GGAGGTGACGGCTATGCCGCCGATATTGAATTTGGAATAATCCTTATAAGTGTTGGTGTAAAATCTATCCATGACCTTGGGGGAGATAATGCCTTGGCCGGCACGAGTGTAGCCCTGGCGCACCGGGTCGTATATTTTCAATCCGGCCCACCTGTCGTCAATGGTCTTGGCGAGGTCTTTGTCGGTGTCGAACCCGTCGAACAACTTGTCGTTGCAGGCAAGCGCGAAATCGAGGTTGGGGAACAATTGAATGTTTCCGTTCGATTTATCGCCGACATACGCCAACAGCCTGTTGAAAGCGTCTTGACCGCCCAATGCCTTGCACAGTTCGATTTTTGAGGGTACGAGAGGCCACATGCCTTCGTTACACCAGCCCTCCATGAGCACTTTTACGTTGGTGATACCTCTGCTCTTGAGCATTTCGAGCATGTCAACGGTGTCGTCGAAGCTGGTGAGCGGGACCGTCGTTTCTGTAGGGACGCCGAGCACGTTTTTGGTCGTCCAAAGCGCTCCGAGAGTTTTGATATACAGCGGGATATTGTCACTGCCGTCCTCTTCAAGTCTTTTAATGGCGCCATTATTTTCAAGATAACTGCGATAAGTGTTCGCCATGCCCGAATAGGTGGCGTCGTCGCCGCCGAGGATAAACACGCGGATTCCGTAATCGCCGGTATATCTGCGCTTGGATTCGACCGTCCACATCGCGTCCGTGCCCGCCGAGATACCGCTGTCGAGGTAATAGGTGTCGCTGGGGCGCGGGTTGAAAGTGGTGTAAGCGGAGGCGAACATATGCAGCGAACCTCCGTTTGCCACGGTTAGCTTGGTGAGCGAGTCGCCCGCGGTGACCACGGCGAGATAACCGTAGTTATGGGGGGTTTCGATGACGTTTATGACTTCGATTTCTTCTTCTTCGCCATCTTCGTTGATGATAATCTCAACACCCGGTTCTTCCACGGTGGTGATCACCGTTTCTACCGCGCCGTAAGCGGGGTATCTCATAACCTCTTTATTGGCGCCGACAATCGAGTGGTAGGCGTAGTCCTGGCCATAAATGCTCCCCGTGGTGGTGAACTGGGTGCCGGCGATCGATTTTAAGTCGAACAAAGTACCCGCGCCGTCAGGCGAGAATATGTAGCCGTCGTTGTTCGTGTTGGCGGCGCCCGCATAGGGCAGGACCGCGATGGAATTCAACGTGTAGTTGGTGGAGTCGAAACGCACGTTGCCGGCGTTTACGCGGACATACAGCCCGTTCTCGTCAAGCGTATATTCGATAGCCATTTTGAACAGGGCGGGAATTTTGTCGTTCGAGGTGTAGTTGGTTTCGGAATGGTCCTCTTCCATCTGTTCTTTGGTGTAGTTGGTGTAGAGTTTGACGTATTGTTCAACCTTACGCAGCTCCGCCGCTTTCGCGGTGCCGTCGCACACCATTATTGCAAAGTTCGCCGTGCAGGGATAGGTGCTGAGAGATTCCTCGATGGTCTTTTTGGATTTCATCTTCATATCGTCCATATAGTTGGTAAAAACACCCGCGTACATGCCGAATGAGATCATCTGGTCGGGGTATCTCGCCTTGAATTCGGACCTGGTCATAAACAGGTATTCCTGTGTGGAGACCGAAACCTTATCTTTTGCGAATTTATCGCCCCAGGAGGTCAGCTGTTCCATATTGGTCGCCCTCAGGGTGTAATATGCCATGAAAGTCCGCTTGTCTTTGGGGTAAGTGGAGTTTTCGGCTATTTGCACCAGAAGGTTCATCCATTTGTCGAACCTGATCCGACGCGGCACAAGGTAAGTGGTCTCCTCGCGTCCGATGGTATATTCCACCCTCAGCCCTCCGCGGATGGCTTTGACGGTGATTTGGTTGTACATCGCCGAGTTTGCGTAGGATTCGAGCGTTGTGCCGGTTGTGTTTTCGGTGTATTTCACCAAAAGCTGGGAAAGCAGCGTCCTCTTGACCGCGAGCGATGAGTCGGTGTTTTTACCGTCGGCGGATTTTGAATAGCTTTGCCCGAGCATATAAGGGTTGGTGCAGTAATAGCCGACATAATCATATGCCGCGCTGTTTTCACCGCCGATAGTGGCATAATTGCCGTCCGCGTCCGGGTCGGCGAGTTTGAGGCAGATAACCTCACCTGTATTCGGGTCGTTGTACAGGGCGTAACCGTAGCTCACGAGGATCAGATTCATCGAGGGTATGACCTCGTTGCCGTTAATCCGTTCCTCAACCGAGTTAAACGCCACAGTGGTGTAGGCGGGGTCCAGCGTGTCCCAGACGTTTTCGCTGGAGGCTTCGGAAGTCGCCGCCAGCGATACCACCTGCAGGACGGACGGGGAAACCATCATAAGCGCCAGAAGCAGCACCGTAAACCGCAAAATTGATTTTTTCATTTTAATCACCCATCTCCCTCCTTTCAGTTATGTTCTAAATGATATTTCGATGTAAATGTTGTAGAAGAAAGTAAATACTCTTTGAATAAGGTATCCGAACAAAATGCAGATGAACATTATAAACGCCGCTCCGACTATCGTGCCGATAGTGGTGAGTATGTTTTTGCCCAAGGTGTAATCGTGGGTAACCATCATTCCGAAGAATATAAGCATTCCCATCCAGAAGAAAGCCAGCGATTCGACCAGAGCCAATATTGCCATCTCGTCGGCGGTCACGATGTTGGCGATCCATACAGTGGGAAGCAACAGTATGGGCAACGGGGTGAGCGCGTAGCAGGACGCTATGTAGATGTCCTTGAACGTGCCTTCGCCGTCGAACAGAGTCGTCAGACACCAGTTGGCGGTCACCCATAAAAACAAGGGCATAGTTACGGAAAGTATCTGCATGAAATAGTCGACGCCAAGGCCGTATTGGTTGTAAAGGTAGCCGCGCCCCACAGCCTGATAGATAAAGACCAGAACGGTCGTCAGCAGGATAATGGTGGCGCCCCTTATGCCTCCTCGGTTTTCATGCTTCAAGTCCCAAAAACCGTCAAAAGGATGCATTATAAGGTGGAACGCGTATAAAAGCTCTTCTTTTATTGTGCGTTTTTCTTTATAAACGCGGTTTTTAATGTTTTGTTTCTTGGCGTATTTGAGGAACATGCTCCACGCGACGCAGAACAATATCACAACCGCTGGGACGATTAATATCCAATCCTCCACCCATGCCTTGCGGTATTCCGAATAAGCCTTTGAGAAACCCTTGGTGTCAAATGCGTATTTGTAATAGGCCATGGATCCTTCAAAATCGTTGCTTCTGTAAAGGGATTCGGCGATGCCGACGTAAGCCGAGTCATAGTTGTTGTTATGCTGTAATATGGAAATATAATATTTAACCGCTTCGTCGTAGTTTTTGTCTTCCGTATTCTGAAGAGCGGCGGCGAGGAGGTCGCCGTAAGCGGTGCGCTTATAAACCGTGACGGAGTTGGAAGTCGAGTCGGTAAGCAGCATCTTGGTGCCCTGATATGAAATTGCCACGATATGCTGCGCCAAGCCCACCTGATCGCCTATGTCTCCGAAGGCGAACAGCAGGTTGCCGTTGGTGTCATAGGTGAACACCTTACTGCGCTTCTGGTCGATAATCGACCACATCCCGTTGGGGCCCAGCGCGACGTCCACGATGGTGGAACAGCCGTAAATTGAATAGCTTGACGAGGCGCGGGGGCTTGCGTTGACTTCCCCGGAGGGGGGATAGAAGCCGTTCCGCAGCATGACGTCCTTGCCGCTGGGGTTGAGCTTTTTGACCGGAGCGTACTTGTCGCTCTTGTCCTTAGAGACGATGGCATTTTGTTGGGTGGCGGGGTCTATCGCCGCGGTGGTGACATACAGGAAGCCGTCGTCGTCAATTATTATGTTGTTGTATTCGACGGAAACGGTCCTCGGCAGGGAAGCTATTTGCTTAGCGGTCATAAAATTACGCTTGAAAAGGTCCCACGCGTTGTAAACCACCTTTTGAGGTCCGATAAACGCGTTGAACGAACCGTCCCTGTTCAAGGAAATGACACCGTAGTTGACCCCCGAGGACACAACGTATATCGTCCCCGCCGAGTCGGTCGCCACGGCGACGGGCTTGTAAATGCAGGTTTCCGGGAATATGTCGCTCGAAGGTTCGGGTACTATGAACTTGAAATTGCCGACCTTGTCGAAAATGACTATACGAGCTTTGGCCGTATCCGCCACGAGGATTTCGGTGTCGGAAACAAACACCCCGGTTGAGCCGGAAAGGTTATCCGGAACGCCCATATGGTTGGTGAAGGTGCTTATGATCAAACGCAGATTGAATTTTTCGTCAAGGCAGATAATCCTCGACGCGGTGCCGGACGCGCCTTGGTCCACAAGGTAGACGTAACCGAGCTTGTCGACGCAGACGTCGGTCAGCGCAGCGATATCCTTCCAGTCGGAGCCGTAAAGCTGGGACGCCATTTCGTTCACGCCGGAATCCAGCCCTTTCTTGATCGAACCGGAAGTGATCATTTCGGAGGGGACGTAAGCGTCGGGGCTTATCTGCCTCCATCCGTTAACGCTGTATGTATAAGTGGCATAGGGGATCAAGGCGTTCGCGATAATCCCGCCGAATACCATAATACAGCATATGGCAAGAAGCAATACTTTAATTAATTTGGATTTCATCGTATCCTCCTTTAATCCTTCATGCCCGAAGTGGACATTGTCTGTATGATATTTGACTGGGTAATTACAAACACCAGTATGGGAACTATCATCATAACGACCGTTGCGGCGGCGGAAACGCCGGTTCTTGAAATACCCGACGTGACCAGCTGACTGATAGCATAGTTAAAAGTCTTTAATTGTTCGCTGTAAATATACATATTGGAGCCGGTGTTCCACAGGTCCTTGAAAGCGAAGATTATGAGGGTTATCCACGCCGGTTTGACCATCGGCATGGCGATCTTCCAGAAAATTCTGTTTTCGGAAGCTCCCTCGATACGCGCGGATTCGAGCACCGCATCGGTGACCGAGGTTTCCATAAACTGTTTCATGAGGTAAAGTCCGTAGGTCGTGCAGAACGCCGGGACTATCACCGCGAGGTAGGTATCGATCCATTGGAATTCGCTCATCAGGATGAACATGGTGATACCCACGACCGTGGAGCTGAACATCAGCGAATATACTATGATCTTGAAAAGGATACTTCTTCCGGGGAAGGGTATCTTAGACATGGCGTAAGCGGCGTAAGACGAAAGGATGACGTTACCCGCGGTGCCCACGACGGAAATCAACACGGTGTTGAATATGTACCTGGAAAAGGGTACCCAGCTGTCGCCCATCAGCCTGAACAGATCCCTGAAGTTTTTAAAAGTGGGGTTTACAGGGATGAGCCTGGGCGGGAACACCCAAAATTCCTCAAGGGGCTTTAACGACTGACCTATCGCGTAAACCAGAGGTACCACCATCAACACGCCGAAAATGGCGAGTATGATGTAGATGCCTATGTCGCCCCTGACGGTACGGTTTATAGAACGTTGGAATTGTTCTTTCGGCTGTTTATTTTTAAATAATCCCATAATCAGGTACCTACCTTTCTGAGCACTTTATTAACAAGTAGGTTGCAGCCTATCATCATCAGGAACAGTATCGTGGCGATCGCGGAGGCGTAGCCCATTTCGAAACGATAACCGCCGTAGTCTTCGAGATGGTGGACAATGGTCCAGGCGCAGTAGTTCGGGCTTGGGAAGCCGACTAATGCGGTGATGATTCCTCCGAAGCCGAACGAACTGGTTATGGCGAGTATTGCGGAGAGCATGAGCTGGGGGCGCATGGTGGGGAGCGTGATAAACCACAGCTCCTGCCAGCGGTTCTTGATACCGTCCACCGCGCCCGCTTCGTAAAGCGTCCGGTCAACTACCTGGAAGCCGGCGATAAGCGTCAGGAACGAGGTGCCGAGACTGGTCCAGAGCGCCACCGCGATGATAAGCGTGAATATGTATTTTTCATCCTGGAACCACAACACGGGTTTGTTGATAACACCCGTTTTCATCAGCCACGCGTTGGCGAAGCCGTACTGGTCGCTCGAGAAGAACACCGTCCAGATGAGGTAAACGCTGCCCGAAATCGACGGGGCGTAAAACAGCAGCGTTACCAATGCCCTTATCTTCGGTCTCAGTTCGTTGATGAACCAAGCGAAAAACAGCGACAACCAGTAGCACGCGGGTCCGGTGACCGCCGCGAAACCCAGGGTGTTTTTTATTGCTATCAAGAATATTTCGTCGTCGAGGAAAAGCCTTATGTAGTTGTCCATGAACACGAACTTAGGCATTTCCAACATATTGAAAGTGGTGAAGCTGAGCAGCAGCGAAAGCACGACCGGAATCACCGTAAACAGGAAGAACAGTATAAAGAACGGTGCTATCATGAGATAAGCGACTTTATACTTCTTGACCTGTATAAGCGTCCATTTGGCTTTGGACATGTCACTCCTGATTATGACCTCTTCGGTCTTGTTTTTTGACATTTCTAAATCCTCCTCGCTTATTTACAAAAGCCGCTTATTTATTGCCGTGTTCGGCGTCGATCTCGCTTATCATATCCGCGGTGATCAGGTCGAACTCGTTGCGTTTTCTTGTCAGCTCTTTATTAATAGGTACGATAAACGAAAGCATTTGAGTGACGGGTTCGGCGTCCTTGTTGTAAACGTCGAGGAAAGCGAAGTTGGTATAACGCGATATGATATAGCTGCCCGGGTATTCGGGGGTGCATTGCACCGCGTTGAGCTGTGCCTTCAGGCTGTCCAGTTCATCCTTCGACCACGACATCAGAGACAGCGCTTCAAGGTTGGCCGTCGCCTGCTTCGCGGAAGGTCCGAGGAGGGCTTCCATCTCGTTAGCGTAGGTGGATTGAACTTCGGCGGAAGTCCACCACTGCATATACACCCAGGCGGAAAATGCGTTTTCCGGCTTGACGGTGCGCATGAGCATCATGGTGGAGATACTGGCGACGGTTGTATTGTCGATCGTTTTGCCGTCGGCAAGCAGCGTGCCGGGGAGCGGGGTGAATTCCCAAAGCCCGGTTATTTCGGGAGCGAACACTATGAGTGTGTTGTAGGTGGAAGCGTAGTCGGCTATCGCCAAAGGCATGGTGCCGTCGCGGAAGCGGTCTGCAAGCGCGTAGGAAACCGGGAAGCCGTACATCGTGAAGTATTGGCACACTTTTTTAAACGCCGCAAGCGATTCGTTGGAATCGAGGTTTATCGTCATGCCGTCGGTCATCGGGACAGTTTCGGTGACGGTGTTGCCCTCATCGTCCACATAGGTCTTTTCATACACGTTTTTGGTGTATTTGCCGGTTGTTTCGTCATAACCGAAAAGTTCGGGATAATTTTCGAGATAATAATCGTAGTTGCCCTCGTCGTAAAGCGTTTCGTCGTTCTGGTACATGAGTATCATGGAACCCGAAAGCCCCTGCGGGAAGCCGATGTTGAGATTATCCGCCTGAAGAGTCGAGATGCAGGTCTTGAATTCGTCCCAGGTGTTGGGCACGGTGAGGTTTTCTTCAACGAAAATATCCTTGCGGTAGAACATCATCGAAAACGACATGGTTTCCGGCAGTGCGTAGGTTTCGCCGTACAGGGTGACGGGTATCTTCGCCGCGGGAGCGAATCTGCCGAACACCTCGTCGAAAGTCGCCACATTATCTATTATGCCGGAATAGGCGGGATTGTCCTTGTAAGGCGTAAAATCGTTGAAATCGTAACCGTGCTTGTCGGAGTTGAGCGAGAGCACGGCGGAGCGGATGGCGTAATTGACGGGCGTCCCCTGGTCGATGTTCATCGCCACATCGGGTCCGGTCCCCGCGAGAGTCGCCGGCAGAAGAGTGCCCCCTATAACCAGCTTAAGGTTTACTGAAA
>CAYOGQ010000049.1:7865-12853 GCA_964403645.1 uncultured Ruminococcus sp.
TATTTCTGCATAAAGTCGTCGTCGATAAGGCGCTTGATAATCTGAGCCTGTTCGCGGCTGGAAGCGGTCCAGACCTCGATGGAAGCGGATTCGAGCGCTTTTTCCTCTTCCTCGGTGAGGTGGGAGGTCGAGCTTATGGAGTTGTAGTCGGCGAAGAAGGAAGTGAAAAACTTTTTCAGTTCGTTCCACAGTTTCACCCAGAAACCGGCTTCTGCCGTCGGGAGTTTGTGATCCACGGACTGGACAATAATATAGTCCAGCTCGAGCGGCTGAGATTGCGCGTCGGTCAGCCAGGAGCCGAGCGCCGCCAAATAGTCTTTCATCGTCGCCAGAGTGACGGCGATTTTGTTGGGCTTTTTACCCATGCGTTCCAGCACGAGCGCAACTCTTTCGAGCGTGCCGTTGTTGTTGCCGCGGACGCCCGTGATTTCGGTGAGTTTGGCGGAAACGTCATATAAGTCGTTCGCGGCTTTTTTCAGCCCTTTTAAAACGTCGGGCATCAGTTTTTCAAAGCCGTAATCACGGAATTCGTCGGGTTCCGGTCCGGTGAGCATGAGGATTTTTCTGTAATACGCATTGGCGGAGGTGAGAATATTTTCGACTCCGCTCAATATTTCGGACATGTCGCCGAGCACGACTTCCATTTTTATCGTATTGACGCCTTCTTTGAGATAAAATTTAAAATATTTATCCCCTTCCGGCAGATCGGCCTTGCCGTCATAGAAACCGCACACGCGCCAGCTGTCGCCGTAATTGAAGCGGCATTCGGCGGCTTCCGCGAAGGGCAGCTCGCTGTTTATGATAATTTTGCGCGAAACGTACATGCCCTCCATAATCGACTGGTTATAACGGAGGACGATATTGTAAAAACCGTCTTCGGGAACGGTGATGTTATATTCGATCCATTGTCCGACATAGGTCCATTTGTCGCCGCCGATGGAGTTGAGGCGCTGAAGCGCCGCGTCCTGCGGTTCGGTGATGGCGGACGATCTGTCGTTTATTTGGTATATGGTTTTATCGGAAGTGGTAACAGGATATTCCGCCTGCACCTTGACGGCGGTGTCGCCGCTGTAATCCGCGGCACCGAGGTTCGCGTAATAATCCAGGTATTCGTTATAGGTGCGGGTGACCTCGCGCGGGACGAGGGTTATGCTCTTTATCGCGACGGCTTCGCGCACGGTGGAGAGGGTTATGGTGTGTTCCCCTTCCGAAAGGCAGAAGCGCAGCGCTTCGGATGAATATCCCGAAGAGTCGAAAAAGCGCGCGTTAACCCACATGGGATAAAGCGTCTTGACGGGCTTCATCTCATTGCCGCTGTTATCGCGCTGGAAAATGCGTTGGTTTTTTCCCTGGTCGGCGACGGCTTCCGCGAAAGCCGTGTCAAGGGAGGTATAGGTAAGGCGGTTGCCGGCGTCGTCGTACACGCTCTTATACGAGCTGTCCAACTGATAATATGTATCGATCCAGCTTCTGGTCAGCGTGATGGAGCGCGCCTCCTTGAAGGGAACCGCATCGTCTATGAGCAGCATCCTTTCGATTTCGGTGGATTTGCCCTTGGATATGACGTTTCCATCGCCGTCCTTGATTTCGGCGTTGCCGGTCCAGTATTCGATTTCGATATTGTAGAAAGCGGCTTTGGCTATGCTGACGCCAAAGGTGATCTTGCCGTCGTCGCCGACCAAAAGCACCCTTCCGTCAGTACCGTATTTGTCGCCGTCATCGGTTTTTACCGTGGCGGTGGTGGCGTTTTCCACATAATTGAAGATATCCAAAGGGACGGAGCTTTCGGCGTCGGGGACCGCGGAGTTTTCCGCGATATACGCGCTGTAAGAAAGTGAGGTCAGCACGCTTTTGATTTCCGCAAGCGAGGTCCTGACCAGCGAATCGGATCCGCTGACGCTTTCGACGAGAGCCTCCGCCGTAACGCCCGTGCCTAATACACCGCCGCCCGTGACGAGAAACAGCAGCGCGAGAACAAAGCCGAGCATCCGTTTCAATGGGATTTTAATTTTGCTCATAAGATTCCTCCTGCCAGAGTAATAAACGCTATTTATTGTGAGCCGGTTAAGGCTGCGCCCATAAATGTTTATGCTAAATTATAACGTATTATGGTCACTTTGTCAAGAGTGCATATAAACAAATGCTCGTTTTTGAGCAATATATACCGAAAGCCCATTCGTTCACGTTTTATTCATACGCTTTTCTCCATTTGTATATGTGCAATTTGTACTTGTGCAAAATGACATATAGCCGCTGACAATTTTTGCGGAGTTTAGGCGAATTCCGGTAAAAAATGCCTTATGCATTCGCAAATCGTGCCAATATCAAGCGCTTTACATACGCCCGCAGCCATTAACCGCAAAACCACCGGAGATATATTATTAATTTTGTAAACATTTAAATTTGAACAAAAAATATACAACCACGTTCAAACAGGTTGTATAATATAAAAATTATTATTTATTACAAGCTATAATTTGGCATTTCTTTTGCACATTTTGCACAAATTTACTCAGACTTTTTCTACACTCTCAAAATTCCTACAAAACATTTGTTCTCGTTTTTTTTGATAATCGGAAAGCTTTTCAACGCAAAAAAGAAGATTAAACGCAGCTTTAACCGGGAATTTCTGCCGTTTTACGGGCGTTGTAACGTTTATCCCATAACCGCGGTAATTATAAAGCCCGATGAGTTGTCTCCGGAGACGACATACTCGCAGCCTTCGGGCACCTTGATTTCGGTGACCCCGGACAGAGAGGCTTCCGCGTAATATATGGCATATTTAATGCCGTCGTATTCGATCTTATATTGGTTTTCATATGAAAAGCGCTTGCAGAAGTCGACGTATTCCTCAAGGCAGTAATCGTTCAATGCCATAAGGTAAGCGTGGGGTTCGCCGACATACCTGAAAAAGTTGGAAGCGGCGGACGTGCCGGTTATTGAGCTTTTCCCTTCGGGATACCTCAGAACGAAGCCGTAATACTTGCAATTTTCGGCAAGCCATAAAAACTTGCCTTCGGTGAGCGAGCCGTCGCTTGTCGGATAGATGGTGCATTTGAAGGAATAACCCGTGTGGAGGTCGCTGTATCCGCCCGCAGCGGTGTCCTTTCCTTGGTCGTAGGCGGCTTGCTGCGCGGTTTTGTCCCGGTAAGCGGCTGTCAGCGTGAGAGAGTTCAGATTCACCGCGCCGTAAAGTCCGTCGAGCATTTCGTTCAAGCGGTCCATAACATCAGGCGCAATTTTAAGGGACCCGTCGATCAGCTTGTAGTTTTGCGTGCGTTTTTCGTATATGCCGACCAGCGGAGTTTCCCGGCTGAAATCATACGGGTTATCGCCGTTGACTATAATCAGCGTCCCGCGGCGGATCTCTTCGCGGTCGAGCGCTACGATGCTAAAGCTGCCGTCCGCGCTCGCTTCGGTGCTTGCGTCCATGCCGCTTTCGTCGGCCGAGGATTCACCCGGTGACGCATCGGTACTGTCATCCGAAGACAGTTCGTCGCCGGAGCTTTCGGCCGGCGATTCTTCCGCCGACGATTGTCCGTCCGTCTGTGACGACCTGTCGAATATGTAGCTGGCGAAAAGCACGGTGAGGATGACCACGATGACGCCGAGACAGGCAATCACCGCGACGATGTTTATAAAGTTGTAGTTGTCCTTTTTAACTTTAACTTTAACCTTAACCTTAGCGTTGTTACCCATCGTTCCCAACGTCCTTTCCGCCGGTTTTCAAGCCGAGCAAAGCGGCGCGCCGCGTCTTTTTACGTTTATTCCTATTATAATAATTATAAGTTTAACGTTTATTACGACGCGGCGGCTCGCGGTGCGATTATTTATTTGACGACGGATTATTGCCCGTCGGCAAGCTTTTTGAGCTTCTGATATCTCGCCTTGGCTTCCTGCTCCGCTCTGTCGAACAGTATTTTTGCCCTATCGGGGAAGAACAGGTTGAGCGACGAATATCTTGACTCGGTGTTGATGAATTCTTTATAATCCGTCGAGGGCTCTTTGGAGTCGAGGGTGAAGGGGTTCTTGCCCTGCTCGGCGGCAACGGGGTGGTACCTGAAAGTGTGCCAATAGCCGGCGGCCACCGCCGCTTTGGTTTCCAGCATGGAGGTTCCCAGACCTTTCTTTATGCCGTGATTGATGCACGGGGCATATCCGATGACCAGCGAGGGACCGTGGTAGCTTTCGGCTTCCGTTATCGCCTTGACGCACTGATTGTAGTCCGAACCCATGGCAACCTGTGCGACATACACATAACCGTAGCTCATGGCAATACCCGCAAGGTCCTTCTTTTTGGTGCTCTTGCCGGCGGCGGCGAACTGCGCCACCGAACCCGTCGGTGTGGATTTGGAAGCCTGCCCGCCGGTATTCGAATAGACCTCCGTGTCGAACACGAACACGTTGACATCCTCTCCGGAGGCGAGCACATGGTCAAGCCCGCCGAAGCCGATGTCATAAGCCCAGCCGTCGCCGCCGAAGATCCAGATCGACTTCTTGACGAAGAGGTCCTGCATGGCGAGCGCCTGCTTGTACAACGGATCGAATTCGCAACCGCAGGAGCCGCATTCGATGTCGGCCTGCTTTATGGCGGCGATAAGGTCGGCGGAAGCCGCTTTGGAGGCTTCGCCTTCGTCCTTAACCGCAAGCCATGCCTTGGAGGGGGCATCAATGAGTTCGTAACCGGAGGAAGCGAATTTTTCGATAATCACCGTCAGTTTGGCGCGGCGCTGCCTGACGGCGGAAGCCATGCCGAAGCCGTATTCCGCGTTGTCCTCGAACAGCGAGTTCGCCCACGCGGGACCCTTGCCTTCTTTATTTACGGTGTAGGGGGTGGAGGGCGCCGAACCGCCCCAGATGGAGGTGCAGCCGGTAGCGTTGGCGATAATCATACGGTCGCCGAACAGTTGGGTGATCAGCTTGGCGTAGGGCGTTTCGCCGCAGCCGGCGCAGGCGCCCGAAAACTCGAGCAGCGGCTGCTTGAATTG
>CAYOGQ010000050.1:0-12706 GCA_964403645.1 uncultured Ruminococcus sp.
CATTAACGGCTTTCTTTAAAATAAAAAATAGACCATATGTTTGACAACCGCAGATCGCTTTTTATATTGAATATAACAACAACCTTGACAAGACAAAAGCGGTATGTTATACTCTGTTAACAGCTATTTTGGGGGTTTATTATGGGAAACGGGGAACAGTTAAAGCAAATTGCCGACAGGATAAAATATCTGCGCGACATACTCGACGTGTCCGCTTTAGACTTGGCAAAACGGATAGACATGCCGTTCGAGCTTTATAACGCTTATGAAAACTGCGAAAAGGATATCCCCATAAGCATGATATACAACGTGGCTTCGGTTCTCGGCGTGGATCCCACCGATCTTTTGACCGGCGAATCGCCGCGGATGGACGTTTACGCCGTGACGCGCAAAGGCAGGGGCGTAGGCGTGGAGAGATACGCGGGCTACGCTTTCGAGTCGCTCGCTTCCAATTTTAAGGGACGCAACAAAGAGCCTATGATCGTTACGATTTCGCCGTCGGATAAAAAGCCGCAGCCGGTGAGCCACGGCGGGCAGGAGTTCAACCTCGTGCTGGAAGGTACGATAGGCGTCGTTATCGGCGGCAAGGAAATTATTTTAAACGAAGGCGACTCGGTCTATTTCAACCCCGCCATACCTCACGGGCAGTTTGCCGTCGGCAAAGCCGCCAAATTCCTGACGGTGATAGACAAGGAATGAACCCCGAATACGGCAAAGCCAAAAAACGGTACGGACAGAATTTTCTGCTCGGTACGGCGATTCCCGAACGGATCGCACGCGAATCCGGCATAACCGCTTCCCACGGGGTGATAGAAATTGGCCCGGGCAGGGGCGTGCTGACGGAGCATATCGCAAAAATTGCTAAAAAAGTGGTCGCAGTCGAGATTGACCGCGACTTTATACCGTTATTAAATGAAAAATTCTCAATTAGCGGCTGCGGTGACGTCACGATAATCGAAGGCGATATACTCGAAACGGATATCAATGAGCTTATAAGTGAAAATTTCGCATCCATGCCCGTCTGCGTGTGCGCAAACATTCCCTATTATATCACCTCACCTATTTTGATAAAACTCATGGAATGCGGCGCGATTTTCGACACTGTCACCGTCATGGTGCAGAAAGAAGTCGCTCGCAGGCTCGCCGCGAAAAAATCCACCGCCGAATATTCCTCGCTCACGCTGTTTTGTTCCTACTACGCTTCGGTGAAAAAGCTTTTCGACGTACCCGCCGGATGTTTTTCGCCCAAGCCAAAGGTAGATTCCGCGGTGGTGAGATTCGACATGTATAAAACTCCTCCTGTCAAACCCGCCGACACCGAGCTTTTTTTTAAGCTGATACGGCTCGCCTTCGCCCACCGCAGAAAGACGCTCGTCAACTGCCTTTCGGCTTGCCCGGAAACCGCGTTTTCAAAAACAAAGGTGAACGATATGCTGATATCGCTGGGTTTTTCGCAAAACGTCAGGGGCGAAGAGCTTGATATTTACGATTTTACACGCATCGCGGATTTTATTTATAATAATCCTAATCATTAAACCTCTGTAAGCGGGTTTAAAAGGGACAGCGCCGGTCGGAGTCGGGAGAGGATGGCTGAACATGAATGTAAACGTAAACGCAAACACAAACGCCAACGCAAACGCCAACAATATTTTCGCACTCCCGTATATGGAACGGGCGCTCAGGCTGTTCGCCAAAGCCGACATGAAAGGCTGGCACGAAAGAAACGGCGGCAACCTCACTTACAGGTTGACCGACGGGGATGTCCGCGCTTCCGAGCCGTTCTTTAACGGAGAACGACGTTTTAATCTTGATATTGGGTATAAGGATCTCGCGGGGGAATATTTTCTCACGACGAATTCCGGCTCTTTTATAGGGAATATTAGCGGTGATCCTTACCGTACGCTTTCGATCGTAAAAATCGGCGACGACGGCAAAAACGCCGCGGTGGTATTCGGTGACAAATCTCAAAAACCGACAAGCGAATTGATAAGCCACCTTGCCGCCCATTCCAAAAAAGCGGCAAAAGGGCACAGAGTCATATACCATTCGCACCCGGACAATATTATCGCACTCACGTTCATACTCCCTCTCACCCCGCAGGCGTTTTCCAACGTTTTATGGAGATCTGTTTCCGAATGCGCGCTGGTGTTCCCGGAGGGAGTGGGCGTGATACCCTGGATGGTGCCGGGGAGCCGCGATATCGCAGTCGCTTCTGCGCTGATGTTCGACAAATACAATATCCTCGTTTGGGCGCACCACGGCATATTCGCATCGGGATTGGATTTCGACGACGCCTTCTCCCGCGTCGATTTAGCCGAAAAAGCGGCAAATATATATTTACTTTACGCCGGAAGTGGAAAAGATATATTATCAACTATAACCAAGCAGAACCTGCTCGACGAATGCGAGGTTTTCGGATTGGAACTTAACAGACAGCTTTTAGCGTAAAGCGTTAAACGTTAAACGTTAAACGTTAAACATAAATCATATAAAAGACAAGCTCATGATTTTTTCTTTCCATTAATACCGTATGAAACATGGGCGTAAAATTAACCTTTAAAGAAGGGCTTCCTATGGCTAAAAACGTGTTGGCTTCGTTCCGCGACAAGGGTTACAGGGTGCGTCATGTCACCGATATACGCGACATGATGAAACAGAGCGCGAAAATTTATAAAAAAAGAACCGCTTTTATGTTGAAAAACAAAGACGGCGGGTTTTATAAAATCAGTTACGAAAAGTTTTTTGACGATTATACCGCCCTGACGACCGCGCTTTCCGTCCGCGGCTTCGGCAAGCAAACCCGTATCGCGGTTATCGGGGTGAACAGTTATGAGTGGTCGCTCTCATATGTCGCCGCGGTCACGGCGGGCGTGGTTGTGCCGATAGACAAGGAGCTGCCGGAGGGCGATATTCTGAATTTTATCGAAGCCGCGGAGTGCAAGGCCGTTTTCGCCGACACCGCCGCGCTGAAGCGGATCGAGCCTGCTTTGAAAAACAAGGATATCTTAATTATTCCGACGCGGGAGAGCATCGGCGGCGAAATATCCATATACAGTATGGTGCGCGAAGGCGAACAACTGCAAAAACAGGGCGTTAAAGCATTTGAAGAAATAAAAATCGACCCTTATGAGATGAGCATACTCCTGTTCACCTCAGGCACAACCGGGAATTCAAAGGGCGTCTGCCTATCCCAGCGCAATATTTGCGCCAACATGATGTCAACTTCCAAAATGGTCAAGGTGAAAAGCAGCGAGCACGTGCTGTCGCTCCTGCCCCTGCACCACACCTATGAATGCACCCTCGGTTTTCTGCTTATTATTTACAACGGCGGCTGTATTTCCTACGCCGAGGGACTAAGGCATATCGCAAAGAATTTTAACGATTACCATATCAGCGTCGTCATAGCCGTGCCGTTGCTTTTAGAGCATATGCTCAAAAGGATTTCCCATTCCGTGCTGAAAGAGCTGCCCGCCAAATACAAACCGGAAAAAGGGGACGAGGACGAGGATTTTTCCAGGGTTTATAGATCGCTGCCGTTTTATATAAAGCTTGTTGTGCGCCGCAAGGTTAAGAATTCCCTGGGCGGAAGACTGCACCTGATGATAGTGGGCGCCGCCGCCGCCAACCCCAAAACAGTGGAGACGCTCGACTTGCTGGGTTTCCGCACGCTGCAGGGTTACGGGCTGACCGAGTGTTCCCCGCTTATTGTCGGGAACAATGATTTTTACGTTAAATATGATTCGGCGGGACTGCCGATCCCGGGCGTGGATATTGCAATTTTTGAGCCGGACAGCACAGGTGTGGGCGAAATTATCGCCCGCGGCGACAACATTATGCTCGGTTATTACAACGACCAAGCCGCCACCGACGATGTTATCAAAAACGGGTGGTTCCACACGGGGGATTTGGGGTATCAGGACGAGGATGGGTATATTTATATCACCGGCAGGAAAAAGAACGTCATTGTGACCAACAACGGTAAGAATATTTATCCGGAAGAGATCGAATATTACCTCAACAACGAGAAGCTGATAAGCGAAGCGTTGATTGTCGGCGAAAAAAGCTACGATGATGTACTGGTCAAAGCCAAGGTTTTCCCCAACATCGACGCGATAAAAGCGCAGCTTTCGGTCGCCATGCCCACCAGCGAGGAAATTTACGAAGCGGTTTCCAAGGTGATTTCAAGCATCAACAGCAAGCTGCCGTCATATAAGCGCATTAAAAAGTTTGTCATCCGCGACAAGGACTTCGAGCGCACCACAACGAATAAGGTCAAGAGGTATGGTAAGAATGTGGATGAAGACGAATAGCTGACCTGACAAAACAGAATAAACCGGCGCGTATCCGTACGCGCCGGTTTTTTTGCATTTATAGTATTTACTATTCGTTGTTGTACTGACTGTAATAAATCTCGCTGTAAAACCCTCCTTGGGCAAGAAGGTCGGCGTGGGTGCCTTGCTCCACTATTTTGCCGTCGTTTATTACGAGTATCATGTCGGCATCGACTATTGTCGAAAGGCGGTGAGCAATCACGAAGGAGGTTCTGCCCTTCATCAGTTCGTCCATGGACTGTTGGATAAGTATTTCCGTCCGGGTGTCGACGTTCGAGGTAGCTTCGTCGAGGATTAGCATTTTTCTGCCTGAAAGATACGCTCTCGCGATCGTCAGAAGCTGCTTCTGCCCGCCGGAAATGTTTGAAGATTCCTCGTTTATCATGGTGTCGTAGCCGTTTTCAAGGCTTTCGATAAAACGGTCGATATGCGCGCGGCGCGCGGCGCGTTTTACCTCGTTTTGCGTGGCGTTAAGGCTGCCGTAGGCGATATTGTCGAACACCGTGCCCGAAAACAGCCAGGTGTCCTGTAAGACCATGGCAAACTGCGAACGTACCTCTTCCCTTTTAACCTTGGCGATATCGACTCCGTCGATTTTAATCGCTCCCGAATCGGTGTCGTAAAAACGCATGAGCAGATTGACGAGGGTGGTTTTCCCCGCCCCGGTGGGCCCCACGATGGCGACTTTCTTCCCAGCTTGAATTTTTGCGTTGAAATCCCGTATCAGCGGAGTTTCTTTTTTATAGGAAAAATTAACGTTTTCAAATGAAACCTCGCCTTTTACGTTTTCAAGGCGTTCGGTTTCGCCCTCGTTCATCTCGTTTTCGTCGAGTATACCATACACCCGGCGCGCAGACGCCACGGTATTCTGCATTGCGCCGAAGCCGTATGCGATGGCTTCGAGAGGCATGGCAAAATTTTTAGCGTAAAGTATGAACGCCACGATAACGCCTACCTCCATCTTACCCGCGACGGCGAAATAGCCGCCGACAAGGCAGATAGCAATATACGCGACATTGTCCAAAAAGGCGATAACAGGCTGCACCAGACCGGAAAGGTAGTTGCCGCGGCTGCTCCGCTCCTTATATTCGTCGCTGAGGACGGCTTGCCTGGCGTTTTGGCGGTCCGCCAGTCCGAAAGCTTTTACGGTTTCAAAGCCGGTGCAGTTTTCCTCGGCATGCGCCGAGATTTTCCCGTTGGTTTCCCGCGCAAAGGTGAAATGTTTTTCACTTTTGCCCGCGACTATTGCCGATAAAACCACCGAAAACGGGACAAAAACTATGACAATGGCGGCGAGCGTCGGATTAAGAATAAATATTATGACCGCGATACTCGCGAGCTTTATAACACCGTTTATCAAGGTGTCGAGCACGATGTGAACGGTCGTGCCGAGCACCGACACATCGTCGGTCATACGGGATATGATTTCCCCGTTGGGGGTGTTGTCGGCGAAGGCGACCGGCAGCTTTTTGATCTTTTCGCTCATCCTCACCCGCATGTCACAGGTAAAACGGCGCGAAATGATGTTGTTCATAAGCTTCATCCGGATCACCGAAAACACCGATACGGCGATATATATCGTCGCGAGAGCGAGCGATGTCAGCGCAAAGCGGTCGAAGTCCACGGCGGTTTTATCGCGCCACGCCGCGTAGATATCGTCTGTGAGACGACCTAAATAATAAGGTCCGGCAAGCGACAGCAGCACCGATAAAAGGCAGAGCACCGTGCCGAAAATCAGCCAGCCTTTGATGTGCGAAAGGTCGCGAAGCAGCTTTTTTATCACTGCCCGTACGGGAAGAGCTTCCTTGACGGTTCGTTCGCCGTTTTTATGCTTTTGCTTTTTCAAACTACCGCCTCCTTTGCCATGGAAACGCCGACTTTAACGGAAGTGCGCTTTATTTGGGAATCGTATATCTCGCGGTAGATTTCGCAGTTTTCGATAAGCGATTCATGGCTCCCTTCGCCGACGATTTTCCCCTGGTCCATCACATAGACGCGGTCGCAATGCATGGCGGTCGCCGCTCTTTGGGTGACGATGATTTTGGTTTTTCCGACGAGCTTTTCGTTAAGCGCGCGGCGCAGCTTGGATTCTGTGAGGTAGTCGAGCGCCGAAAAGGTGTCGTCAAAGATATACGCCGAGGCGGGCTTGACGACGGTGCGGGCAATGTTTATCCGCTGCTTCTGCCCGCCGGATATGTTGCTGCCCGAATGGGTGAGCCGGTATTCGAAACCGTCCGGTTGGGATTCCAAAAAATCGGCGATCTGCGCGGCGCGGGCGGCTTCCCTGATTTCCGCGTCGTCCGCTTCGGGATATCCCATTCTGATGTTTTCGGCGGCGGTGCCTTCGAAAACCATGGATTTTTGGAGCGCCGCCGAAATATTCGCTCTCACGCAAGGTGTGCCGAGTGTTTTATAATCGACGCCGCCAAGCGCTATTTTGCCTTCGTAGTCGGAGTAAAAACCGAGTAACAGCTTGACGAGGGTGGATTTTCCCGCCCCGGTGCCGCCGATTATCCCCACGGTTTCGCCGTCGGACGCTTTGAAGTTTATGCCTTCCAAAGCCGGAACCGTCGAATGTCCGTAGCGGAAGGTCAGGTTTTCGACCGTCAAATCACCTTTGATATTTGATATTGTCAAGGGGGTTTCGCCGGGGGCGGCGCCGTCCGCGCCTTTCATGGATAAGACTTCCGTTATCCTGCCGAGCGAAACCTTGATGTGCGGCAGCCACGCGAACGCCCATGAGAGCATGATTATGCCGCCCATGATGAGAGAAATATACTGGACATTGGCGATTATCCCGCCCGCCGTTATGACAGACGAAGCCGATAATCTCGAAGCCCCGATTCCGAGCAGCGCCACGGCGGTGAGGTCGAGCACGAGAGTGGTCACGGGGGTGATATACCCGCTTCTGACATTGGCTCGAATTATATATTCCGCCATCGTCATGGTGGCGTCGGAAACACGCTTGTGTTCCGAGCCTTCGCGGTTGAAGGCGCGTATGACGCGCAAACCGGATAGTCTTTCACGCACCACTTTGTTTTGAATGTCGATATATTTGGCGCTGTTCTGGAACATATCGAACAGTCCGCGGGTAATGAGCCAAACCGCGAAAAGCACCAGCGGGCAGACGGCGAGGGTGATTAACGCCATGATCCAGTCCGACATAAAGGCGAGCACGCCGCCGCCGACGCACATTACGGCCACATAGATTAGCATGTGCATCGAATTGTACGCCACCATTTCGAGAGCGAACAGGTCCTGTGTCTGGCGGGTGAGCAGGCTGGCGGTGCCTATCGAGTTGAATTCGTCGAGAGAAAAGCTGTTGATCTTGCGGAAGATCGCTTTCTGCATATCGCCGAGAAAATCCGCCGAGATTGCAGTGTTAAGCTTGACGGTGCAAAGCAGGCAGCCGAGCGAAACCGCGGCAAGCCCCAGCATGACGCCGGACATCGCCCAGATATATTTCATGTCGGTACCGGCTATGCCTTTATTGACGATACCCGACATGATATAAGGCATGAAAAGCGCGCAGCACACCGAAAGCGCGTCGATAAGCCCCGCGACGATTATTCGTTTGCGGTAGGGCTTAAGATAGGTTAAAAGAAGTTTCATATATTACCTTTCGAATATTATCCTTTGCATTTATGCATATTTATAATTTTGCGCCTGTGTTGTGAAAAGTTTATGATAAGTGCCGTTTTCGTCGGTCATCAGTTCCCTGTGGGTGCCGAAAGCTTCGATTTTACCATCGGATATCACGAGCACACGGTCGCAGAACACGCTTGACGACATACGGTGCGAGATATAAAGCGCGGTTTTGTCCCCCGCAAGGGAGTTGAAGTTTTCGTAAATCTCCGCTTCCGCCAGCGGGTCGAGCGCGGAGGTCGGCTCGTCAAGGATCACCAGCGAAGCGTCCTTGTACAGCGCCCGCGCGATGGCGATCTTCTGCGCCTGACCGCCCGAAAATTCCACGCCTTCGCTGTCGTATTCCTTGCCGAAGAGTGTGTCCGCTTTGTTTTTGAGCGCGTTCACCTTTTCGCTCATGCCGACCTTGGCGAGCAGCTCTGCGACTTTTTTGTCGCCAAACTCTTCCCCGGAATTTTCGTCCGCAAGGCGGCAGCGGCAGGACACGTTTTCGCGTATCGTAAAATTGAAAAGACGGTAATCCTGAAACACCGCGGCAATGGCGTTTTGGTACGAAACGCGGTCGTATTCGTAAATATCCGTGCCGTTTATGCAAATCGTCCCCGAATCGGGGCGGTACAGACGGCAGAGGAGCTTGACAACGGTGGTTTTGCCCGCGCCGTTCAAACCGACGACGCTTATCTTTTCACCTTCGTTTATGGAAAAACTCACGCCGTCGAGAACCTTTTTATCGGTTTTAGGGTAGGAAAAAGACACGTTTTTAAACTCTATCGAGCGCACGGTTGAAAGCTTTGCCGTCCCCGAGAATTGATTTTCATCAGGCACCGACATTAGCGCCGCCAAGGGCGTGAGATAGCTCAGCATCTGATACACCGTTATCAGAGACATCCCCATCGAAAGCACAGACGACGAGAAGCTCACCGCAGAGGAGATATACATGGTGAGGTCGCCTATTCCGATTCTGCCGCCCAGTGTGCGGGCGCCGACAAAGCCGTACGCCAACATGGTCTGCAACACCGTCACCGCCTGGAATAAACCCATTGTCAGCCCCATGCGGCGGTAAAACTGCCCGAACCAGCGGTTTATCTCTTTGTTATAGGCGGTCACGGTATCACCGATCATTTCCTGCATGGAATAAAGGCGGATTTCTTTTTGCATAAGCTTATCGTATGCCAGCTGCAGGTAATAACCGTACCTGCGGTTGACCGGCAAGATTTCCGAAAAAAACTTCCTTTGGTATTTGGAAAAGCCCGCCTGGATAACGACCGAAAGCGTGACGGTCGCCGCGAGCAAAACCACAAGCACCCATGACAGCGTCAGCATGACGGCGATCAGACCCACGGCGGTGAAAATTTCGTTCAGGACGCTGACGGCGCCGTTGATAAGGCTGTTGACCACGCCCTGATTCCGCATGGCGAAGGAGGCCCGTTCCTTTAAATCGAGAAATTCCCCGTCTTCGAGGTTTGAGTATTCCACGGACATGATCTTTTCGGCAAACAGCCGCTCGATACCCCAAACCACTCTGGTTTCTGCGATATCGAGCGACCTTTTCAACGTTTTTTTCAAAAAAGTGAAGATCAGGTTGGAAAGCGTTATCGCCGAAATCCATATTATGAGCTTTCCCGTATTTTTTCCCGAAATCAATTCGTCGATAAGAAATTTCGGCAGCACAACGTTGGATATTATATGTCCCGAATTTACAAGAGAATTGGTTATCAAGAGGAACAGGTAGGCGGGGCTGACTTTTCGCACCATGGAAAAGACCAAACCCGCTTTTTTAAGGCTGCTCACGCTTCGACACCTCCTTCGTTGTAATACTTGCCTTGGGTGACAAACATATTGTAATAAACCCCGTGCTTTGCCATAAGCTCGTCGTGGTTGCCGTATTCGCTGAGTCCGTCGCCGTCGATTAAAGCAATGACATCGCAAAATTTTGTGGAAGCAAGACGGTGGGATATGTAGATTGCCGTCCTGCCCCGGGTCAGAGCGTCGAATTCCGAATATATCTCGGCTTCGGCGAGCGCGTCGAGAGCTGAAGTCGGCTCATCCATTATAACGCAGTCGCCGCCCTTATAGAGCGATCGCGCTATGGCCAATTTCTGGCTTTCCCCGCCGGAGAGCATTGCTCCGTCCTCTTCGAAAATTTTCAACATCATGGTGTCCTTACCTTTTTCGAGAGCGTTAATTTTATCGTATAAGCCGACCCGGCGGAGCGTCGAGTCGATTTTCGAATTATCAAGCCCGTCGAGCGAGCAGGCGATATTTTGGGCGGCGGTGAACGCGATGATGTTCACATCCTGAAAAACCACGGCGAAAATTTTAAAAAGTTCGGATTTTTTGTATTCGTTCACGTCGTGTCCGTTGATGAGAATCTTACCGGAATCGGCCTTGAAAAGCCCCGTCAAAAGCTTAACGAACGTGGTTTTGCCCGCGCCGTTTATGCCTACGAGTGCGAGCTTTTGCCCCGCGGGAATTTTAAGCGAAAAGTTTTCAAAAATATTCTTGTCCGTACCCGGGTATTTAAAGGTTACGTTTCGGAATTCGATTTCGGGGGGTTTGCCGTTTTCGGCGTCAAGGTTGCCGCCGAACTCGCCCAAATCCTCGTCGATGAATTTATACAAATCGCGGACATACATATGCTCGTTCATGATAAAGGTGACATTGTTCGTAAGCTCCGTCGTCTGGGCGGCGAGCGCGAACGCGGCGGCGATATACATCGAGTAATCGGCGATGGGCATTCCCCTGACGGTGAGGTAGGTCAGTATGCCGTAGGTGGTGATATCGGAAACCGCCAGTGCGAAAAGGGCGATAAAGCCGAGGGCGTACTCTTTGTTTTTTATCGCTGTGATCGTTTGGGTGTAATTATCTATCTCTTTCTTAAAATTTTCCGTGACGCAGGATTTTAGGTCGTACAAGCGGATATCCTTGCCGTAGGAAAAGTCCTTGGCTGTCCGCGAATAATAATTTGCGCGCCGTTCACCCTTCGCAAGCTCTTCCTTTTTTGAATAATTAAGCTTACGCACTTTAAATGCGACAAAAGAGACGGCGGCGATATGCAGCGTTATCGCTGACAGGATAAAAACGCTTTGCGCTCCAATAAAGACCGCGAGCGCCAAAATGACAAGGCAAAGCTGCGGCAGATCGAACAGCTTATGATATATGCCCTCCACGCCGTTGGCGTTATTGTTCGCGGAATTGAAGGCTAACTCCCGTTCCTCAAAAAAAGTTGAAGATTCCATGTACTTGTAATCAATGCTCATCAGCTTGACCGCAAGAACACGCAGAAAATCTATCCGCAGCGCGGTTATGCGGGGGTATGACCAGTCGGCGATATAGATTTTAGAAAAATAGATCAGCGCCCCCGCGGCAAAGAACGCCGCGGAGATATAAGTTATCCCCGAAACCGTGGGATTTTCACCCGTCAGATAACCTATAATCACTTTGGGGAGCGCGACGGTGAAGGCGGGGACACAGATTGCGGCAACGGTGTAGACGGCGCAAAAGTAAAACAACGCCGGGTCGTCCTTTTTGACTTTTGACATCATGCGGATCAACGGCGCTTTGGTTTGAGCTTTAACACCCGTTTTCGGTTGTTCGTTCATATTTATCTCCGTCATAATTATTAATGATAATATTTTAACGATTGCCGGCGGTTGCCGCAATATATTTCGGTGGTCAATTTGCGTATTTTCCGCAACCGTGGGTTTACATTTTTATTTTACCATTCCGATTATAATAATATTGCAATTAAATTAACGGTGTGTTACAATGGGAGAAAAATAAGCGGTATTTTGATTAATCTTCATAAACGGATATTTTATACGCGGTTTTATGTCGTAAAAAGCGCTTTTGCGTTTCCGACACGGTAATCATGTCGCCGCTTGCGGCCGACCCGAAAAGCAGAGCCAGCATTGTCTGTTTTACCGCGGCGGTGCGCTGCGGACAGGTTTTATCACCGTAGCGGCTTTCGGCTTCTTTTTTGATTTCGGCGTCGTCGAACGGCAGGTCGGAAGCGTTGCCCGAAAACAGCTTTTCACCCGAAACCGAATATATTGTAATCCTTTTCATTTTTATCCATCACCGAAGGCATTATACATTAAGTTCTCGTTAAACGCAATATAAACTTTGGAGGTAATATTATGTCAACCGATGAACCGAAGACGGGTTCTATGCTCGCCCTCAAGCCCCCCATGGGGTGGAATTCCTGGAACACCTACGGATGGAATATCAACGAAAAACTGATTCTCGAAACCGCCGACGCCATGGTTTCGGAAGGCTACCGAGACGCGGGTTATAACATCCTGTCCATCGACGACTACCTGACCAATCGCGAAGGCCGGTCCGTAAAAGAGATTGTCAAGCAGGTGGACATCATGGAACTGGCGGGGCGGCCGACACGGCGTCCAACGTGGATCTTCCTCGTGGGTAACAACCTGCACAATCATCACCGTGAACCCACGGTCGGCGAGCAGGTGGCGCAAACCTACGCGTGCGCGGTGGCGGGCGCCTCCGGTCTGATCTACTTTGTAACCGATCCCGCCGGCAAGGCGCATTGGCTGGCGCTCCGGCAGCTTAACCGCGAATTTCTGACGCTGGGACCGGTGCTTCTTTCGCCGGAGCCAGCCCCAACCGTGACGTGTTCGGCAGCGGCCGTCCGCTTCGGTGTGCGCCGGGTCGGCGGCCAAGTCTATCTGATCGCCGTCAACCAGGAGCCGGTGGCTACGCCTGTC
>CAYOGQ010000051.1:0-12694 GCA_964403645.1 uncultured Ruminococcus sp.
CCCTCCGAAAGTCCGCCCGACAGGTCAAAAAGCCTTTCGGCCGCCGTGCGGAAACCGACATACTGGTCGTGCGCCTTGCCGAGCTTCATGACATAGCCGAGCGGCGTGCCGAATTTGTGAAGCAGCCTGAACGACCACCAGGTCCCGGCGGGAATGGCTATGGCGCCGAACACGGTAAACTCGCCGAGCATTTTCAGCTTGTGTTTTTCTTCGATAAATTTAGCCAAAAACACCGCCGCAGCAGCGGGGGCGAGATAAACCACGGCAAGCTTTGCCATCATGCCGAAGCCGATGCCGAGCGCCGTCATGATTATATTGAAAAATGTGGGGTTTTTCCACCACCTGATTAGATACAGCAGGGCGAAAAGCGCCAGCATCACCGAAAGGCAGTCGTTGTTGTAGCTTGCGGAAAGGATGATAAACGTCGGATGAAAGGCGATTAGCGCGTAGCAGAGGCACGCGGCGGTCTTGTTGAAATTAAATTCCTTGAAAATTTTGTAAGAAATATACCCCGAAACGCAGGAGTAGAACAGCGTGAGCGCCGTGACGTAATGCTCGGCGGTCTTTATCGATGCGCCGAGCAGCGTCTGCGCTCTCAGCCATAACGCTTCTATCATATAGTGGAGCGGCGGATGGTAATACTGCCCGGAAGCCGAATCGGGAAATGCCTTTTGCGAATAAAGCCTGAAAATATAGCCGGCGTGCGACTTGCTCGCCGCGCGGAAGGTGCCGATATCGTGCTGTCTTACGTCAAGTCCGGTGTATATGACATACGCCAGTTTGACGCAGAACGCCGCGGCGGTGATCAAAAAAACAATCCTTCCTTCGGTCAGCTCCCCGCGGTTTTTCCAATATACCATCAGTGCGGTGAGAGCGAGCACGGCGACACAGATAAAACCCGTAAAAAAGGGCGTGTAGGCGTCGGCGGAGTAATCGAAAACCCACGCGGACAGCAGGCAAGCCGATAAAATTAAAAAGTATGGATGCTCAAGGACACGACGATACAGCCTAAAAAAAACCGTTTTCATAACCCGCCCCTTTCACCTTGCTCGACACTCGAGTGCATTTTAACACATCGACCCGTCCGTGTCAATCAAAACGCGCGTTTTTACATTATTAGGTTGAAAACCTCGACTTATTATGCTATAATTTATCAGCGAAAAACACTTGCTTTCGCGAAAGGACGGACAAACCTATGAAAAAGCTTATCTGTGCGCTCGCCGTTATATCATTTTTGCTTTCAATCGCTTCCTGCGGATCCCCCGGAGTCGCAGAATCGTCCCATGAAAGCTCGCAAGCCGAAGCATCCAGCCGGGAGGACAGCGTTGCAGAAACCGACGACATGGCTGCGTTTATCGCCGGTTACGCTCATTTTACGGCAACAACGGAAACACCGGTTATCGTGGAAAACCTCACGGTTTCAGAATCCCGTGTGGTAATATCCGGTTCCTGCGAAGCGGGGAGCGTCGTTTATCTCGCCGCCGACGGCAGGGTCAGGAACGCCGTCGTAAGCGACGAGGGCAGATTTATCATCGAAACGGCGGTGCGGAGGGCCGATTCGCCGTTAAACGCCCTCATTTACGCCCGCGCCGAGGGCAAAGCCGTATCCGAAGGTATCGAAACCACTTTGAAATACACCTGTAACGGCGAATACCCCGCTCCGGATATCGTCCGGATGGGTTCGGAAGGCTGGCTGTTTTTTACCAACACCGAGCCGCAGTACACCAACAACGAGCCGATGTCGTCCCGACGCAAGAACCGCGTTATTGAAAAGACGACCGAAAGGGTCGCCGCGCTGGCGGATCACGGAATAAAACTCGTCTATGTGTTGGTTCCCAACCCCAACGAAATTTACCCGGAATATATGCCGGATGAAATAGTCCGAGGCAGCGTCAACCGCCGGGAAGAGGTCGCCGAGGTTTTACGAAGCGGCGGCGCGACGGTTATCGACATGAAAAACGCCATAAGCGCCCTTAAAAGCGGCGCCGATGGAGCCTCCGCTAGCGGGGAGCTTGAGCTTTACCACCACACCGATTCTCATTGGACCGAATATTCGGCGTATTTTGCGTATAAAGCGCTCTGCGATATGTTTGTTGCCGACGGCTTTACCGATTCCGCTGCGCGGGATATTAACGAATTCGGCTTCGCAAACGAATACCGTGCCGCCGGCGACCTGTATTATGACTTGGGCATGGACGAATACGCCTTCTGGGTAAATTCCACGTTTTCCCACATAACATTTGACACTCCCGTCGACTTGCCGAAATATTCTGCGGAAGACCGTTCGAGGATCAACGACAATTGCATGGAATACATGGAATTTCACAACGAAAACGGAGCGGATAAGCCCTCTTTCGTGATGATGCGCGACAGTTATTCCATAATGCTGTTCGACTGGCTTTCCGAAAGGTGCGACGCGTCGTATTTTAAACCGCTCTGGGAGTTCGGCTTGGACATCGACGACGCCGTTTCCAAGGGCGTGGATTATGTCATATATTTTATAACCGATATGAACCTTGATAATATAACAAAATAATATTATCAAAAATCGTCGTTTATTAAAACATATTTGATAATTATGTAAACATATATTCCAATTAATGCAATTATAGGGGCGAAACTATCAGCGCCGTCATACGTTATGTAAACCTGCAGATTTATCGCCCACACTTACGGCATAAAAATTAACCCCGAAATTCGGGGTTAATTTTCTTTTTATTATTATTGTATCTATATAGCCGCGTTGATTATCGCCGCAAAATCCGCCGCTTTCAACGACGCTCCGCCTATCAGCCCGCCGTCGACGTTGACTTTTGACAACAGCTCGGCGGCATTTTTGGCGTTCATGCTGCCGCCGTATTGGATAGTGGTAGCTTCGGCGACGGTTTCCCCGTACAGCGACGCGAGCACGCCGCGTATCGTTCCGCAAACCTCGTCCGCCTGGTCAGAGGTGGCGGTCTTGCCGGTACCGATCGCCCAAACCGGTTCGTAGGCGATAATAACGTTTTCCAGCTGCCCGGCGGTTATCCCGTTCAACCCTACCTTCACCTGACTCGAAACCACTTCGGCGGTGACGCCCAGCTCTCTTTCGTCCAAAAGCTCGCCAACGCACATAATCACTTTTAAGCCCGCTTCCAGCGCCGTTTTGACGCGGCTGTTCACGGTGAGGTCGGTTTCGCCGAAATACTGCCGGCGTTCGGAATGTCCGATGATGACATACCCGACTCCGATTTCGCCAAGCATGGCGGCGGAGATTTCGCCGGTGAACGCGCCGGACGCCGCCCAATGGACGTTCTGCGCGCCAATTTTTATGGCGGTGCCGCGTGCCGCTTCGACCGCCGCTTGCAGGTCGACATACGGAACGCAGGCGATGATATCGCAATCAGATGTGTCCTTGCCGCCGATTTCGGCTTTTATTGCGCCGATAAGCTCTCTCGTTTCGGCGGGGGTTTTGTTCATCTTCCAGTTGCCGGCGATAACCGTTTTTCTTTTTTGTCTGTTCATAAATGTGCCTTCCAAATATTATTTATTGTTTAAGCAGGCGATTCCCGGAAGCTCAAGCCCTTCGAGGAATTCGAGGGAAGCGCCGCCGCCTGTCGAAATATGTGTTATTCTGTCGGCAAAGCCCAACTGCTCTACCGCCGCCGCGGAATCCCCGCCTCCCACGATGGTGACGGCGTCCGATTCGGCGAGAGCTTTTGCCACCGCGACGGTGCCTTCCGCCAGCAAGGGGTTTTCAAACACTCCCATAGGACCGTTCCAAACCACGGTCTTGGCCCCTTTGATCGCATCCGCGAATAATTGCTTTGTCTTTTCGCCGATATCCAGCCCCATCTCGTCGGATTGTATCTCTCCGGCGCATACGGTATGCACGGGTATCGCCGCGTCTATCGGATTCGGGAAAGCCTTGGCGACCGCCGTGTCGACGGGGAGGAGCAGTTTAACTCCCTTCTCTTTGGCGCGGCTTAGCATTTCCCTGCAATAGTCCGCTTTTTCCGCGTCGAACAGGGATATGCCTATGCTCTTGCCCTGCGCGGCAAGGAAGGTGTACGCCATACCGCCGCCGATTATAAGGGTGTCAACCTTTTCGAGCAGGTTTTCGATAACTTTCAGCTTGTCCGCGACCTTGGCGCCGCCGAGTATGGCGACGAAAGGCCTGTCGGGGTTGTCGAGCGCCTTGCCCATTATTTCGATCTCTTTTTGGATAAGGAAACCGCACACTGCGGGCAGATAGTTCGCGACGCCCGCGGTGGAAGCATGCGCCCTGTGAGCGGTGCCGAACGCGTCGTTGACATAGATTTCGGCGAGCGACGCCAGCGCCTTGGCAAAAGCGGGATCGTTCTTTTCCTCTTCCGCGTGGAAACGCACGTTTTCGAGCAGCAGCACTTCGCCTTCGCCGAGAGACATCGATTTTTGTCTGGCATCCTCACCTATGATATCGCGGGAAAGCAAAACGGGAATACCGAGGTATTCGGAAAGCTTTGCCGCCACGGGGGCAAGGGTGTATTTCGGGTTAAATTCGCCTTTGGGACGCCCGAGATGCGAGCAAAGTATTACTTTGGCGCGATGTTCGAGCAGATAACGAATGGTCGGAAGCGCTCCGACGATCCTGTTGTCGTCGGTGACTTCCCCGTCCTTGATAGGTACGTTGAAATCGCACCTCACAAGAACTCTTTTTCCTACGACTTCGATATCGCTTACGGATTTTTTGTCAAGCATAATAACACCTCTTATTTATTGTAAAATAATCATCTGAACTCGTTTTCGTAAAGCGCTTCCAGCGCCGAGGCGTTGTTCTTATACAGCGCCGCGAAGGAAATGTCGTTGTTTATCGCTTTCAAAATGGTCTCGCCGGTCAAAAACGCGAGCCTGTCGAAACCTTCCGAATAAATGGTTCCAATATCTATCACCGGGTTCCTGAATATGGTCGAAAGCATTATCGCCGCGTCGTTGTCGCGCAGGCAGAAGGTGATATAGTTGGTCTTGATCGCTTCGTCGAGGCTTATATACGACGCCGCCAATATGGCGTTTAACACCTTGCCGGTGCGCGCCGAATCGTTTTGCCGGACGGGCACCGAAAACCCGGCGGAAGTCGGTCCTATATACGAGTAATAGTCTCTCTGCTCGGCGGTCAGCTTTGGCAGCGGCGCGATATTCCAGGTAAGGCGCGTTTCGGCGGCGGCCTTTGCGAAATCGACGCGGTAAACAAAAAACGCCGCTCTCCCTTCGAGGAAGGCTTTGGAAGCCGCTTCGCCCGAAAGTCCGAGATAAGCTTTGCTGCCGACGATACCCCTGATTTTATTGGCAGCCGCGTTGCCCTTTTCAGTTTCCATGATATAATCGGGTTTTTGGTGGAACGTGTCGCCGAACAGAGAAAGTCCGGAAGCAACAAACGCCGCGGTCGCCAAACCGTCCTTGCCGGCATAGGAGGTTATGCCGAAAATGTCTTTCTGGTAGTCGGGGGAGCGCTTACCCATAACCTCGGAAGCGGCTTCCTCGGCATAATCCATGAGCATATCCCAGGTCCAGGCGCCGTTTTTAACCGCATTGACTATCCCGTCGCCGGCATTTTCGGAAAGCAGACTCTCATTATAAAAGACGCACCAAAAATCCTCCTGATAAAATGTCGCCTGGTCGTACAGAGCGTATAAATAATCGTTAACCGCCGATCTTTTTACCGTCGCGGCGTTGAGGTAGCTTGCTTCGGCGTTGAAGAAAGGCACCGAAAAAAGGTTCATAATGGATTTTGACGCCGCGAGGGTGGACATGGTCGGCATGGTCGCCGAAACGAGGTCCGAAAACTGCGTGCCGGAGAGCGCCGCGGCGGACAGAGCGGATAAAAGCCGATGTTCTTCGTAATAAACCTCTTTTAGCTTAACGTTATACTTGGCGTTAACCAGCGCGTTGCGCTTTTCGAGAGCGGGATTTACCATACCGCCCATCTCCTCTTCCGGAGTGAAACGATACCGCACGGATGTGGCGATGGTAAATTCATAACCGCCGTAATCTTCGCCGTCAAGCGCGGCGAGCCATTCCTCGGCGGTCAGATCCTCATAGTTCACCTGCTCGTTTCCGCTTTCGTTTTTTATTTTATCAACAGCGGAAACAAACGAACCTCCGCCCCCGGCGGACGAGCAACCCGCCAAAAGCAAAACGGCGGACAATATTATACAAAGCAGAGTTTTTTTACCCGGATAAAACCTCATGCCGTTCCTTTCAGCGGCTTTTGACCGCGATGATTGTTGGTGATAAAATGTTTCACGTGAAACGTTTCTAAAAGCTTTCATGATTAAAATTTAAAATGTTAAAACGTCAGTATGACTCTTCCCGTCACATAATCGGCTTCGATTAATTTTGCTTTTACCCTGTCGCCGGGGATGTAGGAGGTTTCCGTTTCGCCGGAGGGTATGAATCCTACGGCTCCGCAATCGAGCAGAACCCGCAAGCCCTCTTTCTGCGCTCGTATGACGGTTCCGTCGAAATCCTTGGCATGATTTTCGGCAAGATAGCTGATTGTCATTGTTTTTAAAAGGTTCAGCTCTATTATTCCCGCTTTTTCCTCGTTTTCCGCGCCGAGCGCGGATTTTCTGACATCGAAGGGCTGATCGTTCAGATAAGCTTTGATGGCGCGCAGGTTGGTGAGGTCGGAATATTTTTCCGAAGGGAAGAAAAATTCAATATATTTGTCCGCTCCGTAAATATAATGGGGAAGCGGAGTCGATGAAATCGACGGTGCTTCGCATTCGAGGGTTATGTCCCCGAAGCAGCGCTTTTCATAAAATGTTCCGCGTGAAACATTTGCTTCTTTACGGGTATAGCCCTCTTTATAATATTCTTCTTCTTCCAAAAAGAATCTGTCTTCGGGAGCGCCGGTTACGGTGTCGTACTTTTTTTCGGCAAGCCCGGTGTAAAGGCAGGGGACGCCGGAATAAAACAATTTGTCCGCGGCGGCTTTGCCTATCGAGATAAATATTTCAGAAATCATCAACGCCGAGTCGCTCTTATATTCGAGCGACATCTTTTTTATCCGGTGTTCGGTGTCAAAGCCGAACACGCGCTCGCACCGGTCGAAATCCACTCCGCTGTCCTGTATTCGGTTGGCGCGCAGCAGCGCCGCCAGCTCGTACAGCAGATTGATCTGCTCGCCGACCGCCGAATATTTGCGCCGCAGCGGTATGAGCGCGGAGGAATCGCCGCCGTATATCAACGCGTCCACGTCCGCCGCCGAAGCGTCGAGAGCGGGCGCGACAACCGATTCGCAAAATTCCATATTGGTGACGTTGCCCATATCGTCAAAATCGGCAAACGCCGAAATCGCCAAAAATTCGCGTTTTTCGTTAAAAGAACAAACCGAATTGATAAAACTTTTGGGCAGCATGGGCGAACCGTCGCGGCTCCCGAGTATCTGCCTGCCGCGCAACGCGGCTTCGCGGTCGAGCTCGGTGCCGCTTTCAAGGTATTCGGCGACGTCGGCGATATGAACGCCTAACTTCCAGCCGCCGTCCTCCTTGCTGACCGAAAACCCGCAGCCGCTGCTCCCGAAAACCGAGTCGGTGAAGGTGAAGACGGTCTTGCTCCTGAGATCGACGCGCTTGGACACATAATTTTTCGCTTCCACCGGTTTGATGCCGGATGCCTGTTTTTCGGCGGTTTGTGTAAATCTGGCAAAATGCCGCGTGCCCGAAAGCGCCGCTTTATAGTTCGCGGCGTAGGTATCGGCTTTGCCGAAATTTTTGGTCGGTATCGCCCTCATGGCAGAAACCGCTTTGTATTTGCTTATTTCCGCTTCGATTTTGTCGCCGCTTTGGCATTTCAGGCCGTCTTTGCAATTTTTTATCGGAATCCGGAACGGGATATAGCTGTCGGGCATGAGGTAAGCCTTCTTTTCAACAACGTGATATTCGCCCGTCACGGTCGTATGCGCCCTGCTTATGACTTTTAATATCTTGCCCATACCGGAGCGTTTGCCGCTGCTCATGCTTTTGACTTTGCCTTTAATATTGGCGGTACGTTCGCGTTGCGCGTACTCGCGCTCCTCGAATTCCGAAACGGAGACGCTCACAAGGTCTCCGTCGTAAATATCCGTGTTGTAAGAAACCGCCACGGGTATATTTTCCTCGGTTTTTCCGTTATATACGGTGACATATCCGCTGCCGCTTTTTGTACGGCGGAACAATCCTTCCAGTTTTTGAATTTCCATTCTTTCTGCCACTCTCTCCCCAAACACCGCGCGCCAAACCAAAAATATTGCGCCGACGGCAAGCCATCGCTTATGTAAAAACAAGGGGCAAACTCACTTGCGATTAAGTGCGTCCGCCCCCTTTTTCGACTATATAGATTACCGAGAACGCCAAACGTTGTATGCATTAACGTTAACGTAATTTTAAGTTAACGTTAACGAACCGTTTAAATTTACGATATGCTTAAACGGCTTTCCACGTTTCTTTTTCCGCCAAGGGGACCGCGTTTCGGTGTTTATTCGCCCTCCGGCGAGGTTTCGTCGGCGGATACTGCCGATTCGTCGGCGGATTGGGCCGATTCTTCTGTCGACGCTGCCGATGTTTCTTCGGATGTATCCGATTCGTCGGCGGATTTATCCCCCGAGCTTACCGTCGAGATTTCGCTCGATTCGGCGGAGGATTTGTCGTCGGACGAAAAATCCGCACCCTGGAACACATAGAGCGCCAAAACGAGCAGCGCGAATACCACCGCGAGTATCGTCGTCGCCTTTATGAGTATTTTTTGCTTGGATCTGCCCTTGTTTTTCCCGTAATAAGAGTCGTTTCCGCCTGCAAGGGTAGCGCTTAAGCCCCTTTGTTTGGATTCCTGGAGCATGATGATGACTACCAGCGTCACCGCGATAATTAAAAGCAGCGCGCCGATGATGTATTCGAGAGTGGTCATTTATTTTGTCCTCCGGATATAAATATCTTTATATGTTTATGTTTAACGTTGATGTATAAGCCTGTCCGCGTTTGTAAAATAGCCTGAAAACGTACCATTTAATATATCACACAATTGTTAACAATACAATAGCTAAGTAAAAAATTTAAACTTTATTCACGGTTTGTTTCTCCCCCGTCCACATCGGGGTTTTTATCCCCGCTTTTACCGGATTTCAACTTATCTCCGTCGGTTTTGTTTTCACCGCCGGACGGTTTTTGGGCAAGACGTTTTTCACGCCGCCGCGCCGCCGCGTTCGCTTTGATAACCACGCGGTAGATCTGGCTGGTCACTACGAGGATGAAATAGGCGATAAGGATTATGATTATGATCCTTACTACGGATTTGGTCCTTTGCGACATCAGAAGCGTTTTCAATTTGCCGAACAGGGACAGCACGCGGCTGCGGTCGATTTCGTCGTTGGTGACGAGCGAAACCGTGGCGATCTTTTCGCCCTCATAATACAAATCGAGCCTGCCGACGATCATGTTCTTTTCGACCGGCGCTTCTAAAATTTCGTAATACAACAGCGTTTCGCGGTCCACGTCCTCGGGCTTCGCCTCCACGGGCATGAGCATGTCAATTTCCGTGGCTGCGACGTAGCTTATATGGTCGGTGTTGCCGGAAGCGACGGAAACGGGCAGTTCGCCGATAATTTCGCGCTCCGCGACCAGCGTGAGATAGCCGAAGGAGGACACCGCCCAATTGAAGATTTTATGTATGTCCTGATAGGCGTTTTTTTCGGGGAAGCTCCGCGTGCCGTCGGTGTTTCTGATCTCGCCGGGCGCTTCCATCACCACGAAAACATAACCCAAACCCGCTTTTTCCGCCGATGTTATAAGGCAATAACCACCGTCGCCCCGCGCTTGACCGGCGATCATGCCCTTCGCTCCCGAAAGGGTATAGCCCGACATCAGGCTGTTGGACAAGAGGTAGTTTTTGGTGTGTATGGTGTTACCCAGCACATAAGAAGGCTGCGACGATATATCGAGCAGGGTGTTGTATTTATAAAACGCAGCCGCTATCGAAGCGGCGTCGGCCGGGGTGGTGCGCGCTTCGCCGTCGCTTAGTCCCACCGGGGAGGTATAGAGCGTGTCCGTACAACCCACGGAAGCGGCTTTTTCATTCATTTTCGACACAAAGGCGTCGATATCGCCATCAGAAACGTAATACGCCAGCGTAAAACAGGCGTCGTTCGCCGCCGAAACCAGCGTGGCGGTCATAAGCTGCCTGACGGTGAGCGTCGCTCCGGGCGTCAGCCCCAGCATGGGCGCGGAAACGTCGCCCTTCTGACCGATATTCTTGGCTAGTATCGCCTCCGCGGGGACAGTGACGCTCTCGTCGAGGGACGCCACGGAATCGTAAATGACCATAGCTGCGGTCAGCTTGGCGGAAACGGCGGGCGAAACCACGGTGTTGTCCGAGGTGTCGAGGAGTATCTGCCCCGTATCCACGCTTTTCACCACCACCAGATTGCCGCTGGTGATTTCAGGCTTGACCGCCGCCGGACGGCTTTCGGAGGATTCAACCGAGGATTCGTCCGCGCAGACCGCCGCCGGGAAGAACGCCGTCAACGCCGATAAAAACAGGCACGCGAGGACAAAAACCGCCGCCGCTTTTTTTATTTTATTTGCCGGATTTCTCATACCGTCCTCCCCTCGCTTTAATCAATATAAATAAAAGATATTACGCCGTTATAAATTCGCTGAAAAATAATTTCGCGTTTTTTTGACATCGTTCGCCACCGCCCGCTTCAGCTCGTCGAGAGAAGCAAATTTTTGCTCGTCGCGCAGCTTTGCGAACAAAAACACGCGCACGTCGCGATGATACATATTTTCGTCGAAATCAAGAATATGCGTTTCGCAGACCACCTCGCCGCTTTCCGAAACGGTGGGTTTGACGCCGATATCCGCCACGCCTTTGAAGAAAACTCCGCCTATCTCGCACAAACAGGCGTAAACGCCGTAGGCGGGGACAAGCTGGTATTCGGGGAAGCGCTGGTTTATCGTGGGAAAGCCGATCTTGCGCCCGATATGCCGCCCCTCCACCACGGGGAGGTTAAAGGAATAGCGGCGCCCCAGCAGCTCGCTCGCTTTGTTTATCTCGCCGTCTTTAATATATTGGCGGATAAGGGTCGAGGAAACCACCACGCCGTTCACCGTCACGGGCGGGATAATCACAGCGTTCCTGCCGTTTTCTTCGAGTATTCGCGCAAGAACGCCGGAATCGCCCGAACGGTGGACGCCGAAACGGTAATCGTAGCCGCAGACGACGGTTTTCGTGCCGAAACGGCCGATAAGCACGTCTTTTATAAATTCGTGGGGCGTCATGTTGCGGCAGGACTCGAAATCTTCGAAATACACGCCGTCCGCGCCGTAAATTTCGAGCAGCCGTAGCTTGTCCGACGAACGCGTGATATGCTTGGCGAGGGTGTTTTTCGGGGTGTCTTCAAAGGTGAAAACCACCATCGGCATACCTTCGGCGGACGCGATTTCCGAAGCCCGTTCAAGCAGGCAGGCGTGCCCGAGGTGCACGCCGTCGAAGTTTCCGACAGCGACGACGCGGCTCCCCGCCAGCGGCAAATCCCGCTCGGTTATGATGCCCATTACGTCCGCCTCCTTTTACGTCAATGTTTATTCCATTATACAGCCGCGCCGCGTTTTGTCAAGCGCGGGTATAAATTTTTCCCGGGTTGTCAATAATATCCTTAAACTTAATGTTAACGTTGATTTAACGTAACGCTTTGAAAGGACAACCCGTCATGACAACGGAAAAAACCTCCTGCGTCATCCTCGCCGGCGGCAAGGGCGAGCGGCTCTACCCCGTCACACTGACGCGCCCCAAGCCCCTGTGTCCGGTCGCAGGCGCGACCTGTCTCACCCGCTGTGTTCTCGCGGCAAAAGCCGCCGGTATCGAAGACATCACCGTAGCCGCCTGCTATCTCGCCGGAATGATAAAAAAAGAAGTTTCGGGGTACGAAAAAGTCAGGGTCAAAACCGAAACCACCATGCTCGGAACCGCGGGCTGCGTCAGGCGCTGCGCCCCCTCCGGCGGGAGCGTGCTAGTGCTGAGCGGCGACGGCGTCAACGATTTCGACCTGAGGGCGCTTGTCGGTCATCACAACAAAATCCGCCCCGCCTGCACCGTCGCCGTCACCGCGTCCGCGTACCCCACCGACTACGGCGTGGTGACCGTCCGGGACGGCTTGATACGGCGGTTTTACGAAAAACCCGGTTGGGAGAGCGTGACCTCCGACACCGTCAACACCGGGATATATGTGCTGTCGCGGGAAGCGATTTCGCTTATCCCGAGAAACCGGGTCTTTGATTTTTCAAACGATCTTTTTCCGCTGCTTATGGAAAGGGGTTATCCCATCGCCGCTTGGGAAGCCGTCGGCTATTGGTGCGACATAGGCAACCCCAAGGCGCTGTACGATTGCAACATGCGGTACACCGGCGGCTCCTCGTCGATCGATCCCGCCGCCGTTATCAAGGAGGGCGCTTCGGTCAACGCCTCGATAATCATGGAAAACGCCGTCATAGGGGAAAAGGCGACGGTCGATTCGTCCATTGTCTGCGAAGGCGTTGTGATAGGCGGCGGCGCGCTGGTGCCCAAGGGCTGCGTTATCGGCGGGAAGGCAATAATCGGCGAAGACGCGGTGCTTTCCGAGGGGATAACCGTCGCTCCGGGCGCAATTATCGGCAAAGGGGGAAGGATTATGAAAGACGTCCGTTTCGGCGGCGTAAAGGGA
>CAYOGQ010000052.1:0-12375 GCA_964403645.1 uncultured Ruminococcus sp.
GCGTCATAGGTTTTTATACGACTATATCACTTGTTATTATAAAAAAAGTTTAATAAAAGTATAAAATAAAAATTATCGATTAAGTATAAATAAATTTGTAAGTAGTGTCAAGTAATGGTTTAATTATTTAACAGAAAAAATGTAAAATATACATATATACTGTTTCAAAAATATGAACCCTTGCTTGTTCCTGTGCGATTAAAAGGACAACCTCCATATGAATCAATAGGCATGCTCAAAGTAAATGCCATAATCAAACCTGTCGAAAAAGCGATTGCTTTTACGGCGGGTTTTTGCTATAATATACTAAAACGGTGTAGAAAATTTATATTATAGACAAGGGTGATAAAAATGACGGATAAAAGTATAAATTATTTTAATAACATAATCATGCCTTTTATTCGAGAAAAGCATCCGGATATTATGGACGAAATGAGTTTGATAGTTGTCGGTTCTGTGGGATTGGGGATTGATGATGAATTATCCGATGTTGAAGCGATAATTTATCTTCCCGATGAAATCTGGAAACAAAACGGCATGTTGCAAATAGATCTTGATAAATGCTTGCTTGAAACAAATTTATGGCAACAAAGCGGTTCGATTATTTGCGTACACCCTTTGTCATGGATGTTGGATGGACAGTGCGAAAAAATCCTATCAAGCGGCGATATCCCATGGTCAAAAATACAAATTGAATCACAAAACGGATTATTTGTTATACAAAATCAACCTATCTTATATGACCCAAAGGGTAGGCTAAAAAAACTTCGTGAAATGACCACGCCGGGCAAAATGCCGGAGATTGTGTGGAAAAAAATTTTGCTTGATAAAATAAAGGCTTTCGTAAGCGACGGTATGCACGAAACAAAAAGATGTGCAGACCGAAAACATTTTGCGGACGCCTATATTCCGCTCGGAGATGCAGTAAAAGCATTGTTTGAGATAGGTTTTGTAGTCTGTCACCGGTATTATCCGTACCGCAAACATTTAAGCTGGGCGTTCAACAGGCTGCCATCGCCGATATCGGAATTGTGTTTAAATTTTAATATGCTTTCTGCTGCCGCAGATTGGCAGGAAAGATTGCGAATAATGGAAACAATATTTAATTTCTACAGAGATTATATTAAAGCAAATAACCTTTTGCCGGAACTTGATTTTAATCGAGTTGATTTAATTGAAATGCCCCTGCATGAAAACGAATTTAACATTGCCGATAATATTTTAAATAATCCAAATTGGCGTATTGATCAAAAGATTATAAAGGAAAAAACGCTTAAAGCAGGTTTTGAACCTGAGGCAAGCCGCTGGGTTGAATGGTGGAACATGATATAATTTTTAGATATTTCATCATTTAATATTACAAAAAGACTGTCGAATTATTTCGGCAGTCTTTTAATTATTTTTTACATAAAATTTATAGAAAAAAGCCTTTCAATAATGATCGGCTTCTTTTGTTTTATATGGTGAAATAATTAATATGTGCTTCAAAACATCATGCGAACCTTAAATAACCCGCCGATGCTATGTCCGGTTTGGCAAGCGTATAGCAGCACGGTCAGCATGGCATCGGTAACGAGAGAGCGTATGATGCCGTATAGCAGCATCGTCATACCCTTCCGAGCCGGTAGCTCATATAGGCGTTGCGCACTGCCGAAAACTGCTTGCCTGAAACCGGCACGAAAGCGCCGCCCCGCATGGTAAAGCCGTTCCTGTCCAATCGTTCCGCGCGGCACATATTCACCGCGAAAGCTGCGTGAGGCTGGATGAACCGCCGATCCCGCAGCAGAGGCATGATATGTTCGGCAAAGCTACCGGTAAAAGTGGAGGTTTCCAGCCGTTCACCGCCGACAAGCGTGTAAACCGCGGTATGGCTTACATATTCGCAGCAGACAATAATGTCCGTGGAAAGGGTGCGCAGGCCGTTATGTGTTTTTACCGTGACGGCGGTCTCCTCGCCGTAATCCGTCTTTTCCGCCGCCAGATCCAAAGCGGCATACAGCGCGTACCTGCTCACGGGTTTTAACAGATAGTGCAGAGGGTTGACCGAATAAGCGTCCAACGCAAAACCCGACTCGGTGGTTATGTAAATTATCTGAGCATCAGTGCTGATACGTCGTATGCTCCGCCCCAGCTCCAGCCCACTGATCATAGGCATCACCATATCCAGCAGGTATATATGAAAAGTATCGGTTTCGCAGGATTTTAGCAGAGCATCCGGGTGGCTGAACTTTCGAATTTCAACAGAAAGGCTTTTTTCAGCCACATATTTATTTACAAGAGTTTCGATACACCGAAGTTCTGCGTCTATGTCGTCACAGATGGCAATGCGAAGCATGGTGACAGCCTCCGTTTTTCTGTGTATTTACATAAATGATGGTTTTTCGGCATAAACCCGCTGTTTATTATTTCAACATTCGTTTAAATACAATTAAATTATATATAAATATAAAATTTTTTCAATAACGAACCGTGAATTTTGAAAATTATTTAACATCTGAATATTTTATTATCTATTCTATGTTGGCGCACGCGCAAAAGGATTGTAAAAAGCAAGAGATATGATATAATATAAAAATAATCGACGCAAAAGCCGGGATAATTTCATATTTTAATTTATAATAAAAACATAATGAGTATTTATGGAGTTACCATATGAAAAAATAAAAATTTGAATCAATTCCAACAAAAGCCTCATTTTCGGTACTTGTATTATGAAGCGCTTCGAGGACGGTGAAAATTGTGGAATTCGGCGACGAGACGGTCGAGCGGTACGCTAAAAAAATTTTGGGGTTCGCGTACTCCAAAACGCATAATTCGTTCCACGCCGAAGATCTGGCGCAGGAAATCTTATGCTCACTCGCCGATTCGTTAAAAAAGCACGAGACGATAGCGGATTTGGACGGGTATGTTTACACCGTTTCCTGCCATGTGTGGTCGAAGTTTTTGCATAACAACAAAAAGCATTGGAACAACCTCGATATCGACGCCTTAATCGAATTGCAAAACGAGCAAAATATCGAAGAGGAATTTGCGAACGCGCAACTTATCGAGCGGCTGAAAACCGAAATCGCTTATTTGTCGGCGCTGCATCGGCAAATCACCCTGCTTTTTTATTATGAAAACAAGACCGGAGATGAAATTGCGAGCCTGCTGAACATCCCTCATTCCACCGTCCGCTGGCATCTGACCGAAATCAGGAAAAAATTGAAAGCGGGGATTGAAATGGAAGAAAACTTAAGCTACAAACCAAAACGACTTTATTGCGGGATTGACGGCTGGGCAAACGATATGAATATGCGCGGCATCGGACGCAATCCGCTGGTGGACAATATTTGTATCGCCTGCTACGGGACGGCACTCACGATCGAGGAGCTGTCCAGAACGCTGCGGGTGGCGGCGGCGTATATCGAGCCGCTGGTCAACGACCTTTTGTACATGGACTACTTAAAAACGGTGGGGAAGAACAAATACCGGACGAATTTCTTTATCAGTACGAGACGGCACGAACTGCTGACGGCAAAATATAAGTTTCACAATATCGCGCCGTATGCGGAAAAAATCATTTCGGCTTTCCGCGTGCATTTGGACGAGGTTTGCGATATCGGCTTTACCGGATCAAATCTTGACCGTGACTTCCTGTTGTGGGCGCTGATACCGTTGTCGTTGCAAAACTGGTATTACCGTTCGCTTGGCGAGGTACTCAATAAAAACCATATACAAATTGACACACCCAAAAGAAAAGACGGCACCCAGCATTGGGTGAGCGCAGGGTTCTGTGATGAAGCTTTGCCGGAAGGCTTCACGCCGGAAGAAATCAAATTCCAACCAAAGTCCAGAGGTAACGGTATTAAAACAAATAACTACGATTTGGGCGAACATTCATTGCAATACGACGGTTACGCCACGATTAAAACAGGCATCTCGTGGCGCAATTTCGGCTCCGACAACGACCTGCGCGGGATAAAGCGGGTCGCCGAGCTGACTAAAACAAACGAAGCCCCGAACGAATACGAAAAGGCGATGATCGCCTCCTTTGCCGAGCGGGGCTACGCCAAAGCGGAAAACGGAAAACCGATTTTATTGATACCGTTTTTCGATAAGGACGAAAACGTAAAACTGCGCCGCGTGCTCGATATTATCCAAAAAGAAGCCGGGGAAACGCTGTTTACGCCGTTTATCGAAGGCTTCGCGGAAATGATCGAAAAGGAAATACCCTCGTTCGTTTCGGCGGACGAGCGCGTTTACCTGAAATACCAGGCATATCCCCAATACGCCGTCTTGTATTGGCTTTCCGACAACGGTTATCTGAAGTATCCATCCGACGAGGAAGCCAAGCGGCTCTGCACCGTCGTTTGGTGCGAATAAAAATTTATTCATCATCCCGCGTAAAATCCCCTGAACCGTCCGATTCGGGGGATTGTTTTTGTTCCTTTTAATTTCATTGCGGCGGACTTTCACCGTTAATGCTTAATAAAAATCGTTCCAGTTTTGCGGCTTTCGGTTGACTGCTGGCGCGGACTGCGATATAATAAAAATATAAAAAATTATAAAAACCCCTTGACTCTCCCCCTGACTGTAATGATATCCTTTGGGCACAAGGCGAAACAGGCGCCGTTTTGCTCTGTCAGTTTTGAAAAAAGGTGTGACTTATATGTACAAGATCGGCGAACTTTCCAAGCTTTGCAGCCTGCCGGTAAAAACGCTGCGGTATTACGACGCCGTGGGGCTACTCGAACCGGATTATATCGATCGTTTCACGAGCTACCGCTATTATTCTGCGGCGCGGCTCGCGGACTGTAATCGCATCGTCGCGCTCAAGGAACTGGGCTTTTCGCTCGACGATATTCATCGCCATTTAAAAGCGGATTCCGCGGATGATGTCATCTTCCTGATCGACGCGAAAACGGCCGAATTGAAAAGCGTGATCACCGAGACCGAGTCACAGCTGCGGCGGCTTTCGGCCGCCAGACAAATCATCGCGGAGGGTGATGCGAAAATGTATGACATAGTTTTTAGCAAACGTAATTTGGACACCATAAGCGCGGCGTATGTCCGAAAAATTTTCAAAACCAAGGAAGAAGCATACCAGGAAGCGGAACGGATGAAAAGCCGCCTGCCGAAGCAGATCGTCGGCGCGCGGACGCTCGTCATCAATTATGAGACCGAATACCGCGAAAACGATTTCGACCTCGCCGCCTGCGTCGAGATAACAGGCAAACTCCCGGCGAGTTACGGTTATGAAGCGCGGAGTATCGCGTTTCCCGGCGAGGTCGCCTCACTCGTAGGCCCCAAGAGCGAGCTGGACGCCGCTTATCATTCGATGCTTCGTCAACTGGACGAAAACGGTGCGCAGATCGTCGGCGCGTTCTATGAGTTTTATCACGCTGACGGGACAGCGGAGCTAAAAGTGCCGGTTTACCGCCCCGCGCCGACCGATAGTCTGGAAAACGACGATTTCAACCTGCCGTTTGTGAACGACGAAGAAGCGCTCGGTAAATGGAAACTCGTCGATATCGTGCCGAGCGAGGAGCAGTTTTTGTACGGGCATGAGAAATGCCCCCACAGCGGATGGCTCGACGAGCTGGTTTTCCTCGAAAACGGCGAACGCTATTGGGCGGTCGGCGGATGGACGAAAGGCGTTTTATACACCGACGGCGACCACAAGTTCCGCAACCGCTATACGATCAAACGGCAGGACGGCCGCCGGCTCTTGTTCCTTGAAATGAATCATTTTCTGGACGGCGGCGGCGAAAAGCTCGCTATGCCCCAAATCTGGGTGTATGAGAAGGTTGCCGACGGGGTTTTCCACGCGGAGGACATCAAGCGCCGAGATTTTGTGGATTACCCGTTCGTTCCCGACCAAGCGGTCTTGGGCGAATGGAAGGTCAGGGACTTTTATTGGCGCGATCTCGATTCGTTCGACCCGAAAAGGCAAAACTACGCGACCGAAGGTTTATACTTTTTAAAAGTCACTTTTCTTCCCGACGGCGCCTGCCTGCATTTGACCAAGCAGCACGAAAGCCGGCTCAGGTGGACGAAAGGCTATATGCTGAATATGGTGCAACAAATAGCCTCGGCATATAAAATCCGTTCGGTCGACGGCGCGGAATACCTGATAGTCGAATGGAAAACCGGGGATTATCAATTCGGCAGCGATGCCAGGATATACTGGTATATCTTTACAAGAGCATAAAGCCGTTTAAAACTCCGCCGCGGGGACATTTTATCGTCCCCGCGGCGGAGTTTTATTTTAGATTACCAAACAATCCCGGCGATACCGAGTATATGCAGTCTTACCGCAATATAGTCGAGGGCGTTTATTACGCCGTCACCGTTGACATCGGAAGCCGCTTCGGCTTCGCCCGTGAGCGAAACCAGCCCCAGCATTTTGAGCCGCAGCGTTATATAGTCGCTGACGTTGATCTTACCGTCGCCGTTGACGTCGCCGGGACTGTAAATATTTTCCGCTCCGGCGGTGACGCTGATGTCAAAGGTCATCTCGAACGCTCGATTCCAGGGGTAGCGGAAGTTCGAGCAGGTCACCTCGCCGTGCGGCGAGACGCAAAACGGCAACAGTCCGGTGACGATTTCGCCGCCGTTGATTTTTTCCAATAAATACGAATACGAACAAAAACCACCCGCTCCGGGATTTTCTATTGAATAACCGCAGAGCTTATAGCTTATGTCTTTTAAATAAGCGAATGTAATGGCTTTCAAAAAGCCCTCGTGGCTGGACTTAGTGATAACGGCGGCGTTTTTCAAGTATAAGTATCTGCCGATACCGTTTGACAGAGCGATACCCATGGCGTTTCCGGCGGTGTTCCAATTGGAATACCCCATTAAAAACGTCAGGTGGATATCCGAATTCATCAGCGCGTTTTCCAGCGCGCGCCCCCCTCCGCCGTAGGTTGGGTCTATAATTATGGTCGGTATTGAATTTTGAATGTTGATTTTTGCCTGCTCGACCAGTCCGGCGGCGGCCAAGCTGTGGTTGGCGTTGGTGAAAACCAGCACCCGGAGCGGAGCGTTTTCTGAAATCGTGCAGCCGAGGGTGGCGATATGCGTGGTGACGTTGGTGCGCAGCGTCTCGAAATCAAAGCCGTCCGCCAGATTATCTTCAGCCCCCCCGTAATAGGTCACCCCGACCTCCGTCCCGCCGTAAAGGCGCGAAACGACGCGGGTTATCCCCATCAGCCCCAATTCGTCGGTGGCGGCGAAACAGGCGCCCTTGCCGCCGATTTTGGAGCGTATATAGTTTATCTCGTTGGTTTGGATACTCGTGCCGTTGGAGGAATCGTCCACCCCGATATAGCAGAAATCTATGTCGCCGACGGCGCGATCGAGCAAATAATCGACAAGTTTTAGCTTCCTCGTCCGGGAGGACAGGTATTTATCAATCTTTTCGGCGGGCAGCGAGGTCTGTATGACGTTCCCGGAGCTGTCGTATTTATAACATGCTATAATGTTTTCGACGTTAAGCTCGCCGCCGGCGAGCACCTTCCGCGCCGCCGCGCCGTAAGAGCGCAATTGGCTGTATTCGGACATTTGATAGCCCTGATAATTGACGGTCGAAGCAAGGCGCATCACAGTGTCGAACAACACGACCGTGTTGTTTTTCGAAAGTTCGGCGATATAGTCGGCTATGCTGTATTCGAGCGTGAGGTCGGTGTTGGAAAACCAGCGTGATGAGGCAAGCCCGCCGGAGAGAAGCTGGTCGAGGGACAGGACGTAATAATCGCAGTCTCCTCTGCCTTCGACGGATTTCAACCATTCGACCAGCCCCTCGCGGTCGCCGTATGTAGTGCCGTCGGGATTCGGCTCCATGTTGTCGAGCGCGGTGCGGAACAGGTTCTCGTCGGGCATGACAAGCTCGATTCCCACCGACTGCGCGAGGTATTTTACCCGCTCAAAATTTACCGGGCGGTTGTCGATAGGAATATAAGCGACTTTTACGCCGTTGCGGTCGGGCTTTGCTGCGCCGGCAGCAGAAACCTTAAAATATGCCGTCTGCGAAAAACCGGCAATCAGTGAGAACGCGAGGACAAAAGACAAAAAGATTTTGACAATATTCATTTTATCATTTCCTTAAAAATAAATAATAATCCGCGAATTTATAAAGCAATGACGCGCCGATCACCCCGGCTTCGCCGCCGAGAGCGGAGATTTTCACCACGGAGGGGAAAAGCAGATAAGGACGGACGAATTTCATAAGCGTTTCGCCTTCCCGCGTAATACCGCCCGCCAGCGAAATGAGCTCCGGAGCGAAAATATAGCGTATCCCGTTTAATCCCATGGCGACATATCTCGCGTATCCGTCGAGCACTTTTTCCGCCACGGGGCAGCCCATGCGGTACGCGTCGAATGCCGTCGAGCCGCTCACGCCGTTTCTAACAAGTTTGTCCAAAACCGAGCCGGGGTTTTCGGCGGCGGCCTTTTCGGTCGCGGCAATCAGAGCCGTCGCGGAAGCGTAGCGCTCGTAGCAACCCTTTTGACCGCAGGAGCATTCGGGTCCTTCGGGATTTATCACAAAATGCCCCAGCTCGCCGCCGTCGTTGTGTACGCCGCGCAACAGGTCGTTGTTGACGATGCATCCTCCGCCTATGCCTGTGCCTATGGTGATCATCACCATGTCGGCGCAGCCCCTGCCGCCGCCCACGAGCCATTCGGCTATCAGGGCGCAGTTGGCGTCGTTGTCGAGGTATATACCGCAGTCGAAAACCTCCGCCAGCCTTGCCACCACCGGGACATTATGAAACGGCAGGTTCCCCGCTTCGAGAATGCTGACGTTGGCGTCGTCCTTGTCGCCGGGACAGCCCACTCCCACATGGGCTATTGTGTAATTTCGTTTTATCTCCGCGCATTTTGTCAAAATATCAAGCATAATGGCGTCCGCGCCGTCGCGCGAACGCGTCGGAAACGAGTCTTTGTAAACGAGAACCTGATTCTCATCAGTCACCCCGATCTTAACGCTCGTCCCTCCGATATCAATTCCTAAATTATAGTTCATAATTTTCACCGCACAATAATTTATTCCGGCAGGGGTTGGGCAACATCATGCTTTCCCCGTGCCTTTCTTTTAATTTAAAGCTTTTTTAATTATTTTCATCCGTTTATAATCATACTATAAACAAAGCGATTTGTCAACAATTGCGGAAATGGCTTGACAAAAGAATAACGTTGTTATAAAATAAAAATCGAACAGTTTGATATGCAAGCATTTATTATTATTACGGTAACGGCGGAGGGTTGAAAATGCCAATAATCGTAGGGATCGACGTCGGGGGCAGCACCACAAAAATAGTCGGCTTTAACGGAAAAACCCTGCTTTCGCCGATGAACGTGAGAGCGACGGACCCGATAGCTTCGATTTACGGCGCTTTCGGCAAATTTGCCAACGTCAACAAAATAGCTCTGTCGTCCATAAGCCGCATAATGATAACGGGTGTCGGTTCGGCGTCTATCGACAACAACATCTACGGCATACCCACCGAGCACGTCGACGAGTTCGCCGCCACCGGCAGGGGAGGGCTGTACCTTTCGGGGCTGGACGAGGCTATCGTCGTCAGCATGGGCACCGGCACCGCGATGGTTTATTCCAAGGAAAAGGAAGCGACCTATCTCGGCGGCACGGGTATCGGCGGCGGTACGCTTTTGGGGCTTTCCAAGACGATTCTCCGCATGGAGGACGTGGAGCAGATTGCCGCGATCGCGGAAAGCGGCGACATAAACAATATCGACCTTAAAATTAAGGACATCACTTCCAAAAACATCATCCCCAACCTCCCAAAGGAGGCAACCGCGGCGAATTTCGGCAAAATTTCCGATATTGCGACCAACGGAGACTTTGCTGTCGGTATAATTAACCTTGTTTTTGAAACAATAGGTATGATGGCTGTTTTTGCCGCGAGAGGAAAGAATCTGGATAAAATAGTGCTCACCGGCAACCTCTCCTCGTTCCGGCAAGCGGCGCGGATATACAGCGACATGGGCGTTATGTTCGACATGGATTTTATCATACCCGAAAAATCATCCTTCGCCACAGTCATAGGCGCCGCGCTTTTATACCTTGAAGAAAGCTGAAAAGTTTTTATTTAATATTAACGAAAGGCGGGAAACCTCGAACCCTTTACGCTAAACGCGGGATTCGGGTTATCTGTTAATGAAAATTAAAAAAATTCTATCGGTCTTTTTGGCGGTCACTCTGGCGTTATTATCGTCCGCCGCGCTTTATTCCTGCGCTGGGGAAAGGGACGACTCCGCTTCCGCCAAAGCGATGTACGACGAAGCGGTCGCTCTGCTCGACCTCCCCGCTGACGAGGAAGTCTATTACATGGACGCCTCCGAAGAGTGGTATCTTTTCAACGAAGACGTGCTGAGCGGTAAATTTGGCGACATTGACGAATACCCCGAAGCGGAAAAATTCGCCGACTACGCAGCATACTTTTCAACCACCCCTTACGGGCCCGAATTCGGCATATTCCGCATGACGAGCGAAGATGCGGCGGACGAGATGAAGCGGTACATAAAAAACCGCGTCGCGCAGATGCTGAGGCTCGCCGTGAACTATCCCTCCGTCGACACCTCCCTTATAAAAAATTACACCGTCACGACGGACGGGGTTTGGGTATATTACGCCGCGACTGCAGATAATTCCGGCATTAACAGAGTGATAGAAAAAAAGCTTTATCCCAAGGACTGATAGGAGCGCAGATTATGGACAACCGTTTTTCCAAAAAGATTTTCGCGATATTGCTCGAAAGGGCAAAAGGTCCCCGCTCGTGGAGGCAGTTCGCGTTCGACTGCGACATCAGCTATGTACAAATGCGCAAGCTGGCGCAGGCGGAGCAGGATAACCCGCCCCGCCCCAAGCTCATTAAAAAACTTGCCGACCATGCCTTCAACGAGGTGGATTTGGAAGATTTTATGTTCGCTTCCGGCATGATGAAGAACGACCAGTCTTTCGTGGTGAAGGATTCCGGCGAAAAGCCCGACGGTCATTACTCCGAATATCGTTCTCTTTCGCAGAAAGACAAAAACACCGTCAACGCTTTCGTAAAATTTCTCGCGGAAAAATCACAGGAAAAGCAGGGCTAATATAAATATCAGCATTATGTCGTTATCGGTGTCGCCGTCGAGCAAAAGCAGAACACCTATGGCGATAAGTATAAGGTCATCGATTTCAAAGTGGTCAAAAATCCCCCGGAACTTGTCGAAGATGGAAAAACGCGGCAACGACAACCCACAGCCGCCGCCGCTTGAAACGGGCACGGCTTCACGGCAGGGTTCCTCCTTCTTTTCTTCTCTGAGGTCATTTTGAAGATTGAATAACTGTCCTTCCGATTGGATTCCCCCGTAGTTTCTGCTGTACATTCCGCCCTCCTTAGGTACGCTTCTTAAAGTTTCCGAGGATGTTGGCTATGGTGAGAGCCGTTTTCATGTTGTCTATCTTCTTCCGTTTATCTTCTTTTAAAAGCGGACGGAGCGATGAGAGCAGAGCAAAGCGGCTGTCTCCCGCGACGTTCCCCGGCGTTTTACCCGAAAGCGCCGAAAGCGCCGACATGGCGGAAGCGGCGCCGCCTTGAGGCATACCGACCTGCGGCATGCCTCCCAGCGGCATACCGCCCTGCGGGTTTGACTGAACGTTAGGTGTTTCCGCAAAGGTCTGCGCGGCGTTTTGCGGAGGTGAAAGCCCCGACGCTATCTGCGCTATTTTTGCCAATGCTTCCGGGTCGTTTAATATTTCCCTTATTTTATCCCCGAGCCCTCCGTCCATTATTTTATGCCGTTCCGGTTGCAGCCGCCGTTGTTGTTGATACTGCGGTAGATATCCTCGCTCCTGCCTTTGCCGGCTTTGCCGAGCAGCTCCTCAGCTTCGGCGGGCGTAAGGCGCGACATCAGCTTTTTCAGCGAGGGAATATCCGAGGCGAGCGAGGCGGCTTTGCCCTCGTTCCCGCCTGCGGCTTTGGCTATGGTGAGGATCAATCTCTTAAACGATTCGTCGTCCATAGACAATATTTGTTTCAGTTCCTGTTCGGTCAGTGCCAAATCAATCATCCTTTCGATAAAAATATATGCGGTTTTATTCCGTTAAATACATGAGGTGACATAATGTTCAGATGCAAGCCGGAACGGAACCCCAGGCAGGTGACTGTCATAATGCTCACCTGCGTCACCACTTTTATAACCGCGGCGGTGTTCGTTTCATCGGTCGGCACTTTCAGATGGATATACGAATTTATTATCATCGCGGTCGTAACCGCTGGGATATCGGTGGTTTACCGTTATTCCATGACCGAGATGGAGTATGAAATATGCGACGGCGTCTTTACCGTTATCAAAGTGGTGGGACAAAAGCGTACGGTCGCATGTTCGCTT
>CAYOGQ010000053.1:0-12367 GCA_964403645.1 uncultured Ruminococcus sp.
ACCCGGCTTCTTCTTTCTATTATTTCCTCTATCGGTAAAGATATCCCGCCGGAACAGATTTCCAGCGCCGTACCCACCATTATGCGCGCCATATTGTATAAAAACCCGTCCGCGGCGATGTAAAACCTGACGAACCCGCCGTCTTTTTCCGCCCTGAAATACCATAAGGTCCTGACGGTGTCCTCGACCTTGCTGTGGGCGGACATGAACGAAGCGAAGTTGCGCTTGCCTTCCATGGACTTTCCGATATCGTTTATCAGTCCGATATCCATGTCCCCGGCATACCTGTAAGCCGTGTCGGAATAAAACACGTTCTTCATGCGGGAATTCCAAATAAGGTACATATACTCCTTGCCTTCGGCGGAATATCGCGAATGGAAGGAATCGTCGGCCGTAAAAGCGGATTTGACGCAGATATCGTCGGGCAGGTGCCTGTTGACGGCGAGCGGCAGGACGGCACAGTCTATGCCGGCGTTTATGTCGAGGTGGCAGAAGTATTCGTTGGCGTGCACCCCGGAATCGGTGCGGCTGCAGCCGGAAAGTCTCACCCCGCGCCCCAAAGTTTTTTCGACGGCGTTCTGGAGCGTCTTTTGCACCGAGGGTTTAGGGCTGTTTTGAACCTGCCAGCCGCAATAGTTGGTGCCTTTGTAGGCTATGACGAGAACTGTTTTCATTTCGGCTTTACGCTAACCTTTTATAATGGATAATTCGTAGGAATTCAAGACAAATATCCCCGCGCATGCGGCGGCCATGGCTAACAGGAAGATATAGTCGCCCGCCTGTATATGCAAAACCTTCATCCGCGTTCGCCCCTCCCCGCCGCGGTAGAGCCGGCACTCCATCGCCTCGGCCAGCTCATAGGCTCTGCGGGTGGCGGAATAGAATAAGGGTATCAGTATGGGTATCAGCGCCTTCACCCGCTTGAGAAGTCCCCCCGTGTCGAAGGAGACGCCCCGCGCCTTCTGCGCCGAAATTATTTTATCGGTCTCCTCCACCAGCGTGGGGATAAACCGCAGGGCGATGGTCATTATCATGGAAAAATCGTGCACCGGAACCTTGATGTATTTGAGCGGCGAAAGCACCCTCTCCAACCCGTCGGTCATGTCGAGAGGAGAGGTGGTGTAGGATAACAGCACCGAAGTCCCCGCCACAAGGCAAACGAGCCGGCTGATCATCATCACCGCGTTGATTATGCCCTCTTTATATATGGATATAAAACGCCAATGTACGAGCAGAGTTTCGCCTTTTACAAAGAAAAGGTTGATTACCGCCGTGAACACGAGTATAAAAAGCAGCGGCTTGACGGATTTGAGGATTATTTTAAAGCTTATCCGCGAAACCGCGAGCAGTATGAGCGTAAGCCCGAAAACCGCGCAGAAGGACGCCGTGGTTTTGGCGGCGAGCACCGCCGTCAGGAAGATTATAAGTATTATTATCTTAAATCGCGGGTCAGTCCGATGCAGCAGAGAGTTGCCGGGGAAAAACTGACCTATGGTGATGTCCTTTATCATTTATCGACCTTTGTCTTTATCCATATTTTTTAATCCGGAAATCAAAACCTTTGCGCCGTAGCCCACGGTATATATGTCTGACCGCGGCGTTATCCCGCGCTTTTTCAGCTCTATGAACAGTTTGGTTATCTGCGGCACGTCGAGGGAGGCCTGAAACAGCTTGTCCGCGGCGGAAAAGATCTCCTCCACGGTGCCGAAACCGAATACTTTCCCCTCTTTTAAAACGAGGATGTAATCGGAGTATTTGGCGATATCCTCCATGCTGTGGCTGATGAGGATGAGCGTCGAGCCGGTATTTTCCCGGTATTCCAAAAGCCCGCCGAATATTTCCTCCTTGCCCATCGGGTCCAGCCCCGCGGCCGGTTCGTCGAGCACGAGAATTCCCGGTTCCATGGCGATCACCCCTGCAATCGCCGCCCGCCGTTTTTGCCCGCCCGAAATCTCGAAGGGCGAAGCGGCGAGGGTTTCCGCGTCAAGCCCGCAAAACTTGGCGGCTTTCGCCGTCCGAAAGGTAATCTCTTCCTCGGTAAGCCCCATGTTGCGGGGGCCGAAACCGATGTCGCGGGCGACGGTTTCTTCAAAGAGCTGATATTCAGGGTATTGAAATACCAGACCCACGCGGAAGCGGATTTTATTGGTGAATTCTTTGTCGCGGTGTATGTCTTCGCCCTCAAGTTTTACCGTTCCGGAATTCGGCGCGAGCAGGCCGTTTAACAGCATGGCAAGCGTGGATTTGCCGCTTCCGGTATGACCTATGATGCCCGTTATTTTACCCTTGGGGAATGAGGTGCTTATGCCGTCGAGGGCAACCTTTTCAAAGGGCGTGCCCGCGCCGTATATTACCGTGACGTTTTCGAGCGTCAGGGACGCCGCGTTTACGCTCATGTGAAAAGCCTCTCAATCCTGTCCGCGGCTTCCATGGCGTGGAGCACGTCGGTGCCGCATTTAAAACCGTTTTGTTCCAGCGTGTACATCAGTTCGGTCACCTGCGGTACGTTAAGCTTAGCCCGCTTGATTTTTTCGACGTCCGAAAACACCTCGGCGGGGGTGCCGTCGGCGTATATTCTGCCGTGGTTTAACACAATCACGCGATCGGCTTCGACCGCTTCGTTCATGTGATGGGTGATGGCGACCACGGTCATGGCTTTTTCGCGGTTGAGCTTTTTCATGGCGGCGACAATGTCCCGCTGCCCCGCCGGATCGAGCATGGCGGTCGCCTCGTCGAAAAATATGCAGTCCGGCTCCATGGCGAGTATGCCGGCAATGGCGATTCGCTGCTTCTGGCCGCCCGACAGCTTGTAGGTCGAATGTTTTGCGTATTCCTCCATGCCCACGGCTTTCAGGACGTTGTCCACGCGGTTTCGGATCTCTTTCGGCGGTACTCCCAGGTTTTCGGGGGCAAATGCGACGTCCTCCTCGACCACCGACGCCACTATCTGGTTGTCGGGATTTTGGAACACCATGCCGCATTTGCGGCGTATGTCGTACTGCCGTTTTTCGTCATAAGTAGAGATGCCGTCGACGGTCACTTCGCCGCCCGTGGGGATCAAAAGCCCGCAGAGCAGCTTGGCGAGCGTGGATTTGCCGCTGCCGTTGTGTCCGATTATCACGGTAAACCCGCCCTTTTCGATAGCAAGGTTCATCCCGTCTATAACGGGCGGGGCGTCGTCTTTATATCCGAAGGTAAGATTTTTTGCTTCGATGAACATTTAATTTTCCGATGGCGGACGCAAGTTCAACCGCCTTTGCCTTTGTGTTATTTTTCCGGTTTGATGGACTTATCAAGAAAGCTTTTCACCTTTCTGAGCGACATCAGCTCGTAAGCTGCCCATGCGCCGGATATATTCAGGATAAAGTCGTCCACATCAAATATGCCGCAGCCGAGGATTAACTGGGTTGTTTCGATAAACGCCGCCGCTCCGAACATGATTAAAAGGAACACGCCCCGTCTGCCCGCAATAGGGCAGAGCCTCGGCAGGTAGAACGCCGCCGGCGCGAACGCGGCGAGGTTGCCGAAAATGTTGAATACCGCCGTTTTCCAACGGTATGTGAAGAGCAAGCCCGCGTAATAGGTTATGATTTCAAACGGTTTCAGATACACATGGCTTTTCAGCCATTCCTCGGTGATGTTAACGGAAAATATGGGATTTATTCCGCGCCCCAACAGCGTGAACGCCAGAAGGGTCGAAAGGTAAACCGAAAAGGAGACGATGAACATGGTTTTTGAGGTGCGGTCACTTTCGGAAGCCGCGCCCGCCATAACAAATAATACGCACGCAGCAGCCGCCGGCACCGCCGCCACCGGCAACGCCGAATAATAAGGATGCCCGATAAAAGGCACGGCAGCCGCGGATAAAGTTAAAATTATCGCTGAGGATGTGAGAATGAAAAACCTTTTGTTATAAATCACCATGAATTTATTAATATAATTCCCCAAACCATCTTGCGGTGGAGCCGCAGGGCAGGTACAAGCCCGAATCCTTTACGGGTAATCCCAGTTCGGCGCTTTCGACCTTGCCGCCGAAACGCGGTTTCAGGGTTTTACCCAAGATATAACCGCAGACCGATGGTGATAAACCCGTTGTGTATGAATTTAAGATGACAAACAACGGGTTTTTCGAAAGTATTGCGGAAATTTTATTTATCAGTTCGTCAAGACGTTCCTCCAACACCCACTTTTCTCCTTTGGGGCCTCTGCCAAAAGAGGGCGGGTCGAGGATTATGCCGTCATAAAGGCTGTTCCGCCGGGTTTCACGCTCCACGAATTTTATGCAGTCTTCCACGATAAAGCGTATCGAGTCGTCCGCGCAGCCCGAAAGGGCGGCGTTTTGCTTTGCTCTCGCAGTCATGCCCTTGGAGGCGTCCACATGGCAGACGAACGCGCCTGCCTTGGCTGCCGCGACTGTCGCCCCGCCGGTGTAGGCGAAAAGGTTTAAGACTTTAATCTTCCTGCCGGCGTTTTGGATTGATGTTTGGATATAATCCCAGTTGACCGCCTGCTCCGGGAACAGCCCGGTATGCTTGAAGCCCATGGGCGAAAGGATGAACTTTAAATCGCGGTAGCTTACAATCCACTCGCCGGGGATATCCTTTTTGACCCACTCTCCGCCGCCTTCGGACGAGCGGCGGTAAACGCCGTCGGCTTTGCCCCATAAGGGATTTTTGCGGTCGCCCGACCAGATTATCTGCGGGTCGGGGCGTATCAGAATGTATTTGCCCCACCGTTCGAGGCGTTCCCCGCCGGCGGCGTCGATAAGTTCGTAATCTTTCCAGTTTTCCGCTGTAAACATTTAATAATCCTTATTAAAAACTGATTTGCCTGTCCTGAAAATTTTTCGGTTCGGGCATTTTAAGCCCCAAATGCCCGTAAGCGGAGGAGGTCGCCACCCTTCCCCTCGGCGTCCTGTTGAGGAAGCCGAGCTGGAGGAGATACGGCTCGTAAACGTCCTCGAGAGTTATGGCTTCCTCGCCTATCACCGCGGCGAGGGTGTCCAGCCCCACGGGTCCGCCGGCAAAATGGATGATGATGGCTTCGAGCATACGCCTGTCGACGGCGTCAAGCCCCAGCATATCGACGTCGAGCGAGCGGAGTGCCTTGTCGGCTATCTCTTTTGTGATGGCGCCGTCGCCTAAAACGGTGGCAAAGTCGCGAATGCGTTTTAAGAAACGGTTGGCGATTCGCGGCGTGCCGCGCGAACGGCGGGCGATCTCATACGCACCCTCGGCATTTATGGGGGTTTCGAGTATTCGTGCCGAACGCGTGACGATTTGAGACAATTCTTCGCTGTTGTACAGCTCCAGCCTGAACATCATGCCGAAACGGTCGCGAAGCGGCGAAGTGAGCTGCCCGGCACGGGTAGTGGCGCCGATCAAGGTGAAACGCTTGAGCGGGATGCGGATCGACCTCGCGGACGGTCCCTTGCCCATCATAAGGTCGAGGGCGAAGTCCTCCATCGCCGGATACAGCACCTCCTCCACCGGCCTTGGCAGGCGGTGGATTTCGTCTATAAATAAAATATCGTTTGTATCGAGGGTGGTGAGCAGCGCCGCCAGATCGCCCGGCTTTTCGATGGCGGGTCCGGAGGTGATTTTGAGGTTAACCCCCAGTTCGTTGGCGATGATACAGGAGAGGGTGGTTTTTCCCAGCCCCGGGGGACCGTGGAGCAGACAGTGGTCGAGGTTGTCGCCGCGTATGCGGCTTGCGTCGATGAAAATTTTGAGATTTTCTTTTATCTTTTCCTGGCCGACATACTCGTCAAGCGTCTTGGGGCGCAGCGATTTTTCGTTTTCCGCGTCTTCCGAAAGATAATTCTCGCCGGTTATCCTCGATTCAAATTCATATTCCGCGCCGTCCGGCGGGACATTCTGGTTTATCGGCATTTCAATACCTTTCTTGCAATCTTTCTATTAAAACCTGTTTAGCTTTTTAAACGCCCCCGTGATGATCTCCTCCAGCGGAAGATTCGGGTCGATACCCGCGAGGGCCGTCATGGCTTCCGCTTTGGTGTAGCCGAGCGACGTCAGGGCGTTTATGGCGTCGGCGACGCCCCCGACCGGCGAGTCGTCGGCGTTTTCGCCGAGGTCGAGCCTGCCTTTCAGCTCGATAATGATTTTTTGCGCGGTTTTCATTCCCACGCCGTTTGCCCGTGTTATGGACTTGGCGTCGCCCGACGAAACCGCGAAAGCCAGCCTTTCCGGGGTAAGCACCGAAAGGACCGAGCTTGCCGCTTTGGGGCCCACGCCGGAAACCGCGATGAGCTTGATAAAACAGTTCCGTTCCTCTTCGTTGTAAAAGCCGTAAAGCTCCTCGGCGTCCTCACGGATGTTCAGGTAGGTATAGAGCAGCACGTCCTTTTCCAAAAGCGAAGCCAGCTTCGAATGCGTGTTGCGGGTTACAAACAGCTTATATCCCAGCCCGCAGGTTTCGACCACCGCGTATTCGCCGTAAAGACGGGTGAGTTTTCCTTTTATATAATAATACATATCTTCATGCCTTAATTAAATTTATGCATTTTAAAATTGCCGTGGCAGATGGCGATTGCAAGGGCGTCCGCTGTGTCATCGGGTTTGGGCGGCTCCTTTAACTTCAATAAAACCTGCGTCATGTAGATGACCTGATGCTTTTCCGCCCTGCCGTAGCCCACCACCGACTGTTTTACCTGCAACGGGGTGTATTCGTAAACGTCAAGCCCGTTCCTTTTTGCCGCGAGCAGTATCACCCCGCGCGCCTGCGCCACGTCGAGAGCGGTTTTGGCGTTGGTGTTGAAGAACAGCTCCTCCACCGCCATGCAGTCGGGTTTACGGCGCTTAATGATCTCGGTGAGTTTTTCGTAAATCTGGTTCAGCCTGTCTTCGAGAAGCTGGCGGGGCTTGGTGATTATCGCGCCGTATTCGACCGCGCGGTACACGCCGCCTTCCGCCTCGATTATCCCCACTCCCACGGTGGCAAGCCCGGGGTCCACGCCGATGATCAGCACTTCTGCCTCCATAATTTAAAAGAAAATATAATTGATAAAAAATCTGGTTATCAATCGCCAATGTATAATAATGACATTTTAACATCCTATGATAACACACAATATCGTTTCAGTCAATAAACGAAAATGAAAAATTTTTTGAAATTGCGAAATTATAAATTTAATAAATACTATTGCAAAAAATCGAAAAGCGTATTATTATATTGCGTGACTACCGAACAGAGCGCACAAATACGTTTGGTCCGATCACCAGGAAAGGCATGGTTATACAATGATAATCGACAGTGTTAAGGAAATGCTCGCGAAACAGCTCAGGATCGACATAAATTCGATAAAGGACGATTCCGGTCTCGCGGACGACCTCGGGGCCGATTCCATCGATCTGGTGGAAATGCTGATGATAATCGAGGAAAACCTCGGCATCAATGTCCCCGACGAAGACGCCCTGAACCTGAAAACCGTCCGTGACGTGGCCGATTATATAGAAGCCCATTCTTAATAATAAAGCATTGGCGCTCCTTGTTTAAGCTTTTAAACAAGGAGCGTTTTTTATACCCTTGACTTTGCGTAATAAACATAGTAAAATATTGTTATTATAAAGGGGGCGTTATAATGGACGAAACGCTGCGCAGGCTCAACGGAAAAAGGCTCAAATGCCTCGCTTATTTAGCGCCGGCGGCGACGGCGTTCTGCCTTGCGGCGGTAAGCCTGTATTACGCCGTCAGCCCTTCGGTTCATCTCGGTTTTTTATTGCCGTTTGGTTTTTTCATTGCTTTTTCCGCGGTTTTCGCATACACGGCGGCGCGATTTAAAAAAAACGAACTGGCATACATTGTTGATTACCGCACGAGCGCGGTGCCGGCTTCGCTCGCCGACGAATTCCCGGAAGGCACACAGGACGGGCGGCAACTCACTTCGGGCGACCTTGCGGAAACGGGTATTTTAAATTGCGCCGAAAAAACCGTTTTAACCGAAAATTTTTCCGCGGTTTATGAAGATACAGCCTTCGCGGTGGCTTATGCGGAAACAGGAGAGCTTTTCCGTGGTTGGTTTTTCCGTTTTACGTTCGGCGCGGAATTTCGCAAAATCGCCCGGGTACGCCAAAAAGGGTTTACGGGCGCGACTAAGATTACCGGCCTTTCGACGGACGGCGTCGATTTTAACAGATATGAGACCGGAAACCTCGTCTTCGACAACGCGTTCGTTGCGGCGGCGGCTTCGGAAGCGGATTGCAAAGCCCTGCTCACCGAGCCGGTGCTCCAACCGTTCTTAAAGATACGGGAAAATTGCAAAGCCAAGACGGCGGCTTATTTTTACGGCGACAAATTATATCTCCTGCTTCAAAACCCCAAACGGGAATTTGCCGCGCCGCTGTTTTTTGAAATCAAAAAAGAAAAGTTTAAAAAAGAGGCGCTGACGGAAATATTCCTCGCGCTGTCGCTGGCGGCGGATATCGGCCTTGAAAAAAAGATATGGAAAAAGCGCGGCGCATAAAACGGGCTAAGCGCTAAATAAGGTTAAAGCCGATTTTCTATTTACATTTCTTAAAATATGTGTATAATGGCATTGTGTTTTATAAAATACTAAATAAAGGACTGATACAGGATGAAGTACATCACAAACGGCAGGCTCGTTTTAAAAGACAAAATAGCCGTCGGCAAAGCGCTCGTCTATGACGGCAAAATTACAGACATAATCGACGCGGACAAGGTCCCGGTCGGCGACCCCGGTGCTGAGATTACAGACGCGCGCGGCAATTACATCGCTCCGGGGCTTATAGACATCCATATCCACGGTTATCTCGGCAACGATGTGTGCGACGCCAATCCGGAGGGAATCAAGACCATCGCCGGAGGGCTGGTCAAAAACGGCGTCACGGGATTCCTCGCCACCACCATGACCGTTTCGATGGACGTGATATTGAAGTCGATCGAAGCCGTGCGCTCCGTTATGGAGGAATCCAAAGTCTGGAACGGATCGACGGTGCTCGGCGTCCACGCCGAAGGACCGTTCATCAACCCCAAGAAGAAGGGAGCGCAGGAGGAGGCGTTCATCCTCAAGCCCGACGCTAAATTCGTCGTCGACAACGCCGACGTTATAAAATATATTACCATAGCCCCCGAAATGGACGAGAGTTTCGGCGCGATACGCGAGATAGTTTCCAAAACCGGTGCGGTGGTATCCATGGGGCATACCGACGCGGATTACGAAACCGCTTCCGCTTCGGCGGACGCCGGGGTAAAATCCGCCACCCACCTGTTCAACGCCATGTCCCCGCTCGGCCACCGCAAGCCCGGCGTGGTGGGCGCGGCGCTCGCGCGCGACATATATAACGAACTCATAGTGGATACCTACCATGTCGACAAGGCATTGTTTATGCCGGTGGCGAAGCTCAAGGGCGACAAGCTCGTGTTCGTGACCGACTGTCTCCCCGCGGGCGGGCTGCCCGAAGGACAATACACCTTGGGCAACCAGAAGGTTTATTATTACGGAAACCTCTGCAAGCTGGAGGACGGCACCATCGCAGGGAGCGTGCTCAAGCTTAACCGCGGCGTGTGGAACGTGTATGAAAGCACCGACATCCCGCTCTGGCAATGCGTCAAGTGCGGCTCGCTCAACCCCGCCACGCTCTTGGGCATAGCCGACCGCAAGGGTTCGCTGGAAATCGGCAAGGACGCCGATATCATTATAGCCGACGAAAAATTTGAAATCGTAAAAACAATCATAGGAGGAACGGTAAGGTATGAAGCTTAAGGTTGAATCTGTGCTCGACAAGCAGTTTATGCCTCTGTCGCTCGTCTGCCGCGAATTCCGCGAAGGCACCAAAACCGACGGGCAGGACTTAGTGATAGGTATCGAAAGAAACGACGGTAATATTTCCGCGTTCAAAACGAGGATCTATAAAGACGGCGCGGGCAAAGACGAACTGAATTTCGATTTTGTGGAACGCATTGTGAAGGCGCTCCTTTGGGTGAGGGGCGGCTATAAGATTATTATAGCGGGCTCCCCCGTGGTGGGCGAAAAAATTAAAAAGGCGTATGAAAAGGGCGGATTGCGCGATTTCGACAACAACTTTATGGCAAGGGTTTACGAACGCCCCTTCGAGGTTATTTTAACCGATTTGGCTCACGCCCCGGTGACGCGCGAATCGGCATCCCCCGTCGGGCGTCATCTCGACGGCTGCCGCATAGGATTTGACGCGGGCGGCAGCGACAGAAAGGTTTCCGCCGTCATCGACGGCGAATCGGTCTACTCTGAAGAAGTGGTTTGGTTCCCCAAGACCAATTCCGATCCGGAATACCACTACCAAGGCATTCTCGAAGCGATGAAAACCGCGGCTTCGCATATGCCGCGCGTTGACGCGATAGGTGTCTCCTCCGCGGGTGTTTACGTGGACAACCGGATAATGATAGCTTCGCTGTTTTTAAAGGTTTCAGACAGCGACTTTGAAAAGCGCGTTAAATGTATGTACCTTGACGTAGCAAAGGAATTGGGCAGAGAACTCGGCAAAGATATTCCCATAGAAGTCGCCAACGACGGCGACGTCACCGCGCTCGCGGGAGCGATGGATTTGAACGACAACAACGTGCTGGGCGTGGCCATGGGGACCTCCGAAGCGGGCGGTTTTGTGGACGGAAGCGGCAACATCACCGGCTGGCTCAACGAGCTGGCGTTTGTGCCCGTCGATTTTTGCAAGGACGCCATGGCGGACGAATGGTCGGGCGACTACGGCTGCGGCGTTAAATATTTTTCGCAGGACGGCGTGATAAAGCTCGCCCCGCTGGCGGGTATCGAGCTGGACGAGTCCCTCTCGCCCGCCGAAAAGCTCAAGGTCGTCCAGAAGCTGATGCGCGAAGGCGACGAAAGAGCGAAGAAGATTTATGAGAATATAGGCGTATATTTCGGTTACGCGATCGCGTTTTACGCCGAATTTTACGATATAAAGCACGTCCTAATCATGGGACGCGTCACCAGCGGCGAGGGCGGCGCGCTGCTGCTCGGTAAAGCGAAAGAGGTGCTCGACAAGGAATTCCCCGAACTTGCCGCCAAGCTGGAACTTCACCTCCCCGACGAATCCTCCCGCAGAGTGGGGCAGTCGGTCGCCGCAGCAAGTTTGCCCGAGATAAAATAAATAAAATTTATTATACGAAAACGGCAGCGCCGAACGGGCGCTGCCGTTTTTCATGCCGCCGCAGGCGGTATATCATACCCAAGGGTATATCATATCGCCCCACCCGCTGAAGCGGTTGGGGCGATATATCATTTTATAAATAGTTCCGTCGCATTGTAGGGGCGGATATCATCCGCCCTACACAATTTTTTTATCCCCTTGCTTTGCTTTGCAGTTTACATAATAATATGTAATTGGAATGATTATCAGCGCAATCGAGGTTAGCTGCGCCGGGGAAAACGGCGTTCCGGTCGCGCCCCTATCGTCGCCGCGGAAAAATTCTATAAAAAACCGAAATGTAGGATAAAGCAGCAGATAATTCATAAAGCGATGCTTTTTGAAAACCCATACGAGCAACGCCGCGATACACACCAGCGCCAGCGCCTCGTAAAGCTGTGTCGGGATAACCTTTTCTCCGTGACGGAACAAGCCGTATTCGGGTTGGTCGGGGAAGGTTATACCGAACGCGCCGCTTGTCGTTTTGCCGTAACAGCAGCCGGCGAAGAAGCAGCCTATCCGCCCGAACAGATGGAAAACCACAAAGGGAACCGTCAGCCTGTTGAGCCATTCGAGCCTGGTAAAGGAAGTGTATGCGGGCATAATTACCATGGCGAGATAAACGGCGGCAACGGCACCGATAAATCCTCCGTAAAAGGCGATGCCCTGAAGCCTGAAAACTCCGCGTTCGGCGGTCTTGAAAGCGGCGTCATAAAACAACGCGCCGAAATAACCCCCGAAAAGCGCGATAATAAGCTTCGGGTAAATATATGCCCACTCCTTAAAAGGGGAGCCCTCCCCGAAGGGGGATACTTTTTTATCTTTTTTGGCATCGCGCCAAATTAAAAGGAATGCAGCGGCGACTCCCGCCGCAGCCATGACGGTCATGAGCCGCAGCGTGCCGAAGGGACCCAGGTCTATTTCGGGGAACATATGAACCTCGCTTTTTAATTTCCATTAACATCAAACATTATAATTCAATCGGGAGGCTTTTGTCAAGCGCGGGCGATTTTGCGGACAAATCACCCGTCATATCGCCATATCGCCATATTTTCTTGACAAAACAGCGCCGCCGATTTATAATAAATCCGGTGATGTTTTTGAGTTTTAACATAATAAGGGTCGGCGAAGTGGATTCGACCAACAACTATCTTAAAAAGCTGGTTGCGGAAGGCGCCGTCCATAAAACCGCCGTGACAGCCGAAAGCCAG
>CAYOGQ010000054.1:0-10195 GCA_964403645.1 uncultured Ruminococcus sp.
TCGCTTTCGGCGAGGCGTTGAAGGATGCGGTCGCTTCGGCGCGTAAATATAAATCCGAAAACCGGCTTTCCATGAGCGCGGAGATTGAATCGTTGACGGTGAGCTGCACCGCCGAAATGATCCCGTTATTTAAACAAACCGAAAAGGATTTAATCGCCTGCACCAAAGCGAAGAGTATAAATTTTTAATATATTTTTATAGTGCTTCGGCTATATCGAGTATAAGTCTTTCGGTTTTTTCCCAGCCGAGGCAGGGGTCGGTGATGGATTTGCCGTACACGTTTTCGCCGACCTTCTGCGCCCCGTCCTCGATATAGCTTTCGACCATCAACCCCTTGACGAGTTTTTGAATATCTCGGTTGGCGCGGCGGCTGTGGAGGACGTCCTTTGCGATTCGCATTTGTTCGAGGTACTTTTTCGCCGAATTGGCGTGATTGGTGTCGATGATCACGGCGGGGTTTTTAAGCCCCGTTTTACCGTAGATTTCGTCAAGCCGCATGAGGTCCTCGTAATGGTAATTTGGCAGCGGTTCCCCGTTCAGGTCGGTATAACCGCGGAGTATCGCATGGGCGAAGGGGTTGCCCTCGCTTTGCACCTCCCAGCCCCGGTAGATAAACGTATGCGGGTGCTGCGCCGCGTTTATGGAATTGAGCATTATCATCAGATCGCCCTCGGTCGGGTTTTTCATCCCCACCGGAATATCCAGCCCGCTCGCGGTGAGACGATGCTGCTGGTCCTCGACCGAACGCGCCCCTATCGCCACATACGCGAGCAGGTCGGAAAGGTAACGGTGGTTTTCGGGGTAGAGCATTTCGTCGGCGCAACTGAACTCATAGTCGCGCAGGGCGCACATATGGATATCCCGAATGGCGATAATGCCCTTTAACATATCCGGTGTTTCGTTGGGGACGGGATGGTGAAGCATACCCTTGTAGCCCTCGCCCGTCGACCGCGGCTTGTTGGTGTAAATTCGCGGAATGATGAGAATTTTATCGCCCGCTTTGTCCTGCATCACCCGCAGGCGGGAGATATAGTCGAGCACGGCGTATTTGTCGTCGGCGGAGCAGGGCCCTATTATCAATAAAAATTTATCCGATTTGCCCGATATTATGTCCTTAATATCGGCGTCCCGCCGCGCTTTGACGCGCGCCATCGCCTCCGTCAGCGGGAACTGTTCCTTTATGTCCTTGGGTATGGGCAGTTTTCTCAGAAAATTCATGTTCATATATATAACACCTCGGTAATTATTGTCTGTCACGATCAAATTGTTTGCGGCGTACGGTCGAACATACCATCATCGCTTTCATGCCCGCTTCGTCGCCTTCGGCAAGAAACCGCCGAAATTTCATTATTTGCGCAATAAACGCATCCATCTCTTTGAGCAGGGCGTCCCGGTTTAATAAAAACAGCTCGCTCCACATATTTTCTTCGATTTTAGCGATGCGCGTCAGGTCGCGGAAGGAATCTCCGGTGTAATCCTTGAGATTGGGGTTGTCGTTTGCGCACATGAGCGAAACCGCGATACAGTGGGTGAGCTGCGATAAAAACGCTATCATCTCGTCGTGCGTTTCGGGCGAAAGGGCGGTGATTTTATGAAAGCCCAGCTCCTCGCCCAGCGAAACGCACAACTCTGTCGCCCCTTCGGTATTTTTGCCGGTAGGCACCACAATAAAATTGGCTTGACGGAATATGGCGTCGTCACTGTTTCGCACACCGCCCGTCTCTTTCCCAGCCATGGGGTGGGATGCGATAAACTCCACGTCCGGGCGGAGCATGGATTGAATTTTATACACGACGCCCGTTTTTACCCCGGTGACGTCGGTTATGATCGCGCCGGGTTTAAACAGGCTTTGATGACTTTCGATCCATTCGGTAAAGACGTGCGGGTACAGCGCGAAAATCACCAAATCCGCAGAGGATACAAGTTCCGGCTCGACCGTGTCCGCGCCGTAATCTATTATGCCCTTTTCGAGAGCGTAATCTATCGACGACTTGGTGCGCGTTATGGCGTTCACCCTATACCCGCGCTTTTTCAACGCCGAAGCGTAGCTCCCGCCGATTAATCCCAGCCCCACTATTAATATATTCATTTGTTTGTTAAGCTTCATACAAGTTTCCGTCCATATTAGCGTTTAACGTTATAACCTTTCGATGACCGCGCCGAGCGAAACCAGTTTTTCAAAAAAGTCGGGCATGCTCTTCGCCGCCGCTTCGCAGTTTTCAATTATTCCGCCGTATTTGGTGCATAAAACCGCGAGCGACATCACTATCCTGTGGTCGCCGTGACTGTCGAGAGAAACCGTTGGGGAACGCAATTCGTTTGCCCTGACGGTGACGGAGTTTTCGCGGATTTGAACCTCCGCGCCGAACTTGGCAAGTTCTTCCGCCATGGCTTCGCCACGGTCGCTTTCCTTTAATTTAAGCCTGCGGGTACCGGTGAATTCCGCTCCGCCGAGACAGCTTGCCGCCGTGAAAAGTATGGGCGCGAGGTCGGGGCAATCTTCCAAATTTATAGGCTCCTTACCGAGCAGGTCAAAATATTTTTTATATATTTTATCGCCTTGCAAGCTGTTTTCGCAAAGCCCCGTGACGGTCACGCCGTTGCCGAGCAGGTTTAACGCGTCGAAGAAGGCGGCGTTGGAATAATCGCCCTCTATAACCGCGTCGCGGTTTTTATATTTTTGGCTCCCCGGTATTTTAATCAAATCGGCGCCGTTATAGTCGGTTTTTATTCCGCGCTCCGCGAGAGTTTGCAATGTCATCATAAGATAAGGCGCGCTTTCAAGCTTGCCGGTAATCTTAATCACGCTGTCGCCGCCGAGCAAAGGCAGAGCGAACAACATTCCGCTTATAAACTGGCTGCTGACACCGCCGGGGACTTCATATATTCCCGGCGTCAGAGAGCCGCGCAGGGTCAACCGATCGGTTTTTCGCTCGAAGAACATACCATGTTCCATGCACAGCTTTTCATATATGCCGAGAGGGCGTTCGAACAACCGCCCTTTGCCCGTCAGCGTTACGGTTTCGCCGGAAAGCAGGCACAACGGAATCAAAAACCGCAGGGTGCTGCCGCTTTCGTTCGCAAACAATTCGCCGCGCGGTTTTGATTCAAATATGTCAAAACCGGTTATTTCGGCGCCGCTGCCGCAGATTTTCACTTCCGCGCCCAGCGCCGCGACGCAGCCGAGCGTGGCTTTTATATCGTCCGAAAAGCTGATATTTTCAAGATGCGACTTCCCTTCCGCAAGCGAAGCGGCAATGATATGACGGTGCGCCATGCTCTTGGAAGGCGGCGCGGCGACTGTCCCTTTCAGTTTGCCCGGATAAATTTTAAACGTCATATGCCGCCGCCGCAAAAGCGCGACAGAAAACCTATCGCTTCGGTATAACCCGCGAAACCGCGCCCGGATATCGTCTTGACGCAGTATTGTCTGATATAGCTCACTTTTCTGAAATCCTCCCTGCCGTCGACGTCGGAGATATGGACCTCCGCCGTTGGGATACCCACCGCTTTGAGCGCGTCGAGAATCGCTATGCTCGTATGGGTGTAAGCGCCGGGGTTGATGACTATACCATCAAAGCTGCCGTAAGCCGATTGAATTTCGTCGACGATAGCTCCCTCATGGTTGGACTGGAAGGTTTTTATCTCTATGTTTTCGGCCATGCAATAATCTTTTATATATTTTATCAGGTCGCCGTAGGTAGCCCTGCCGTATATTTCCGGCTCGCGTATGCCGAGCATATTCAGGTTAGGCCCGTTTATAACTAAAATTTTCAATTTAACCGCTCCTTTACTTTTTCAAGGCATTAGATAATCGGCGCCGTATCTGCCTGTAAGCACATCGCAGACCACAAGAGCGGCGAGGCTTTCGACCGCGGCGCGCGCCCGGTGGACAATGCAGGGGTCATGCCTGCCGGTTATCGCTATGGTGATGTTTTCCCGCTTTATGAAATCCACCGTGGACTGCTCCTTGGCAATTGAGGGAGTCGGCTTCACCGCGCAGTTGAAAATCACCGGCATCCCGTTGGTGACCCCGCCGTTGATCCCGCCGTTGCGATTGGTGGAGGTGACGATCTTACCGTCGGCGTTTGTTTCAAAAGCGTCGTTGGCGTCGCCGCCGCGCAAAGATGCAAATCCGAAGCCCGCTCCGAACTCGATTCCCTTGACGCCGCCCACCGCGAACATCGCATGAGCCAGCATGCTTTCCATACTGTCAAAATAGGGTTCGCCCAGTCCCGCGGGCAGGTTCAATATAACCGTTTGCAGCACCCCGCCCACGCTGTCGCCTTTTGCTTTAGCGTCGGCGATTGCCGCTTTCATTTTTTCCGCGGCTTCATTGTCGAGAACCGGAAAGGGCATTTCGGCGAGAATCTTTATATCTTCGGCGCAATCGCCGAAATCTCGGTCGGATATCCCGGCGCAGCTTAATATGCGCGTTCCGATGATAATGTTTTTGGCGGCGAGCGCCGATATGAAAAGCGCGCCCGCGGCGACGACGGCGGCGGTGACCCGCCCGGAAAAATGCCCCCCGCCTCGGTAGTCCTCAAAACCGTGGTATTTGCAAAAAGCCGAATAATCGGCGTGCCCCGGGCGGGCTTTGCACCTTGACGCGGCATAGTCACGGCTTTGGGTATCCTCGTTGGGTATGATGATACCAATCGGCGTGCCGGTGGTTTTTCCCTCGAACACTCCGCTTTCTATTTTAAATTCGTCTTTTTCCCGCCTTGCGGTTGAAATTTCCCCGTAAGGGCGGCGGAGCGACAGCCGTTTGGCAATAAACGCTTCGTCCACGGGTATGCCCGGCGACAGGCCGTCTATCACCGCGCCCACCGCTGCGCCGTGGCTTTCCCCGAATATGGTGAGTCCGACGTTTTGACCGTATGTGTTTTTCATAATTCCTCCGCTTTATTTAACCTTGCCGCCGAAAGCACATTTTCAGCCTGCTTTTCAATTCGTCAAGGGGTATTTTTTTAAGTTCAAAGCTGCCTATTTCGTCCACATACACCGCGGTTATGATATCGCCCGACACCTTTTTGTCGTGGGATATCGCGGCGATAATTTTGTCATAGTCGTATTCGTGCGAAATCGGCAGCCCAACTTTTTCGAGCACCGGAATCAAACGCGCGCGCACCTTTTCCGAACACATGGCGAGCATTCCGAGAGCGACGCATTCGCCGTGGTATAAGCCGGAAAGCTCGTTTTGGCTTTCCAACGCGTGGGCGACGGTATGCCCGAAATTTAGGATTTTGCGCAGGCCGTTTTCCTTTTCGTCCCGTTCCACGACTTGTTTTTTAATTTTTAAGGAACATATGATTATTTCTTCTAAGTTTTTATAATATTCGCCGCTTTCAAACAACGAAAACAACGCTTTGTCGGAAGTCAACGACATCTTGATTGCCTCCGCCAGGCCGTTCGATATCTGACGCGCAGGCAGGGTCTTCAACGTGTCGGGGTCGATTACCACCGCTTTGGGTTGGTAAAACGCACCGACGATGTTTTTATACCCTCCGACATTGAGCGCGGTTTTGCCGCCTATCGAGGCGTCGATTTGTGAAAGCAGTGTGGTCGGAAAATTGTAAAAATCTATCCCGCGCATATATGTGGCGGCGGCAAACCCCGCCAAATCGCCGACGACCCCGCCGCCCACCGCCGCGACGCAGTCCGAGCGGGTGAGGTTGTTTTTCAGCATTTCGCCTATCAGGGAGTTGTAGATGTCAAGGCTCTTGCTCCCTTCGCCTTGCGGGACGGTGTGTATCACGGGGCATAGGCACGACCGCGCCACGCCATCGGTGTATTCCGAAGGCACGCCGTCGTCCGTGACGATAAAAACTTTGCGGTTTAAATTTGCGGATTCGTCCACTTTGCCGATATATCCGCGTCCGACTGCGATATCGTAGCCGTGTTCGCCAAGATTCATCCTTAAAATCATATTTTCACCCTAACACCTTTACAGCTTTACGCTTTTAACACCTGTTCAGCTTTATCTCTTTGTCAAAGCTTCCGACGACCTTAACGCCGGAGCAAACCTCGGAAAGCTCCGATAACATTTTTTGACCTTTTTCGCCGTGGATATTGCCGTGGCTTTCGACGAAAAAATAATAATCCCATATCAAATCCTTAGTCGGGCGGCTTTTGAGCGCCCTCATGTTGAAGCCGTTTTCGCCAATGACCGAAACGGCGCGCCCGAGCGAACCGGCTTCGTTTTTCACCGTGAAAAACATAATAAAATGGTCGTCATTTTCGGAAACGCGGTTTTGCGCTCTCGAAAACACCGCGAACCGCGTGGTGTTCGCGCCGCTCTGCTGGATGTTGGCTTCTATAACGTTCAGCCCGTAAATTTGAGCGGTTTCGATGCCGGCGACGGCGGCGATGTCCGTTCTGCCGGAGCGGGCGACCTCCGCGGCGGCGGCGGCGGTGTTCGACGTTTCCACCGGAATAAAACCGTGCCGTTCGATATACGCGGCGCATTGGTCGAGCGCCTGCGGATGGCTGGCGACCTCCTTCACGGTTTCCGCCGTGGCGCCGGGGTTGCCGAGAAGATTTTGCGAAACTTCGAGGTCATACAGCCCCGTCACAAAAAGCGAACCGAAGAACATCAAATCCAGCACCTGCGCCACGTCGCCCGCGAAGCTGTTTTCGATAGGAAGCACCGCCGCGTCGCATTTGCCCTCCTCGACCGCTTTATAAGCTTCCGCGAAGCTCCCGCAGGGAACCGTCAAGCCGTCGGGGAATATGCACATCGCCGCGGTGTGTCCGAACGCCCCGGGGACGCCGCTGTAAGCAACCTTTATGCCTTCGAGCAAACGGTGCTGATAATTTTTGGAAAGCGTCATGATGTACTTTAAAAAGTTGATATAATAAGGCTTGATTTCGTCGTCCGCAGAGCGGGTCGCGGCGCGTCCGGTGTTTTTCGCTATCACTTCCGCTTCGCGGGAGGCGTCAAAAACGGTCAACCCGTGTTCACGCTTATATTCCGCGACGGCACGCGACACTTCCATTCGGCTGTAAAACAGCTTCGCCATTTCGGCGTCGATTTCGTCTATCCGCTCCCGTGCATGTTTTAACTCATCCATAAGTTTCTCCTTCGTGCGCTTTTATTATTAGCCATTCATATAAAAAACGGTTCCTCCCGATGGGCGGAACCGCAAAATTTTAATTTTGCTTTCTTTTGTCTAAGCCGCTGTAAAACCGTATCGCGTATTGTTATTCCCGTGGTACCGGTTTTTGGCGGGCTTTGCGCTTTCCCATCGTATATTTGTTTTATTTATAAAGCAATAAAAGTAATAATAATAAAACGCGAAAAAAGACACCGCATAAAAGGTGCCTTTAAAATAGAGCGCAAAAAGGGATACGCGTCCGTTGCCCGGCATAACGCGGGTAAGGCGCGAGGTTGTATTGGGGCGCAATGCCGTCATACGCATATCCTCCATAAACGATTTATATTATTATATTCCAATATATTGAAAGATGCAATTGTCATTTTTGCCAAATTATTTCGGTCTGTTTCATGCAATATTATTATATTCGGTGTGATGCTAAACCGGCGGGATAAAATCCGACTTTGCGGAGTTGTTATATTTATCCGCCAAGGGGCAATAATAAGCGAAAGAGAGGTATTGAAATTGAGCAACCATCTGAAAGGAAGCGCGAGCCCGTATCTTTTGCAACACGCCGAAAACCCGGTGGACTGGTGGCCGTGGTGCGACGAAGCTTTTGCAAAAGCCAAGACCGAGGATAAACCGGTTTTTTTGTCGATCGGCTATTCCACCTGCCATTGGTGCCATGTCATGGCGCACGAGAGTTTCGAGGACGCCGAAACCGCAAAACTGCTCAATAAATATTTTATCGCCGTAAAAGTGGATAAGGAGGAGCGTCCGGATATCGACGGCATTTACATGAGCGTTTGCCAGGCGATGACCGGAAGCGGCGGTTGGCCGACGAGTATCTTTATGACGCAAGAGCAAAAGCCCTTTTTCGCCGGGACCTATTTCCCAAAGGATTCGCGTTACGGCATGACGGACTTTAAAAGTTTATTGAAAATAATCGGCGGTAAGTGGGAAAACGACAGGAAGGCGCTTTTGGATTCAGCCGACCGCATGGTCTCCGCTCTCGGCCGCGCGGGAGAAGATCGTCCGGCGGGGAACAAAAACGACCTGATACGGGAAGCGGTAAAATATTATCGTAAAAGCTACGACGAAAAATACGGCGGTTTCGGCGGCGCACCGAAATTTCCGTCGGCGCACAATTTATGGTTTTTGTTAAACCATTACAAAAAACAAGATGACGCCGACGCGCTCAGGATGGCGACGACGACCCTTGAACAAATGTACCGCGGGGGGCTTTTCGACCACATAGGTTACGGCTTTTCGCGGTATTCCACCGACCGCGTTTTTCTTGTGCCGCACTTTGAAAAGATGCTCTGCGACAACGCGCTGCTCATAATCGCTTATTGCGCGTCGCATCGCGCGTCGCATCGCGCGTCGCGCTGCGCGTCGCATCGCGCAACGAAAAAGACGGTTTATCTGGATATTGCCGAAAAGACCGCGGCTTATATACTCCGCGAGATGACCTCGCCCGATGGCGGTTTTTACACCGCGCAGGACGCGGACAGCGACGGTGAGGAAGTCAAATATTATGTTTTTACGCCCGGCGAGATAATTTCACTGCTGGGTGAAAAAGACGGAGCGGAGTTTAACCGCCGCTTCGGCATTACGGAAAAAGGCAATTTCGAAGGTAAAAACATTCCAAACCTCTTGGGGAAAAACGATTTTTCGGAGGCAACAGACGATTTGGTGCCGAGAGTTTACGAATACCGCTCCAAACGCGCCAAGCTCCATTTAGACGATAAAATTCTAACTTCATGGAACTCGCTGACTGTCGCGGCGTTTTGCCGCTTGTACCGCGAAACGCGAAATAACGTATATCTCGAAGCGGCGAAGCGCGCCGAGCGCCATATCGCCGAACGCTTATGCTCCGACGGCACGCTCTATGTGAGCGGGCGCGGCGATGCCGTCGGCGAACGCGGTTTTATCGACGATTATGCGTATTATATATTTGCGCTGCTTTCGCTCTGCGAAGCGGCGCTTGACACGGATTACCTGAAAAAAGCGCGGAATTTTTGTGAAAAAGCCATCGGGGATTTTTTTGACATCGACCGCGGCGGTTTTTACCTGTATGGTAAAGATCACAAAGCTCTCATCCTGCGCCCGAAGGAAACCTATGACGGCGCGATCCCCAGCGGCAACTCCGTAATGGCGTATAATCTTGTAAAGCTGTTTCATATCACCCGCGATAAAAAAACAGAGGAAATTATGCTCCGTCAGCTCGATTTCATGTCCGGGGAAGCGGGCGCACACCCCGCCGGATACGCCATGTTTTTAAACGCTCTTTCGGACTATGTCAAGCCCCCGCAAACGATTACCGTCGTAATGAAGGACAAAGCGGATGCTTCCGCGCTGCCCTTCGCGGTTTCGCCGGACGACGTTATAAAGCTTGTAACCAGCCCGTCGGACGAATACCCGCTTTTAAACGACAAAACCACCTTTTATGTGTGCAGGGATTACGCATGCCTGCCCCCGGTAAACGAAATAAGCCGCATTTGAAAAAATTATGGAAAGGATTATGATATAGTTATGGAAGAACGAAACGGACTGACCATCACCACCCGCGACAGGGTACTTCGGGCGTGGCAGAATTCCACCGAACTGGTGAGGGATTTTGAGAATTATTCGCAGGAGATTGGCGACAACCGAGAAGTGGCGGAGCTGTTCGCGCGCTATGCCGAGGACGAAGGACATCATGCCGCCAAGCTGTTAAAAATATTAAGGGAAATGGATGGGAATACAATGTGATAGCAAAGAAAATCCAAACTTACCCTTAATAATTTATATCAGCTCATTTTTTCTCGCGAAGGAGTACAGCCCTATCGCCGCCGCCACCGACAGGTTGAACGAATCGACGTCGTCGCACGAGGGTATCCTTACGCTTTGACCGATTTGGGCGAAGCTTTCGTTCAATCCGTGCGCCTCGTTGCCGAAAATAAGCGAAAACAGCGGTGTTCGAGGGACGTCTTCCGGAGCGGTTTGTCCGCTCAACATAAACGGAAACATCTTATGTTCGGCGAAACGTTCTCTGTATTCTGTAAAATTTAAAAATTTTTGGCATCTTATATGGAACGATGCTCCCATTCCGGCTC
>CAYOGQ010000054.1:10205-12209 GCA_964403645.1 uncultured Ruminococcus sp.
GTCTTGGGGTGCCATAAATCGGCGGCGGGTTCGATAACGGCGAGATTTTTCAGGTTCATGCCCGCCATGGCGCGGATGATCGTGCCGAGGTTGCCCATATCGGAGGGGTTGACCAGCACTACGTGCGGCGCGTTTGATGCCAAAACCTCTTCATATTTATTGAAAACGCCCAGAACCAGGCAGTTTTCCTTGGGGCTTGCGATATTAAAGACTTTGTCCGCGATTTCGCACGGGACGCGGGCTTTATCGCACAGCGCCTTTATGCCGCCGAAGTCGCGGTAGGAGGAGTGGACATAAACACGCTCCGCCGCTTGGGGGCGGGTTTTCAACATCTCGATGGTTATACTGGCTCCCAATGTGTACGAATAATCGAATTCTTTTTTATACGCCCTGATTTTGTTTGACATAACATATCCTATTTTAATTATTTGAGATTAGCAATGATTTTATCGGTAATATTCTCCGTGCCGAGGTTGCCGCCGAGGTCTCTTGTTAAAAATCCCGCGTCAAGCGCCGCGTTCACCGCGGCTTCGACAGCCTCCGCTTCCTTTGTCAACCCCAACGAATGACGGAGCAGCATGGCGGCCGAAAGTATGGTGGCGACGGGGTTCGCCGTGCCGGTACCCGCTATATCGGGCGCCGAACCGTGAATCGGCTCGTATAACCCGATTTTGCCGCTCCCCAGCGACGCCGAGGGCAGCATGCCTATGGAGCCGGTGAGCTGAGAGGCTTCGTCCGACAGAATGTCGCCGAACAGATTCGAAGCCGCTATTACGTCGAATTGCGCGGGGTTTTTGATAAGCTGCATGGCGGCGTTGTCGACGAGCATATCGTTATAAGTTATATCGCGGTATTCCGCGGAAAGCTCGTGCATGACCTCCCGCCACAATCTCGAGGATTCGAGGACGTTGGCCTTGTCGATACTGGTGACGCGCCCCGCCCTGTTTCGCGCCGCTTCAAAGGCGACTCTGCCTATGCGCTCGATTTCGGTCGTATTATAACGCTCGGTGTCGTATGCTTCGACTCCGTTCGCGCCCGAAACGCGCCCGCGTTCTCCGAAATAGATGCCCCCCGTCAGTTCGCGGACTATGAGGATGTCAAAATCGGGCGAGCCGCGCAGCGGGCTTCGCCCCCGCAGGGCGGGGAAAAGCTTGACGGGGCGAAGGTTGGCGTACAACCCCAAGGTTTTCCGTATGCCGAGCAGCCCCGCCTCCGGGCGGAGATGTCCCGGCAGGGAGTCCCATTTGGGTCCGCCCACGGCGCCGAGCAGCACGGCGTCGCTCGCAAGGCAGCCCGCCACGGTTACCTCCGGCAGCGGGACGCCGTTCTGGTCGAGGGCGCAGCCGCCCATCAAGAGAGGGTTGTAGACGAATTCGTGCGCGTACAGTTCGGCGACGCGGTCGAGCACGCGCAGCGCGGAATTGACTATCTCCGGGCCGATGCCGTCGCCTTTGAGCAGAGCTATATTAAACTTCATACTTAAAATATTCCTTTCCGTACGGCGTTGATTAACCCGCCGGCGGCGATAATCGACCGAATAAAATCCGGGAACGGAGCAGTTTTATATTTTTTACCCTTGGTGAGGTTAATAATAACGCCGTCGTTAAAGTTCATGCCGATTTCATCGCCTTCCGATATATTACCGACGGCTTCCTCGCACTCTACGATAGGCAGCCCGATGTTAATGGCGTTGCGATAAAAAATCCGCGCGAAGCTTTTGGCGACGACCAGCGATATCCCGCTTTCCATTATCGCGATAGGGGCGTGCTCACGCGACGACCCGCAGCCGAAGTTGCTCCCCGCCACGAGAATGTCGCCTTTTTTAACCCGTAAAATAAATGTTTTGTCAAGGTCCTCCATGCAATGGGCGGCAAGTTCCTTTTTGTCGGCGGTATTGAGGTATCTGGCGGGGATGATCACGTCGGTGTCCACGTTATCGCCGTATTTTATCGCATTTCCCCTGACGTTCAATGAGTCATTCATAAGTTGTTCCTTTCTGTGCCA
>CAYOGQ010000055.1:0-12077 GCA_964403645.1 uncultured Ruminococcus sp.
CGTCGATATAACCTTATTAGGACCGGGTGATCCCACCGGTGGTAAAAATGAAATGACATCGATCACAGTTGACGATGGTTATCTTAATGAAAACATTATTGCTTTGACTTGTCCAGTTATAGCTTTCACAGTATATAAAGATGATGGTTATCTTTACGCAAACAACGATTGGCAATATTCTGTTATTCTTATGAATACAAGTTTTTTATCTGACCACAATTACAACGACACACAAATAGGAGCAGTTATTAAACATGAAATGGGACATTGTTTAAAATTGTCTCATCCTTCCATTGGCTTATTCCAAACCCCAAAAACAACTTTCCCAACAGTTATGTCGAATAGATGCATAGAGTATTCAGGGGAAACATTTGTAGAAGCGCAAGATTTCGTTCAAAATTATAATTTTACTAATTTTGATCGTGAATCATTATTACGCAAATGGTCATAGAATATAATATAACACAAAATATTTAATGGAGGACTAAACATGAAAAAAATTGGTGTGATTTTATTAGCTTTTATAATTTTGTCAATGCTCTTAACCTCATGCGGCGTGGAGATAAACGATAACAAGGAAAATATACCCGCGTCATCCGAAAACGCCTTGATCGAAATCACGCCGGGCGAGGAACCGGGCGATGAGCTTGCCGCTGTGGAACATGTCGTTGTGGACAGCTTTGTCTATCCTACCGAAAATATGACCGAACGCCAAACCCTACCGGCGTTTTCTGAGGTAGATAACCCATTTGAGTATGCTATGTATGTTGGTATCAACACAATTGAAGAATTTGACAAATTTATCGCCGGTGTCAACAAATCATACGACGAAAACCTGATCGTTACGGGGAAAAAAATAACATCAAGGAGTTATTATTCTGTAGTCAGCAAGACAGAATATTCCTTTGAAGCCGGCACGGCGTATTCGGATAATGTATTCTGCTACACGCTGACGCGCTTCCAAGTGGAAGCGGTTTGCGGCGGGAATACTTCCGTCAAACCCGGCGATATCATCACCGTCGCGGAAAGATATTCATACAGACCGGACGGGAGTGTTTATGCGTTCGGTTATTTCGGCTATCCGCCCATGTATAATAACGAAACCTATCTGCTTTTCCTCGGTAAAAAGGAAAACAAAGCGGTGTTCGCGTACGGTGAAGTGGAGGATGCATGGAAGCCCGCATCTGTGATTCTTATCGACGACCTCTCCACCGGAAAAATTGAAGTGACGGAGGAAAACTATTTACAAAAAGGTTATTTCCAATATTTTAAAGCGGGTGCCGCCATTATACAAAAATATGTGGGGTAGGGCTTTCGAGTGTTGAGGTAAACGGACGGTTTATCGAAAAATTAATTAAGCAAGGCCGGCGTGAACGGAAACGCGCCGGCTTTTTATTGTTTTATAAGCAGAATTATTTAAAATTTACATTTCACCGCAGGCGCGGCATTTTTGATTTTTCACTCTTTTTACGCTTTTTACGCTTGTCGATATAAAACCATTGACAATCAAACAAGATAGGTGTATCATATTCTGTATCTTTATAAATTATTAAACCCCGCAGAAGGTGAAAGGTACATGAAACCATGAGAGAAATACACAAATCGCACAAGCTCGACCATGTTTGCTACGACATACGCGGACCCGTGATGGACGAAGCGGGACGAATGGAAGCAAACGGCATTGATATTTTAAAATTAAATATAGGCAACCCCGCGCCCTTCGATTTTAAGGCGCCCGACGAGGTGGTGGTCGATATGATCTACAACCTCCGCTCCTCCGAGGGGTATTCCAATTCCAAGGGGCTTTTTGCGGCGCGCAAGGCGATCATGCAGTACTGCCAGCTCCGGGGCATACCCGACGTCGGAATAGAGGACATATACACCGGAAACGGCGAAAGCGAGCTTATCACCATGTCCATGCAGGGGCTGCTCGACAACGGCGACGAGATCCTCATCCCGATGCCCGACTACCCGCTCTGGACGGCTTCCGTGGTGCTTTCCGGCGGAAAAGCCGTGCATTACCGCTGCGACGAGGCAAACCACTGGAACCCTGACATAGATGATATAAAAGCCAAAATTACCCCCAACACCAAGGGGATTGTCGTGATAAACCCCAACAACCCCACCGGGGTGCTTTACGGTGAGGATATTTTAAAACAAATAGTCGAAATAGCGCGGGAAAACGACCTTATCATCTTCGCGGACGAAATCTATGACCGCCTGGTCTTCGACGGCAAAAAGCACACGGCGATCGCCTCGCTCGCGCCCGATCTGCTCACGGTATGCTTCAACGGGCTTTCCAAATCCCACCGCGTCGCGGGCTTCCGCAGCGGCTGGATGTGTTTGGCGGGCGAAAAATCGCACGCTGCCGGCTACATAGAGGGCTTGAACTTACTGGCGTCCATGCGGCTCTGCTCGAACGTCCCGGCTCAGAGCATTATTCAGACGGCGATAGGCGGCTACCAGTCGAGCGACGAGCTTATAAAACCGGGCGGAAGGCTGCACGAGCAGCGCGAATTTATCTGGAAAGCAATCAACTCCATACCGGGTATGTCCGCCGAAAAGCCCGACGCCGCGTTTTATATCTTCCCCAAAATCGACACGGAGATCTACGACGTGGGCGACGACCAAAAATTTGTGCTGGAGCTGCTACGCGAAGAAAAGATTCTCGTCACCTGCGGCACCGGCTTTAATTGGGACAAACCCGACCATTTCCGCATAGTTTTCCTCCCGAGGGTGGAAATTCTGGAAGAAGCGGTATACCGCCTTGAAAGGTTTATGAAAAATTTCCGCAGATAGTATTTGCCGCAAACGCTAAACGTTAAACGCATAACGTTTATGGCGAAAGGAGGACAAGGACGTGAAAGAAACCTACGAAAACCCGCTGTGCTCACGTTACGCCGGCGAGGAAATGAAACGCATATTTTCCCCCGACCATAAATTTTCGACTTGGAGAAAGCTCTGGGTGGCGCTCGCCGAAAGCGAAAAAGAGCTGGGGCTGGATATCACCGACGAACAGATAAGCGAACTGCGGGAACATATTTATGACATAGATTATACCCGAGCCGCGGAATACGAGCGCAAGCTCCGCCACGACGTCATGGCGCATATACGCGCCTACGGCGACATATGCCCGAAAGCCAAGGGAATAATTCACCTCGGGGCGACCTCCTGCTACGTGGGCGACAACACCGATATAATTATAATGAGGGACGCGCTGCTCCATATAAAAAAGCTTCTGGTAAATTGTATCGCTTCCCTTGCCGATTTCGCTACGCGTTACAAGGACGTGCCGACCCTCGCCTACACGCATTTCCAGCCGGCGCAGCCGACCACCGTCGGCAAGCGCGCAACGTTGTGGCTTCAGGACCTGATATTCGACCTCGAAACGCTCGATTTTCGTCTTGCTTCCTTAAAACTGCTCGGTTGCAAAGGCACCACCGGCACGGCGGCAAGTTTTTTGGAACTTTTCGGCGGCGACGGCGATAAGGTCAAGGAGCTTGACAAGTTAATCGCCTTTAAAATGGGTTTTGGCGGATGCTTTGCCGTTTCGGGGCAGACCTATTCGCGGAAGGTCGATTACGACGTTTTATCAGTGCTGTGCGGGATCGCTCAAAGCATGTCCAAATTTGCCAACGATATCAGGCTTTTATCACACTTAAAAGAATTCGACGAGCCTTTCGGGGACGAGCAGGTCGGCTCGTCGGCGATGGCCTACAAGCGCAACCCCATGCGCGCCGAACGCATATGCTCGCTTGCGCGGTACATCATCTGCGACGCGCAAAACCCCGCGCTCACCGCGTCGGTGCAATGGCTGGAACGCACCCTCGACGATTCCGCAAACCGACGCATCTCGATCCCGGAGGCGTTTTTGGCATCCGACGGAGCGCTGACGCTGTATATCGACATCATCCGTAACGGGAAGGTTTATCCGATGATGATGAAGCGTCACCTCGACGAGGAGCTGCCGTTTATGGTGACCGAAAACATTCTGATGCGCTGCGTCAACCGGGGCGGCGACCGCCAGGAGCTGCACGAGGCAATCCGACGTCATTCCGTCGAGACGGCGTCACGCATGAAGCTGTACGGCGAACCCAACGATCTGTTCGGACGCATATCGGGCGACCCCTTGTTCGGGCTGACGGGAGACGAGCTGTTGCAAATCGCCGACCCCGTTAAACTCACCGGCAGGGCAAAGGAGCAGACGGAGGAATTTTTAACCGGCGTCGTCGTTCCGATTTTGGAAAAAAATAAAGATTTTATCGGTATGGAAGTATCGGTGAATGTATAGAAAAGACAATTTCAAATATTTATGATATATTACAAAAGCGAACGTATTGTTATCCGCAGCCTGCAAGAGAGCGACGCCGCCGTGTTCGCGGCGGAAGAGCGCGCCCAGGGCTGGGACACAAAAGAAGACAAGTTCATTTCCCGACTTAAAGACGAAAACAACGGGATTGCGGTGACTTTTGTCGCGGAATATGACGGATACCCGGCGGGGTACGTCAACATTTATCCGAACGCGCCGTGGGGTTCGTTCGGCGGGATGGGCTATACGGAAATCATCGATTTCGGAGTGCTTGAAAAATACCGCAATCGGGGTATCGGTTCGGCGCTGATGGATGCAGCCGAAAAAATCGCGGCCAATTATTCCGACATCGTATATCTTGCCGTCGGGCTGTATAACGGTTACGGTCCGGCTATGCGCATTTACGCCAAACGCGGTTATATCCCGGACGGCAAAGGGGCATGGTACGGCGAGGAACTTTGCAAACCGTATGAAACCTACCGTATCGACGACAGCCTTAATCTGTATCTTAGCAAAAAGTTAAAGCTATCTTAACGTCATAAAAACAACTGCGGGCATTATCGAGTAAAACGGCGCGGTAATGCCCGCTATTTCTATGCCTTTTGACGATTGCTTTCCGACTGTTGCGGCTGTATAATGAATAGCGGAGCCCATATAATTATTTTTGGAGATTTATGCGAATTAAACATTATTCCGTCGATATGTGCGACGGGCCGATTTTTAAAAATATAATCGTATACACCGTGCCTGTCATACTTACGGGCGTGCTGCAGCTGCTTTTCAACTCAGCAGATCTCATCGTTATCGGGCAATACTGCGGGGACCTGCCGTTTGCCGCGGTCGGCAGCACCGGATCGCTTATAAACCTGATCGTCAACCTTTTCATGGGGCTTTCGGTGGGCGTGGGCGTGGTGGTCGCGCAGGGGCTGGGCGCGAAAGACCGCGACACGGTGAGCAAGGCTGTACATACCGCTATTCCCGCCGCAATAGCGGGCGGAATCGCGCTTACGGTTATCGGAATTTCCTTTGCGGGAATCTTTTTGCGGTGGATGGACACGCCTTCCGAGGTATTGCCGCTCGCCACGCTGTATATGCGCATATATTTCGCGGGAATAATACCCATTCTTATCTTTAACTTCGGCGCGGCCATTCTCAGGGCGGCAGGCGACACCAAAAGCCCGCTCATATATCTGACCGCCGCCGGGCTTCTCAACGTGTTGCTGAACGTGGTGTTCGTGTTGTGTTTCGATATGGACGTCGACGGAGTCGCGCTTGCCACCACCATCACCCAGACGCTTGCGGCGGTTTTGGTGGTGCGCGCCTTAATTCGCCGGAACGACGCCTGCAAGCTGTCGCTGAAATTATTGAAATTCCATAAAGACCAGCTTTTAAGGATAACCCGTATAGGGTTGCCCGCGGGTATTCAGGGGACTATCTTCGCCATTTCTAACGTCATAGTCCAGTCTTCGATCAACGCTTTCGGCACGGTGGTGCTCGCCGGCAACACCGCCGCCGCGAATATAGAGGGTTTCGTCTACGTCTCCATGAACGCCTTCCACCAGACGGCGATGAATTTCATAGGTCAGAACGTCGGAGCCAAAAAGACGGAACGCATTAACCCGATACTCCGCAATTGCTTAACGCTGGTGGCCGTGACGGGGCTTGTGCTCGGCCTTTCGGCTTTCATTTTGGCGCGCCCGCTGCTTTCCATATACACCGATTCCGCCGATTCGATTAATTACGGCGTTACCCGTATGTCGTTTATATCTGCCTTATATTTTTGCTGCGGCATGATGGACGTCATGACCGGAGCGATACGCGGTATGGGTTCGTCGATTGTGCCCATGATCGTGACGATTATCGGCGTTTGCGGGGTGCGTATCACCTGGATTTACACGGTTTTCCAAAGTCCTCAGTTCCATACGCTCGAAACGCTGTACCTTTCCTATCCCGTATCGTGGATCGCTACTTTTTTGGTGCAGATTATCTTCTTTATCGCCGTAAAGCGGCGGCTTGAAAAAAGGCAAAAAGAAAAATCAGGCCTTGTTTACGCCTGATTTTAAAAGGTTAATCTTTTCAACCGAAAGAAGTATAATAGTATATCGGGTGCAGGTACCATTCGCCGCCGACGCGGATTAGGACATACTCGGCTACGGAGGAATCTTCACCGTCGTCGCCCCAGATATTTAATGTCCCCGAAACCTTAACCGCTTTTTCGACAGCGGCGACGTTCAAAATATAATAATAAACATAATAATCGTTATAGTTTTCGAAATACGACGGATAATCCGTCGTATTTATTTCGTTTACCTCTTTTACGATAAACTCCATGCCGACGTGCTTGCCGTAATTGATTTGGTCGGTTTCGAGAGCGGCGGCGAGCACGCTTTTCAGATAGCCGTTAAAATCGGAATATTCCGTGGAATACTCGTATTTCCACATGGCTTCTTCCGCGGCGACGGCGGCGTCGTAATCGGGCAAAAACGCCGAACGATACAGCGCGGCGTCTCCGTTTAGCACGCCGTCCATGGCATTTTGGATGGGCATAGCTTCCTCTCGTTTTACGCGCTTTGCCTTGCGGCCGGATGACGGTATAAAAAGGTACAAACACAGCGCCGCCGACGCGCCTATTAAGAGCAAGATATAAACCCAATTTTTACGCATCGGCTTTTTCCCCGCTGTGGTTCAAGCGAAGCTCGTCGTATTCGTCACGCGATATGTTGATCTTGCGCTTCTTGGTGGCGGGGTCAAATTTACCGACATAGCCGCGGTCCTCCATCATGTCGATAATCTTCTGCGCCCGAGCGTAGCCCACCGACAGCTTGCGTTGGAGCAACGACGTGGACATGGTTTCAAACTCGAACGCCACGCCGATCGCGTCCATGAACAAAGGATCTTCTTTTTCCTCGCCCGATATTGTTCCAGACTCGTCCGCTCTGCGCCTGCCCGGCTTTTCACCGCAAAGTTTAGCTTCGTCCTCTATCATCTTTATGACATCCTCGCTGTACTCCACGCGGGACGCGTTCTTGATAAATTGGCAGACGGCGGCGACTTCGGTCTTACCGTCCACATACGCGCCCTGGACGCGGAGCTTTTTCATCATCTTGACGGGCGCATAAATCATGTCGCCCTTGCCGAGCAGCGATTCCGCGCCGTTTTCGTCGAGTATGATGCGCGAATCCACCGATTGCGATACCGTGAAGGCTATCCGCGAGGGGATGTTTGCTTTGATAAGCCCGGTGATGACGTCGGTCGAAGGGCGCTGTGTGCCCACTATAAGATGGATGCCCGCCGCTCTCGCTTTTTGCGCCAAGCGGCAGATGGAATTTTCGACGGCGTCCTTAGCGGACATGATGAGATCGGCAAGCTCGTCTATTATAATCACGATATACGGCAGCCTGTCCCTTTCGGGGTCGCCTTCCACCATTTCGTTGTATTCTTCAAGGTTGCGCGCGTTGCCGAGCTGCTCCATAAGCGTATAGCGGCGTTCCATTTCGTTCACCGCCCAGTTGAGGGAGCCGGCGGCGGTCCTCGGTTCGTTCACCACCGGGACCAGCAGATGAGGTATTCCGTTATAGCAGGAAAGTTCAATCTTTTTGGGATCGATCAGGATAAACTTTACCTCGTCCGGAGCGGCGCGGTATAGGAGCGATATTATTATTGAGTTGATGCAAACCGACTTGCCCATGCCGGTGGCGCCGGCGATGAGCAGGTGGGGCATATCGGGAATGTCGAAATACACGGGGTTGCCGCCCACGTCCACGCCCAGGCAGACAAAGAGCTTGGAGGGGTTGGAGCGGAACATGTCGTTGTCGATAAGGTCGCGGAGCTTGACGATCGACGCCGTTTCGTTGGGGATCTCTATGCCTATGGCGGCTTTGCCGGGGATGTTGGATTCAATTCTGACGCTGGAAGCGGCGAGCCTCATGCGTATGTCGTCGGCAAGCCCCTCTATGCGGCTGACCCGTATGCCCTCGTCGGGCAGCACTTCGTAGCGGGTGACCGCAGGGCCGCGGCTGGTCGAGACCATCGACGCCTTCACCCCATAAGTGCGCAGCACGGAGATGAGTTTCTGCCCCGTCAGCGCTATGTTTTGGGAAGAATTCCTTAAAAAGTCGCTGTTGCCTTCCGAAAGCAGCGATAACGGGGGATAGACATATACCGGGGCAGAGGGCTTGTTTTCGAGGTCTACGGTTTCTACGACCGCTCCGCAGTTGGCTTGAGGAGTAAATGAACAGGCTGTCGTAACCGTAACGACGTCCGCCGGCAGCTCCGTTTCGGCTTCGGCGGGATCGTTTTCAGGTTCGATTTCGGCTTCCGTCAAAAACGGAGCGTCGCCGTCGGCTTCTTCGAATATGGATTTATAGGTATTATCGTCGGTTGTCGTCGGAGCGGCTTTTTCGGCCGTCGATTCACGCACAGAATAAGTCGGCGCGGCGATGGGTTCGAGATATACGACTTCCGGCTTTTCGGATTCCTTTTTTGTTTTGGTTTTTACAATTTCGTCGGCTTTTGCCGCTTTATTATGCTCGCGCTCGAGCTCACGCTCCTGCCTTGCAAAAGCCAGTTTACGGAAAGATTCGATAATGGCCTTCAATATCCTGACCGGTGTCGAACCGGCCATGAATATAAAGGTTACGGCGACAATCAGATAACCGACGATATATGTGAGGATTCCGCCGATTAAAAATTCCAATCCGCTGCCTATGACGCCGCCCACGGCGCCCGAACCGACTCCCGTTATTCCGTTTTTGTAAAACTCAACAAGAAAGCCGCCTTCCTGATTAAAAGAACGCTGTTCGATATTCGAGGTATGGAGGTGTACCACCGCGAGAAGGAAAATAAAATTCAGCGCACAGAGCAGGTACCTGCCCGAGAAAGTGTTGTTTTCCCGATCAGATTTCCAAAAGTTGGCGATAACGATCAGATACAACGGTATCAAATACACGCCGTACCCGAAAAGCCCCATCAGACCCGGTGTAAGCACGCTGCCGAGATAACCGGTGCGGTCCATTGTGAACATTAAAAGCAAAAGCACCGCCGCCAGGATCAGCACATATGGCATAAAACCGAGCGGTTTTTTGGTTTTCTCCCTCTCATCCTTATCCTTTTTGGTTTTGACCTCCTTGGTTGGGGTCTTTTTTGCCGCGCTTTGGGTTTTTCCCTTGCCGGCGGTTTTTTTACTTCCCATCAGTTTTTCACCTATTTAAATGAATATATCCGCTATGACGGCTGTCGCGCCGATTACCGCGCAGTAAAGCGAAAAAGCGGAAAGCCGGTCTTTTTTCGCCATATAGCTTAACAGTTTTATCGCGAAAAGCCCCGAAGCGACGGCGGCGAGCACCCCGCATACGACCGCCGCCGCGCTCCCCGCCGGGAGCGGATAATCTTTTATTTTTATAAGCTCGAAGATATTTGCCCCCGCTATGGCGGGTATCGACATCAGAAACGAAAATTTCACCGCATCGTTTTTTTCTATCCCCGCGATCCTGCCGCCGGTTATGGTCGAACCGGAACGGGATATACCGGGAACTATCGCCGCCAGCTGTATCAGACCTACTATAAGAGCGCGTGGAATTGCGGCGCTTTCCAAATTTATGTTCCCGCGCGTCAGCTTATCCGCGGCGTACAGTATCGCGCCGTTTATGATCAGTAAAATGCCCACCGCCCAACTCACCGACGATAAAAATTCCACTTTGTCGGCGAAAGGCACGGCGATAACCAGCGGCAGCGTTGCGACGAATGTCAGCAGGAAAAGCTTTTCTCCACGGTTAAGATTGTTTTTGAGCCTGCCCGTAAACAGCTTAGCCGCGAGCGTAAAAAAGCCTTTTACCATATCAAATACGTCCTTGTGGTAAACGGCGACCACCGCGGCGAGAGTTCCAAGATGCAGGAACACGACGAACGCGAGGTAGCTGCCTTTAAAACCGTCAGCGCCGAAAAAATTTTGCGCCAGCGACAGATGCCCGGAGGAGGAAACCGGCAGAAATTCCGTTATACCCTGTAAAAGTCCGTACAAAACGGCGGCGAATACTGTCATCTAAATCAAATCCTCAGCTGTTAGTTGTTATCTTTTATCGCTTGTATGGTGTCCTCCATGGCCTGCTGCACGACACCCGCCGTAGTTTCAAAGCGCGAGGTATAATTGACGTCGAGCGTCATAAACTGGCTGATAATATTGCCCCAGTTGAACGCCGCTCCGAGGTCAAAACACCTTGAGCCGAATATTATGTCGAGCATACGCTCGTCGTCCTCGGTGTCCGCGTTTTTGGCTTTGAGCGCCTTTTCATAGTAAACCGGGGTGAGATAGTTTTTGGACTCTGCGCCGAGCGCCTCTATAACAAGTCCCAAATCGTAATTATCCTCGGCGCTTGCGCCCGTGGGTATCATCATACACGACATATTGTGGAAAGACACCGAATGATAATAATGATCCTGAGCCGACGAATACTTGGGTATAGGCAGTATGCCGTAGGGGAATTCCAGTTCGCGATAAGACACCGCGTTGATAAGCCCGCCCATGTAAAACAGCTCGCGCCCTTCGCGGAATGCCTTTATAATGGTATCTTCCCAGACGTTGGGGTATTTGTTGTATTTTCCGCCGTTGGCGACCATAACGTTATCTTCGTCGAGGTACAGTTCCAGCACGTCGGAAAGCACCGTGTACATGCTCTCCGTCTGATAGGTGAATATGGGTTCACCGTTGCCGTCCTTTTCGCATATCCTCTGCCCGGAAGCGATGACGTGGACATAGACATTATAGGTTTCGGTGCCCAGCCCCCAGGTGTCAAATTCGTTCATGCCGTCCACCCCGTCGGTATCGGCGGAGACGCTTTTGCAGATTTCCGCGAATTTGTCGAAGGTCCAAGTGTTGTTATCGACCATTTCATACGGGTCCACGTCGGGGAGCGCTTTCGCGAGCAGTTCCTTGTTGTAATATAATACCCAGGTGCCGTCGTTGTCATAAGTATTTATATCACCGCAGGCGAAGAACAGCTTGTTGCATATGGAAAGGTCGTTCACCGCGTTCTGGTCCCACCAGGGATTGTTGAAATCTATTGATTCAATGGAAAATAAGTCTATGTAAATGCCTTCCGTGACAAGAGCGTTGGAATAGCCGTAAGCGTCGAACACGATATCGAAATCCTGAGTCCCGCCGTTTACCATATTCCTGACCTTGTTGTTGAATTCGGCGGGAGCGATGGTTTCCAGCGAGCCTTTGATTATGCAATTGTAGCGCGATTCGATTAACCTTCTGACCTCATATTTGGAAACATCCACCGAATCGGCATTTTTTTCGTCAAAATCCTCGCGTTGGATAATCTCGCCGTTATAACCCTGTATCGAATTGCCGCCCCAGTCGCGGCAAAGCACGTTTATGATCCTGCCGCCCAAATCGCGGACTTCCAGATTGGTGCCGTAATAATCATCTTCGGATGATTCCTCGGAGGATTCGTCGCTCAAATTTACGTCATTTGAAATCGCTTGGGAACCGTTTTCCGAAACAATACTTTCGTCCGAATTAACCTCGCCGCAGGATGCAAGGTATAACGCCGCCAACATAAAAATAAGTACGAAACAAGTAAATCTTTTCAACGTCGCTTTCATAAGCATACGCGCTCCTTAAATATTTATTTCTAAAAAATCGTACATATACATTATAACGGTAAAAAATAAAAAGTCAAGGAAATATTATGTAAACCTTTAACCGCCATTCTGCGGTTGTCAAACATATGGTCTATTTTTTATTTTAAAGAAAGCCGTTAAT
>CAYOGQ010000056.1:0-2695 GCA_964403645.1 uncultured Ruminococcus sp.
AACGCCGATTATAACGCAGGCAGCCGCCCAGCCGCCGTTTATGCCGCCGGTCGAACCTTTTCCCGGCAAAATTTCAGAAGACTCCTCCGAGGAATTTTCCGAAGTATCTTCGCTTGATATTTCCCCGGAAATATCGGGTTCGGAAACTTCGTGTTCCGTGTTGTCCGGCACACCCTTATCAACTGCTGAAGTGGCGTAACCGGGAGTCACATTGACGGGTACCCATCCCACGCCGTCGCAGTATACCTCAACCCAAGCGTGCGCCTGCCTGTCCGTTATGTTGATGTATTTAGGTCCTGTCTTGACCTTGTGGTCAACATAATAGCCGCTGACGTAACGCGCCGGCATACCGAGTTCGCGGAAGACGAGCACCGCCGCGGTGGCAAAGTGCATACAAAAACCCTCGCGGGTATTGTCAAGGAAATTGGTGACGAAATCCTCGCCTTCGGAGAGAGGTGCGATGTGCAGTGTATAGGTCGCGCAGTTTTCTATGAAATGCTCGACTATCGCTGTCTTTTCGTCGAAGGTCATGCTTGCGGTGATACCGAGTGAATTTGCTTTTTCTCTCACGCATTCGAGAGAGGTTTCGGGGACATTGAGAAAATATTCGTAAACCAGATTGCGGTATTCGCGCTCGTATTCGGCACAGTAATCCGGCAGTGTCAGCGCCGAGTACGCCCCATTATAGGTTAGGTAATCTATCGTATAACCGTAGTTCGTGTCGATAGCCTCGCCGGTAAAAAGGCAGTAGGAGTCCGAAGCGTAAAACGATCCGCTGCCGATAAAGTTGGGCGGCGTGTATATGTATGGATTCCTGACGTCATAACTTATCACGTTCGCCCAAAAAGAGTCGTAATAAACCTTTGAGTTTTTTATGGCTTCGGCGGCAAATTCCTGGGAGGTCAGCCGCTTCACCTCGGAATATTTATCCGCCAATGCCGCGGCGGCGTCCGAAAACGCGGCGTCGGTGGGCATCCAGCAGTTTTCGGCGTAGTCGCCGGATGAATACGCTCTCAGTAAGAAATTGCGTTTATAAATGGTGTAAACCTTTAAAATGGTTTCGTCGTTGAATTTGATGGAGTTGATGTCCGAAAGGTCAATCGGCTTGTTGTAGTTGAAATCCAACTCCTTGGAATCGCCGGAGGTTTCGTCCGGCTCGCTCTCTCCGCCGCTAAAATTAGGGAAATGCGAAGTTTCGGTTCCGTCCGGCGAATTTTCCCCGCCGTTTGAGTTTTCGTCTTGCCGGTCCGTGCCTTCGCTGCCGTTATATAAGTTTACCGTAAGCGAAAGGTTTAATTTAGCGATAATTCCATCGTTTATATCAGAAATCAGCTTTGAGCGCTCGTAACCTTCATGCGGAAATACGAGCATCACCGCCGCCAGCAGAGCGGGTACCGCGGGGGCGAGTATGAGCGTTACGGCGGGAGCACCGCCGTTAACCGACTTTCGTAAAAATTCGGTGAGCAGGAGTATCACCCAAAAGGTGACGAGCGTCGCAAAAGGCACCATGTCGGGGAAGGTGTTGACGATAAACAGGCAAAGCGCCAAAAACGGGACAGTAACTAAAAATGCCGGCGCTACGGATTTTGAACGGGTTATAAGGTATGCGATTATAAAGGTAAGAAATATTGCGAAAAACACCAGAAACAACGTGGTTTCAGCGTTGTTGGCGTCGCCGCTCAACTCCTCCTGCCCGTAAAATGGTTTTATGGAGTGTATAAACCTTGAATACCTGAGGAGTATATAGCTCGACGCGGTTTTCGCGCCGACGACCAACGCTCCGCCGCACAGATGGGCGGTAAGCGGAATGGCGGCGGCGACGGTCAGCACGGCGCACAGCCGTAAATAAGACTTGGTTATGTTAAAGATTAGGGTAAACAGCAGGGAAGCGGCGACGCAGGCAAAGATTAAAACGGCGGCGCCGGAATTGATGTCAAAAGCGGTGACGACGGAAAAAACGGTCCCCGCCACACCGGAAAGCGTAAGCACGAAGTCTGCGAAAAAACGGAGCGCGAAGCGGTTTTGCTTAATCGGCATTGTACGCCTCCTGACGCGCTTCCCCGGAGGTTGCGGCGCTGACATGATATCGCCAGGCAAAGCCCTCATATTGTTTATGCGCGACGGAGCTGCCTTTCCGAGGTATGTTTTCGGCGAAAATCTTTATCAAAAATGCGATAAACTCGATATGGCTGGTAATCTGAATGGTCTGTTCACGACTGTTCGCGTCGTCATACCATTTTATATGCGGCTGGACGGAATACTGAAGCAGCCACAGCACGCACCAGGCAAGGACGGCGAAGGTCCTGCCGAGGGACGCCGAATCGCCGTACAGGTCGAAGGTCAAAAGCGCTTTGCCGCGTTCCGTGACGAGCGGTTCGCGGATCATGAGATCGTCGCGTTTGGAAGTGAGCTTCCAATGTATCAGGTTTACGGGGTCGCCCGGGCGATAGCCGCGTATGTCGTAATCTTCCGCGAATCCTCCTCCGGGTTTGGGTTTGGACATCACTCCCATAAGGTCGCCTATCGGCAACGCGGGAATGGGGGAGGGCGGCGTGGGGATAGGGAACACGTTCATGAAAAGCGTTTCTTTGACTTTATATGTACGTTCGAAAATGCCGAGATAATCATAAATCTTAAACCGTGTGAACTCGCACCTCATCCGCCCGCATTCGCCCGTGTTCACGGGTATGGCAAG
>CAYOGQ010000056.1:2705-5740 GCA_964403645.1 uncultured Ruminococcus sp.
TTTTTTTTCGGGGAACCTCTGCCGTTTATTCCGTTGTAATACGCAAAGTAAAACGAAGCGCAGCCTATCGGCGTCAGAGCTTTGTTTTTTATTTTGACGGTCACGGCAGCCTTGTCGCCGACATTCACCGATTCGGGGATATCAAATAATATATTTATTTTTTTTCGCGCGGGGAGAGTTATGAGCAGGGAAACGGCTGGGATAATCACAGTTAAAATCAACAGATACCATGCGATGGCGCCGCTGTAAAAGATATGGAAAACCATCATCCCGAAAAGCAACAAGCCGTAAACGATCTTTCTCACAAACATTTCGCGCCCCCGGTCAGGCAATCTTGGGCGGCGAAACCTCTTTTAAAATGGAGGCAAGCACGGGCTTTCCGCCCACGGTGCCGTTATGAGCTTCAGGGGTATATATGATACGGTGTTCCAGAGTCGTGTTGAAAACAAATTTAATGTCGTCCGGCACGACATAATCGCGCCCCGAAAACCAAGCCGAGGCTTTCGCCATGGAGGAGAGAGCAATCGCCGCTCTCGGCGAAGCGCCCTGTACGATATAGTGGTTGTCGCGCGTCGCGTTAACGAGGTTTACGATATAGCAATAAATATCGTTGTCCACATAAGTTTCCCGTACCTGCGCGCGCATACGGATCAGTTCATTTTTCTCTATAATGCCGACGACGCTGTTTAACATACTGCCGTTATGCTTTTTTTTCAAAAGCTCGAACTCCTGTATCGGGTCCGGGTAGCCCAGCGAAAGGCGGATCATAAAACGGTCCATCTGCGAATCGGGCAACAGCTGTGTGCCGGAAGCGCCGTATGGGTTTTGGGTGGCTATGACTACGAACGGTTGCGGGGTGGGGTGGGATATACCGTCCACTGTGACCTGGTTTTCCTCCATGGCTTCCAAAAGCGCCGACTGCGTGCGGCTGGTGGCGCGGTTAAGTTCATCGGCGAGGAAAAGGTTGCAAAGCACGGCTCCCTTTTGATATTCCATTTGTCCGGTTGATTTGTTGTACATCGAAAAACCCACTATGTCGGAAGGAAGGACGTCGGGCGTGAATTGCATCCTGCCGTAATCGAGGTTCATCGCTTTGGAAAACGCCAATGCCATGGTGGTTTTGCCGACTCCGGGGATATCCTCCAGCAGTATGTGTCCGCCGGCGAGGATCGCGAGCAACACCTTTGTAATAAGCTCGTCTTTGCCGATAAATGCTTTTTTGACTTCCTCAATAACATCCTGCGCTTTGCTCATGCGGTTTATCTCCTTATATGTATTAAACATATCAATCAATGGGCAAAACATATATGTGTGTCCACAAACAATCCGCCGCGGACACACACTGGCATCATTATAGCACAAATATCTATTATTTCAATAGTTTGACATTAATTTTTGCTTTTTACGCAAATATTTCTTTGGTTTTATTGACATAAATTAAATAACAGCTATAATAAGTAATAACTCCCGGAAGAGAAGGTGATTATTTGAAGCACGGCTTTATCGCCTGCGCCGCCGCCGCGGTGACGACGGTCCCTTGCGACACGGCGGGCAACGCGGAACGGATAATTAAAAAATACAGCATTTTGGCGGAACGCGGCGTTAAGCTTGCCGCTTTTTCCGCTCTTTGTGTGACGGGATATACCTGCGGAGATTATTTTAAACAAAAACTGCTTATCGACCAAGCCGAAAAAGCGGTGGTGGAAATCTGCGCGGCGACCGAAAATCGTGAGTGCGTTGCGGTCATAGGCTGCCCGGTTATTACGGGTTTTAAGCTTTATAACTGTGCCGTCGTCTGTTATAAGGGTGAAATACTCGGAATCGTACCCAAATCCAATCTCTCCGAATACGGTGAATTCGATGAATCCCGGCTGTTTTCCGAAGCGCCTGAGACGAATTGCGAAATTACGTTTGCCGGCAAAAAAACCCTTTTCGGCGTCAGACAGATTTTTACCTGCGAAGATATGCCTTTATTCAGCTTCGCCGTGGAAATTTCCGAAGACCTGCTCGCCCCTTTGCCGATCTCTTCCGAACACGCCGCGAACGGCGCCGCTGTTATCGTAAACATCGCTGCCGACGGCGAAGCCGCGGCAAAGAGCGGTTACAGATATGACCTTATCAAAACTCATTCCAAGCGAATAAGCGCGGGTTATATTTACGCCTGCGCGGGCGACGGCGAATCCACTTCGGTCTGCGCTTTTTCCGGTCACAGTATGATATTTGAAGCGGGCACGCCGCTTGCGGAATCCAAGCCGTTTGAGTTTGTCGATTGTATCGCCGAAATCGACTGCGAAAAGCCGGCTTTTTGTAAAAGAGCGTATAACCTTTATAAAAAGGGCAAGACCCGGGATGGTTATGAATTTCGTCGCTTCGCAATGACGGTCGCCGAAACCAAGCTCACGCGCAAAATTAACCCTTATCCATTTATCCCGGAAAAAAACGCCGGGGAGAGATGGCGGGAAATCCTCGCCATACAGTCGCACGCGCTGAAAAAGCGGCTTGATGTCTGCGGTGCCAAACCCGTGCTGAACATTTCCGGCGGGCTGGATTCCGCGCTGGCGTTTGTCGTCTGTCTGGAAGCCGTGAGACTTTCGGGACGAAACGCTTCGGATATCGTCTGTATAAACTCTCCCTGCTTCGGCACCACGGCGCGGACCAAAAACAACGCCGAAGTCATATGCCGCGGTATGGGCGCCGATTTTAGAGTGATAGATATCACCGCCGCGGTGGAACGCCATCTTGCGGATATAAAACATACCGGGGAAAAGCGCGGAGCGGCGTTTGAAAACGCGCAGGCGAGGGAGCGCACCCAGGTCGCCATGGATATCGCCAACATGGAAAACGGCATCATGATCGGCACGGGAGATATGTCGGAATTAGCGCTGGGCTGGACCACCTTCAACGGAGATCATATATCCATGTATTCGGTCAACGCCGGAGTCCCGAAATCCATAATAAAATACATTTTGTGTTATTACGCCGACAATAACGCTTCAGGTAGCGTCAAGGACGCTTTTTACGATATCTGCGCCACC
>CAYOGQ010000056.1:5750-6559 GCA_964403645.1 uncultured Ruminococcus sp.
CACCCCGGTTTCCCCGGAGCTGCTTTGTCCCGAAAACGGGGAAATATGTCAAAAAACCGAGGATATTATCGGCCCCTACGTTATCCACGACTTTATATTGTATTATCTTGTCAAATACGGCTTCACGCCCGAAAAGATATTCCGTCTCGCTCAAAATGCGTTTTCCGGAATATACACGGAAGTCGTTTTGCGGCGTACCTTTGGGATTTTTTATTCCCGGTTCACCGTGCAGCAGTTCAAGCGTTCGTGTGCGCCGGATTCACCCAAAATCGGCAGCGTTTCGCTTTCCCCGCAGAGCGGTTGGAAAGCCCCCGCCGACGCTTCGGTTAAACTTTGGGAAAAGCAAATAAAAAACATAGTTTCAGGTTGAGTTGAAATTATTTCCGACAAGTTATAACCGACACCAAGGCACAAGCAGGAGGTTCATACTTATGAAAAAAATTCCAACCAAGCCGGTTTCGCTTTTACTCGCGCTCGTCATAGTCATGGGTTTCAATCCGCTTTTCCGCACTCAAGCCCGCGCTTACAACGAACCGCCGTCCTATACCGGCAAGGATATAGCCTGCGTTTATATTTATACCGACAAAAGCATCATTAAAGAAACTTATGTCGGATGTAAAATTGTGGTTGTGGATAAACTGGGCGGCGAATACGCCACTGTGACGGACGAAGTCGCCGAAATCAAAATCCGCGGCAACTCCACTTCTTCGGGGGAAAAGAAACCTTATAATTTTAAGTTTGAGTTCAAAACCGATCTTTTCGGCATGGGAAAAGCCAAAAAGTGGTGCCTTCTCGCCAACTGCTACGAA
>CAYOGQ010000056.1:6569-11912 GCA_964403645.1 uncultured Ruminococcus sp.
CGCTTATCAGGAACAAGATGGTTTTCGATTTTACCGATAAAATAGGCATGGACTATGTGGCGGAAAACCGCTTGGTGGACGTTTACCTCAACGGCGTTTTGCACGGGACCTACCTGCTCACCGAAGCCGTGGAGATAGGCTCCGCACGCGTGGATATCGACGACAAAGCTTTCGACGTGCTGTTCGAAAAGGAGCCGTATGACGGTTATTCCAACCCTGTCTGTTTTGCCACTCCGCGGTATAACATACTCCTCGGCTATAACGACCCCGATGAACCCGCCGAGGCGCTAAAAACATATGTCAACACGTTTTTCGCATCCGCGGAAACGGCGCTTGCCACCAAAAGCAGAGCGCAGATTGAAAAATATTTTAATATCGAATCTTTTGTTAACGACTATATCGTCCATGAATATTTCAAAAACGTGGACTTCAACACCAGCTCCACCCGCTATTACCTTAAAAACGGAGTGCTGTACGCAGGCCCGGTTTGGGATTTCGACCTTTCCGCCGGCAACTGTTCCTCGACTTATTATACGGCGTACAACAATGTTAACGGTTCCGGAAACTCATGGGAAGGAATATATTGCAATCAACAATGGTATTCCGTCCTTCTGAGTTGCAGATGGTTTAAGGAACTGCTTTACGCGAGATATCTTGAACTTCAGGACCTGATAGTCCATCTTTACGAGGACAATTTGTTGGGCAAAAATTATATCGACGCCGTTATATCAGAAAACAAAGCGTCGCTAGAACGCAATTATACGTCCGCCGGATGGTCTGTCAGCAACGTATATTCCATACTCGAAAGGATACCGGATTCCACATACGACGAAAACGTGGCATACATGCGTACCTGGCTTAAAAACCGAAACCTATGGATGCTTTCTGAATGGGGCTTGAGCGCAAAATACGCACCGCAAATCAAAAGCGGAGGTAAATATAATATTACCGGAATGTTTATAAACAACGTCGATAATAATACCTATTGCACCGAGTTTTTGTCCCAGTTTACCACTAATTCGTGGATCGAAAGAGACGGAGTGCCTACAAACGCAGTGCTCGTCCGCACTGGGGACTGCGTCACTAACGGCGGACCTTCTTACCAAATCTCGGTCAGGGGCGACGCCAACGGCGACGGCAGGCTGACTTTGACTGACTATATCGCTCTAAGGCTGAGTCTGCTCGGGATAAACGAATTAAAAGGCGTTTACAAGACCGCCGCCGATTACAACAACGACAATGAAATCGCGGTGTTCGATTATATTGCCATGAGATTAGAAATATTGGGCATAAATTAATTCATCAGGAGGATTATTTTGTTACAGGACATCGTTACAAAACACAAATCATCTTTTCCGCCTTCGGCGCACACCGAACTCAGGGCGCAGCTCAGCCGTAACAAGGGTGTCACCCTGATAGCGGGCAACCTGACTTCGAACACACGCAGTGAAACCTCCGGCGTTTCGTCGAGGGTGTATAAAAACGGCGTCTACGGTTTTTCGTCCTCCGCCGCCTGCGACGACGAAGCCGTTAAAAACGTATTGAAAGCCGCCTGCGAAAACGCCGCTTTCATGGACACCCACGTCAAAAAGAACAAAGGTATGTACGGCGCGATACCTCACGGCGTTTATAAAAACGAAACCGTAATTGCCGACATCCCGCAAAAAGTCTACATCGATTTCGCCAAGCAGCTCGACGACTATATCCAACGCAGTTACCCTAATCTGTCAAGCCGGATAGTAGCGGTGCGCGAGGACAGCATGGAAAAACTCATCGCCACTTCCGACGGGTTTGACGCCCATTTCATCTCTCCACGGAGTTATGTTTATATATTCCTGAACGCGGCGACCGACGCCGGCGTCGCCGTGGAGCTGTTCGCTCCCGTGGGCGGGTACGGAACATTCGACCAAAACTTCACCGACCCGGCGCTCGTGTATCCGACAATCGACGGGTTATACGAAAAGCTTATGCGCAAGCGCGAGGGCGTGTACGCCGAAGCGGGGCTGAAAACCGTCATTTTAGGCGGTGAACTGGCGGGTATGCTGGCGCATGAAGCGGTCGGGCATACCGTCGAAGCCGACCTTGTCATCGGCGGCTCCGTGGCGGGACATATGTTAGGCAAAAAAGTGGCTTCGGAATTGGTTTCGCTGACGGATTTTGCGCACACCGCTTTCGGTAAACCCGCTCCGCTCCCGGTTTATGTGGATGACGAGGGCACCCCCGCCGTGGACGCGCCGTTGATCGACAAAGGCATACTGGTCGGTTATATGAACAGCCGCGAAACAGCGCTGCGCTTCGGTATGGAGCCGACCGGGAACGCGAGAGCTTTCTTGTTTTCAGACGAACCCCTCATAAGGATGCGGAACACGGCAGTGTTCCCCGGCAAAGATAAGCTTCACGACCTAATATCCTCCGTGGAAGACGGATACTACCTTATTAACACCAATAACGGGCAGGCGGACACCACCGGGGAATTTATGTTCGGCATAACGATGGGGTATGAAATCAAACGCGGCAAACTCGGCAGGGCAATACTCGACACCACCATTTCGGGCGTGGCTTTTGAAATGCTGCAAACGGTCGATATGGTTTCGGATACCATGAATTGGTCGAGCGCCGGATATTGCGGCAAAAAGCAGCCCATGCCGGTGGGTATGGGCGGTCCCGAGCTGAGATGTCAAGTCATGATAGGGGGCAAATAAACTCATGAACAATTTGAAAAGCAAAGCTAAAAAATGCCTTAACCTGTTAAAAGAGAAAGGAATCGAAAAAGCAATCTGCTCCGTTTCTTCGGAAGTCGTCAGCGAATTTAACGTGGACGGCGGAGAATTTTCTCTTTTCAGAACCCTGTTCGACAACTCGCTTTCGGTCACTGTATATAATAAAGGAAGAAAAGGTTTCGTCAGCGTGAACCGTTTCGACGACGAGTCGATAACCGGCGCTGTCGAAAACTGCATCGCCGCTTCCGAATCCGCCACCCCCGACGATGCCTGGGATATAGCTCCGTTGACCGAAAACGGCGAATTCGTAAAGGGTTGTCCCGCCCCCGACGTCGACAGGCTTTTTGAACGCACCGAAGAACTGATGCGCGACATAGCGAACCGCCATCCGAAAATCATGGTCGAGCAGATGATCGTGAAGCATGTCCGCGGCGACAGCGTATATTTAAACTCGAACGGCGTGGAATATTCCACCGTCTCCGGTGTTTACGGTATAGACTTAATGTTTTCCGCGCACGAGGGCAACGCTTCTTCGTCGTTTTACGGATCGGGCGTTTACGCCGACAACCTTGACAGTCCCTTTATAACACTCGGTTCGATCGAAAACGACCTTGCAGACGTTGAACGCCAGATACACACCGTCCCCGTTGAAGGCAAATTCATCGGCACAGTGCTGTTTCCGCCGCAATCGCTGGCGTCCGTGCTGTATTCCGCGCTCGGAAATTTCTGCGGCAGCACGACCATCCTCGACGGCACCAGTATTTGGAAAGATTCGTTGGGCAGACAGGTCGCCGATCCTCGTATCAACATAAGTGCCGCTCCTCTCGACGAAAGGATTATTTGCGGCGAAAGATACACATCGGAAGGATTTAGGTCGGAAAATTACGATATCATCAAAAACGGCGTGTTGGAATCCTTCATGCTTTCGCTTTATGTCGCCAATAAAACCGGCAAATCCAGAGCAAAGAACGCTTCGTACAGTTTGGTAATGGCGCCCGGTGAAACCAATATCGCGGACATTATCGGCGGTACCGAAAAGGGCATAATAGTCGGCAGGCTTTCGGGCGGCGAACCGGGTGTTAACGGAGATTTTACCGGTGTGGCGAAGAACAGCTTTTATATCGAAAACGGCAAAATCACAAGCGCCGTCAGCGAAACCATGATAAGCGGCAACCTCGCGGAGCTTTTGAAAAACCTCCGGGCGATATCCAAAGAGGTCATCCTCGACGGCTCCACCGTGCTGCCTTACGCCGCGTTCGATAATGTAACCATATCGGGCAAATAAAATTTGGCAATCGGATTAATAAAAATATCCCCTCCTCATGGAGGGGAAACTTTTTATATGACGCATATAATTAATAGATAAATCTTATTGACACCCGCAAAGCGTAATTCAACATTTTAACTAATCTTATATTGAAATTCCGCGTTTTTTATGTTATATTTATGTTATTCGCTAAAAGGGGAATATTTATGAAACATTTATGTTTGAAAAAAACCGTAACAGCGGCGTTTTTATGCTTTTACCTGATATTTACGCTTTCATTGTCATCGTGTATTTATCTCGAAGACATACGCCCCGTAACATCCGACCCCGTCGAGGAATCAAGCTATGTCAGCGGTGACAAATCCTCCGTCGTAAGCAGCGAGGGCGAAGAAAGCGGAAACAACTCCGACATAACGTCGGAGGAAAGCTCCGCCGATGAATCCTCGGCCGAATCAAGCGAGGAACCTCAGCTCAAAAGCTACGATTACGAGGGCTTCCGCATCACGGGTTATGAAAAAAACGACATATCCGCTTTAATCACAAGCCTTAAAGCGGCAATAAGCACCGCCGGGGTTAATATCGGCATATATTACGAGGATCTGGATTCCGGGTATTCCGTATCATATAATAAAGACAAAAAATACTGCTCCGGAAGCGTAATCAAAGCACCGTATGCGATGTACCTTATGTCGGCGAATATCGACCTCACCCAAAAGCTTGCGCTCATGGCTTCACAAAAGATGGAAGGCAGCGGAACGATTAAAAACAACGCGGCGGGGTCTGAATATACTATCGAAAAGCTTATCGAATATTCCGTTGTTAACAGCGACAACACGGCGTACAGGATGCTTTACGATAATTTCGACTTCGGCGATTTTAATTTATATACTTACGAATTGGGTGTGGACACCGGCTGCACTTCTTCGGATTATTTAGGTTACCTCGGTTTTATGTCGGCATACGACGCCGGACTTTTATTCAAGGACATTTATCTGCGTTCGCTGACGAGCGACAAGGCGGGCAGGTTGCTTGCCTACCTAAAAAACACCCAGTATAATTATCTGCTCCCCGCTGGCATAACCAACCACCCGGTGGCGCATAAATACGGCTATATGACCGGCTCATATAAAGTGTTGCACGACGCCGGGATAGTTTTGAGCGACCATCCCTATGTTATAGCGATAATGACCGATTTCGACCCCGCGGGCGGCAACGGCAGAACCACTTTTAAGTCGGTTTCTTCCGCGATCAACGGTTTTCACGATAATTACGGCGGTTAAATATCCAAAAAAGACCGTTTGAAAAAATCGAAAAATAATAAAAAAAGCACTTGACAAAGCAAAAGCGATGTGGTAA
>CAYOGQ010000057.1:0-11903 GCA_964403645.1 uncultured Ruminococcus sp.
CTTCTTTAATATTTTGTTCGATAACCTGTTTAAGCGCGTTGAGTTCGGCGGCGTTGCCGTTGTTGGTAAGATCGCCCGCTATCACAAACGCGTCGAGAGTGTTGTAATACTCGTTTTCATCCGCATATTTATACGCCGATTCGAACAGTTTCTTCAGCCGCTGCGCCTCGACGGTGCCGGTGCCGCTCACATGGGTGTCGGACGCGACCGCGAACCTCAACACGGGGATGAAGGGTTTTTCTTCGGGAATGGAATTTTCCGATGATTGATCCGATTCTTCAGATTCCGTGGTTACCTCGGATTCGGCTTTGGAAACGCCCGCCGACGATTCGTCACCGCCGTTTTTTCCGCAAGCGGTGAGTAAAAATAGTCCGCAGAGCATTAAGCATACCAGCTTTCTTGTAAATTTTGTAATTTTCATTTTATATATCCTCCTTCATAATTAAACTCTGAAACCCTTGCCGATGATTTCGCTGGTGTTGGTGATAAAGGTAAAAGCGTCGCGGTCGATTTCCTTGACCTTTTTCTTAAGCAACAACGCTTCCGAACGCCGGCACGCCACCAGCACCAGCTTTTTACCCGTGTGGGTGAACGCGCCCTCCGCGTCGGAAACCGTCGCACCGTGGTGCAGAATTTTCATTATATAATCGCAAATTTCTTCGCTCTTGGTGGTGACGATAATAAAAAACTTGCAAAGCGTGAAGCTTTCGATAAACATATCAATCGCCGTCGCTTTGATTATAAGTCCCATCAAGGAAAACATTCCGGTTTTGACGCCGAAGACGAAAAACGCCGAAGCGGCGATAAGCCCGTCGCTTATGAAAAGCGCCTGCCCGATATCTATATCGGTGTATTTTTTCAATATCATCGCCGTGATATCGGTGCCACCCGACGAAGCGCCCGCGTTGAAGATAAGCGACGAGCCGAGAGCCGTCAGCAGCACAGCATACATCAGCTCCATGAAAGGCTGGTCGGTGAACGGAGCGGACATGGGGTACACTTTTTCAAGCGCCACGGTGCCGAGCGAGAACAGCAGGCTGGAATAAACCGTCTTTATGCCGAAAGAACCGCCCACGAACATAAAGCCCACCGCAAGCAGTGTCAAATTGGTGATTAACACGAATGTACCCGACGATATAAACGGGACAAGGCGACCGAGCACCAACGAAAGACCGCTGACGCCCCCGGTGGTGAAGTTGTTGGGGAATTTGAAGAAATACACGCCCGCCGTCAGCATAAGCGTGCCCGCCGTGACGAGCAGATATTCCCTGACCGTTTTCAAACGCTCCGTTTTTGTTTTCACGTCGCTTACTCAAGCTTTCTTTGTTTGTCTTTTTGTCAGTCGGTAAAGACGTAATCCAAATCGCCGTTTTGTCTGTGGGCTTCACGCGTCACGGCAATCTGCCGGCGGACCTGCTCCGGGCGCACGTCGTGGGGCACTCCCTCGGTGAACCGGCGGTATATCTGGTCGTAATATGTACGCACCGCCGCGATAAACGGAGCCTGCGGATCGCCGTCCCAGCTTTCCTCATACCATTTCAGCTTTTCACCGCAATAAGCGGGATATTTCTCCGCGGTGGTATAAAGCGTACCCGGCACGTTGTGCTGTTCGGGGGCTTCCTCCGGTTTGAAATATTTCCAGTCGATATGCGACATGGTGCCTTTCAGGCTCCCGTTGGCTGCGTGTATCTTATAAGTGAACAACGGGTAGGCGTCGGCGGAGGAAATTTCAAGGTCAATCAAAGGCTTGCCCGGGGCGGTGAGGATGAGCTTGCAATAATCCTCGGCGTCGCCGAAAACATTTAGCTTATCCATCTTGCAAAAGACGTTCGGCGTTTCTTCGTTGCCGTACATATCGAGCAGATTTAACGCCTGGTCGAGCGGGTGCGGACCTGTGTTGGCGAGCGCGCCGCCGTTATTGGCGAGCGAGCATTGCCAGTCCCATCTGCGCGCAAAGCCGTTGAACTGAATGCCGATCTGCGCCGGTCTTCCGAGGACGCCGGAGGCGAGTATTTCCTTGATTTTGATAAAATATGCCGCGAATCTCGACTGCTGGAAGATGAGCAGCTTGCAACCGTGTTTTTCAGCGGTCGCTTTGAGTATGTCAAACTGTGCTACGGTTGGGACAAAGGGTTTTTCGGTGAGCACATTGAAACCGTGCTCGAACAGGTCTTTGGTTATCGGAAAATGCAGATAGCTGGGGGTGGCGTTGATAACCAAGTCGATATCGCTTCTGCCCAGGATTTCACGGTAATCCTCGAAAACCTCGCAGCCGTATTCCGCCGCAGCTCTTTCGCGGCGTTCGCATATAGGTTCGACCACCCCCGCGACTTTAAAGCGCTCGGTATCTTTTGTCAGGTGAAGCCCATGTATGTCCCTGCCGCTTCTGCCCTGGCCGAGTATTACGACTTTTAACTGTTTCATAAAGCGTTGCATCCTTTCCAAGCCATGTTGTGTTTGCCGTTATTATAAACCATACGCTTGGAAAAGTAAATAGCCTTTATAAATGCTTTAACTAACTTTCACGGTAAACTTTTCCGCTTTAAAGTTCGTTATGAAAACTTCCGGCAAGCGCGATTCTGAAAGTTCGCCCGCCGCATAATAAAAGGCGTAACCGTTCGGAACGAGATAAAATCTTGAAAAATCCGCCATACTCTCGATAAGATTTTCCACCCCGCGCTTGTATTCCGAAATACCCGCGGACCTTTTGTTTATGACTTCGGCGCCGATCAGGCTGATTAACCGCTCGCGATCGGCGCGGGTAAAGAAATCATAAAAATTTAAAAGTCTGCCTTCTTTTTTAGACCAGACCTGTGAAAGCCGCGCCACCTTGCCGCGGGTTTTACCGTCGTAAATCGAAGCGTCGATAAATGTCGAAAAAAACAAATCGTTTTCGTAGGAAACCGTGTATTTCAATACCCCGCCGCGAGGGTTAAATTCCTCTCCCGCCGCTTCTTTGACCGCTTTTTTATATAAACGTTTTTCGCAATAAGACAAAAAACCGTCAAACACCCCGTTATACAGCTTTCCCGTATTCGAAATAAAAGCTTCCTCTCCGGAAACCACCGGCACCGACAGGTTGACAAGCATAACCGGCCTGCCGCTTTCATCTTTATATTCTTTTTTAAGCGTTTTTTCACCTTTTATACAGGAATCCATAAAAAGCACCTGCTTTCATTGAATTTTTTTGTTCTTTACCCCAATATTCTATGCGTTTTTAAATCCGGATATTACGAATGAAACCTGCGTCGCTCCGACGGCATACAGCACCGCGTAAATATATATCTCACCGAAAAGCCCCCCGCCGCGATAAGCCATCGCTCCGGCGATAAATCCCAAAACACAAGATATTATCACCGCGATAAATTTCTTCCCGGCAACCGCCGAGCACGACACGCCTGAAAAAGCCGCTATCGGCAAAAAATACGCTTTCGCCGTAAAATTAATGTTTCCCTTGAAAAGAATCGACAGTATAACGAATATAATGCCTATTGCGAACATGATGTCCCCGCGTCGCCTGACTCCGTCCATGCCTAAAAGCCCTCCGATGACGACGGCGAGCGTGCCTAAAATGCAGGTTGTCAAGCCGAGCAGATCATACAGAAACCAGACATAAAACGCCGCAACAAGCAGCCAGACACAAGCTGCCGCCGGAAAAACAAGCCGTTTGACAAAGGACGCCGCAATTGCGAATATAAAAAACAGCGCGAAAGCGATATATGCGTACATCCCCGCAAAAACGCTCATCGACAGCGACGCGGCAAGAGCGAGGTAGAACGAAATCACGGCTTCTCCTTTCTGCCCAAGGTCCTTTGCGGCACGGCTAAGAGGAAGTCCCACATCGACGAAGCTTTAAAGGGTGTAATCGATGACATATACGGAGTGTTGAGGTTTTCCTTGGCGCAGAGCGCGCACAACGCCGCCGCAGCGGTAAATATCAACCCCGCGAAGCCTGAGAGCCATGCCGCGGTCAAAAAGAGGAGTCTTAAAATCGAGGTGGTGTTCATATACACCGGCACGACAAAATTCGCCACGGCGGATATGGAAATAATTAAAATGACCGAAGTCGAAGCCACTCCCGCTTTGGTGGCGGTGTCGCCGATTATAATGGAACCTACCAACCCCACGGCGTTCCCCACCGGACGCGGCATCCGCACGCCCACTTCGCGCAGCATTTCAAACACGACAAGCATCAATATCAGCTCGATAAACAGGGAAAAGGGAATACCCTTACGCTCTTCGGTTATAATACCATACAGTTCGGAAGGCAAAAGATCGGGACGTTCCTCGACGAGGATCAAAAACAGCGCCGGTAAAAACAGCGCCACCAGCAGCGACGCGAACCTTAAAAGCCGCGAAAAAGTAGCATAGTAAGGGGAGCGGAGGTAATCTTCGGCTGATTGCAGGGATTCCATAAAGACATACGGTGCGGTTATAACAAACGGCGACCCGTCACAGATTATGACAACTCTCCCCGCGGCAAGCAGGCTCGCTGCTTTGTCTACTTTTTCGGTGACGCCGAAGGACGGGAAAAAGCCGTAGCGCTTGTTTTGAATAAGCGATTCAATGTTGCCGCTGTCGACTATCACCGAAGCCGTAATTTCCGCGAGTTTACGCCGCGCCGCGTCCGTCAGCTTAGGATCCGCCCGACCTTCTATAAAGAGCAGGGCAATGCGGGTGTTGGTGATGCTCCCTTTTTTAAAGTTTTCGCATTTGAGCGACGGCGAGCGGATTATCTTACGCAGAGAGCTGACATTTTTGTCGATATCCTCCACAAAACTGATCTGGGGACCCCGCACCGTTATATCGGTTTCAGGTTTGTTCGCCGAACGCCCGAAATAAAAATCCGCCGGACATATAGCGGCGAATAATTTACCGCTGTCCACTGCCACCAACGCGTTTCCGGTGCAGAGCGCAAAACAAATTTCATCAATATTTTCGTCGTTTTCGATAGCTACACTCTTTATAGCGGTGGTTTGCAACAAGCCGTCAAAATTTCCGTCAAAATTTTTATAATCATTTTTTTTCATCATCGGGTATATAATTTTATCGGATATATAATTTTTATCCGCTATCTCTTTGATCGAGCATATCAACCCGGCGGCTCCGGGGAGAGCCAGCTTGCGTACAACAAAGTCTCCGCAGCAGGTAAATTTTTGCGTTAGCTCCGCTTCCAGCCTGCCGATATCATATCCACCCATAATTTATAACCGCCTTTCTGCTTAACAATTGACTTGCAAAATGATTTTCTGTTTTTATTCGACGTTATTCTTTTCCTCTTGAAAAATTTTATTCCAACAGCATCTTTGTTAACTTCTTTCTATTGACATAAGGATTTTAGCAGTTATAATATATTATGTAAATCAAACACCGAGCAAAACACAACATACATCTAACCCTTATCTTCATTTGTGCATACATCAGCGCAGACTTACATTAAATTATATTTTTTACAAAATCTACAACAAGGATAAATCAGAAAGGTTCAACCCATGAAATTAAGAATTTTCACGTTAATTATGTCGGTTATTGTCATTTTGCTTGCGATAGTGTCATGCGTGGGTTTGCCGCTGGAAAACAACAGCGATTCCAACCTTTCCAAGCAGAGCGACGATTCCGGTTCCGGGAACATTACCGAACCCCCTGAAACAACAGAGGAAACAACGGATAATACCGACGAAAGCTCCGCCGAGGAATCGTCTTCCCCCGCGGAAAGCTCAACCGAAGAACCTTCCTCCGAAGAAAGTTCGTCCGTCGATATTTCCGGCACAGAACAAAATCTGCCGTATAAATCCTTCGAAGGCATTACGGTTTCGACGCTCGGCGCTTCGGAATACGATGAGTATTTCGCCGATTCCATGTTTATCGGCAACTCTATAATGGTGCATTTTTATAACTTCAACGATATGATGCGATCTAAACAGCCCGGCTTTTTGGGGAAATGCAAAATTTTTGCTTCTTCCAACTTTTCCGCGCTCGAAGATTCCAAAGCGGTTTCTGGCAGCTCATGGCACCCCAAGTACAACGGCGAAAAGTCCAATTGCGCGGACGCCGTCGCCGCGTCGGGCGTTCACACGGTATACCTTTCGGTGATGGCGCTCAACGAACTTGCCATTTATAATCTCGAAACCTGCGTGAACGATAACTTCAAAACGACGGTAAATTTAATCAATTCCATTAAAGATAAAAATCCGGACGTAAATATCGTAATTCTCAGCAACACCTATATGGTCAAAAATTTTAATTCTTTCAAAAAGCTCAACAACAAAAACATTTCGGATCTTAATAATAAAATGCTCGAATATTGCAACGCCAACGGCATGGATTTTATCGACATTTCCACTTTCCTGATGGAAGGCAACGTGCTCGCCGACAAATATTGCCGCGACTACGCCGCCACCTCCGATAACAACGGCTGCCACCTCACCAATGATGCTTATTGCCTTTGGACGGCGACGCTTCGGAATTACGTTTATCTAAAACAAAACGGCGTATGGAAAAACCCCGAAATAATGCCTTCCTACACCAAAAATCCGTGACCATCCTGAAAGGATATAAAGACATGAGAAAAGCTCTATCATTAGTCCTCCTCCTCGCCTGCCTGTTTGCGGCAGCCTGCTCGTCCGAAGCAAAGGAGTTAAATTGCACGGTCGACGAACTTTTCGCCAAAATAAATTCGGCTAACGCCGAGGGCGAAATGTACCCTTACAACGCCGACAGGCTGACGGACGACCTTTCGATAACGCCGGAACTCTATTCCGAGGGGTATTTCATGATACCCATGGAGAGCGCGGGGGTTGAAACAATAGCATTTTTCAAGGCGACAAACGCCGCCAACGCGAAAACCATAAAATCCGCGCTCGATCGCTTCGTCAACGACACCAAAGTTTATCAGGAAAAATATAACGCCGATAACTACGCGGTCGCGTGCAGCGCCGTCACAAAAACAGAAGGCGTTTATGTTTACCTTGTCATGTCGCCGAAAAAGTCGAATATTGTAAAAATAATAAACGAAAACCTGAAATAAATCGACTTTTTGTTTTGACGGCTAAACTTTAAGCTTTAAACTTTAAGCTTAAAGTTGTTAACGGCAGCGGCGTCATTATTATAAAGGACGGATATTTATATGAATCACAGACACCGGAGCAGGACCGCTTTCATCTGCTTTTTACTCTGCATACCCCTGGCGTTTATCGCTTATTTCGCGATTATTTATTACACCGAAGGCATATACGCCGGGAAGATTAGATCAGTCGAAGTGACCGTCCCCGGTAAAGAAGCTTCGGTTTATGAAGATGACGAAAACGTGGACTTTTACGTCGGTATGTTCCGGAACGCGAGACCCCTTTCCGCTCCGCTTGGCGACCCGGAAGAATACACGACCGCTACCGTAAAGTACGCCGGAGAAGGAAAGGACCTGATTTATAAAATTTATCCCGCTTTATCTCTCACCGGGTGTATGTTCGCCGACCCCGACGGCAAATATTTTATTATATCCGACAAGGACGCCAAAACCCTGCTTTCCAGGGACGAATTTTCCTACCTGTATTCGGAGGTATATTTGCCGACGATGTACGTCGCAACCGGTGAACTTCAGACGGCGGTCAACCCTGTCTCCTACGAATGGCGATATAAAAAAATAGACGGTACCTACGCCGAATACACCGGCACCGAGGTCATGGAAAACGGCCCCGACACCGAAGTTTATTCCATGTATTCCGACCGTATCAACGCTATACGCTTCGCGAGGGAACCGGACGACACAACCGTTACCATCAGCGACGAAAACGGCGACCTTGTGGGACAGACAGATTTCAACGCGCTCATCTTCGGCAGGGACACCAAACTCACGGTAACGGTCGAAGCGGTTTGGAATCTCACGGGTGTCAGCGTTTGCGACGGAAGAGCGTCATATTCGTTCGATGTCATCTACGATATCCCCGCCGAACTGAGCTTTTCTTCCGACCGGGCGGAAATAGGCGGTTATATGAAGGTGGATGTAAAATACTTAAACGACGGCGAATCGGTCATTCTCGACACCGCTCTTTCCACGGGCGGGCTTAGATTTACCGAAAACGAGGGTATTAAAACCGCGGTGCTGGGGATTTCCGATGACAACCTACCCGGCGTATATGATATCACATATAACATCGGCGACAACCGCGGTACGTTTGAGCTGACCGTCACAGGAACACCCCGCGAAGACAGAGACGGCATTTACCGCTTAAATATATCCGAAACTGACTACGAATCCATGCTCGGCGAAACGGCGTCCGACGAGTTCGATGATATCCTAAACGAGGTGTACGCCTTAATCGGCGACACAACCTATGCGAAAATCAGCGATTTAGTCACCCCCACCCCAAGCGGGGACATCGCTTTGGGCTACGGCGTCAGGGTGATCGTAAATATCGACAACACTGTCGAAACCAATCTGCTGTATTCGATAGGCAATTCCTATAACGTGGTGGAAAATTCCAAAATAACCGCCGCCGCCGACGGCAGGGTGATCTACACCGGCAGCTCCGCCACACTCGGCAGCTTTATGGTGATCGACCACGGCTGCGGAGTATGCAGCTGGTATTACGGATTTACCTCCATGGAGAGGGAAGCGGGCACCCAGGTGCAGAAAGGTTCGATATTGGGCTTCGCGGGGATAAGCCCTTATACCGGGGAGGCTTCCTTGGGCTTTTGCGTCAGCGCCGGTAAAGCCTTTATAAAACCCCCGGTCGAATAATAATACTGAAAACAACATTGCCGCGTCATCTTGTATGGCGCGGCAAATTTTAATAATATTTAAGTAAAGGAAAATCAAAAATGAAAAAGAAAAATATTCCCATGTTCATCCTGCGGGCGGTGATACTCATCTCAACCCTAATCTACGTTACATACATAACCGTCGCCCACGGCGACATGACCTTCGGAACGAAACTCAAACTCGCTACCGAGGTTTACGCCGCCTGCCTTTTGGAAGGGTTCTTCTTCTTCGTCATGGCGGACATGACCGGCGTTTTCGGGGAGCGGAAAGAAATTTAAACTTATACCAATACGGTCCGTCACAGCGCCTCCCGGCAGGATTTTTCGAGCAGAATAAACAGCTTTTCCGTATGGTAACCGTCATTGACACAGTGGTGCAGCTCCACCGTGACGGGGAGTTTGACACGCCCGTTTTCTTCATGGAATTTACCCACTATTATAAACGGGATAAACGCGGTGTCGGGCTTGTTATACGCGGAAAATTCGGCGGGTTTGGACATGGATATCGAAGTGTGAACTACGTTCGGCATCACCGAAACATGGACGCAGTCGGGCTGCGGGACGTCATAGTTATAAAGTCTGCCGCAGCCTTCGGCGGCTTTTTTATCCGCCTGGAACCGTTCGTAGAAAACCTTAAAGTTTTCGTCGAAAGGGGTTACGGCATGCGAGAACAGATGACTGCCGTCGTCTCTCAACAGATTAAAGTGCACCTTGAGTTTGTCGTAATAACCGGGTTTTCCGTCAACGCGCGCGAACCGGTAATCAACATCGGAATTTACCGTTTTACCTATCGCAAAACAGACCGAAGGATAAAATTTAAAGCCGCAGCTTTTGGTTTTATCCCGGAATTCTGTGATATCTATCTCAGCCGTGACGCTGTAAGTGTAACCCAAAAATTTTTCGTAAATTTCTTTTCTGTCCCAGTTTTCGTAATCGATAAAATTAAACATATAATACCTTCTTCCAATATTAATCCATATAAGTATTGTTTTTATTATACGCCGTGAAATATAAATGTCAACTTAACTCTTCAACTCTTGACACGCGTCGTCTTGCATATTATAATATTCGGGACGGAGGCGTTGCTTTTATGTACAGATACCCTAAATATACTTTTTTCGAAATGAACGAAATCAAGCCCGCCGGATGGTCGCGGGACATACTTTCCGCCCAGGCGAAAGGCTTGGCGGGTAACCTTGATAAAATCTGGCCCGACGTGCGAGACAGCGGCTGGATTGGCGGAACCCGAGAAGGCTGGGAACGCGTGCCCTATTGGCTTGACGGCTTTATTCCGCTGGCTCACCTGCTGGACGACGCGGATATGATTTCACGCGCCGACAGATATGTAACCTCCGTTATCGCCGCTCAAAAACCCGACGGCTGGATATGCCCTTGCCCGGATGCCGGAAGGGCGGATTATGACATATGGGCGGCGTTTCTTATATGCAAGGTGCTGGCGCTGTACGGGGGAAAAGCAGGGCTTGACTCCGCGGAAAAAGCGCTTTACAATTTGAAAGAGCATATCAAAACAAATAAGTTAAAGGCTTGGGGTAAAACCCGGTGGTTCGAGTGTCTTATACCCATATACCGTGTTTACGAAGCAACACGCGAAGAATGGCTGCTCGAGCTTGCCGCCGAACTTATGGCGCAGGGCGAAAGCTACGAAGTGCTGTTCACCCTGCCGAAATATAAGAACCCGCTTCCGGAATGGTGTTTCGAAGGACATATTGTAAATCTCGCCATGATGTTAAAATCACGCGCCCTCGCATCGCAGATCACGGGGGGCGACGAATTTGAATTCGCCGAAAAAGCATACGATTTTCTGATGGAACACCACAGCACTTTCCCCGCCCATTTCAATGGCGACGAGGTCCTCGCCGGCAATTCGCCCACGCGCGGGACCGAGCTTTGCTCCATTGTGGAGGCGATGTATTCATACGAGGTGCTGTTCGGCGTCACCGGGGATGTCGTTTGGCTCGACCGGCTTGAGGACGCGGCGTTTAACTCCCTGCCCGCGGCGATGACGCCGGATATGTGGGCGCACCAATACGATCAGATGGTAAACCAACCCGCCTGCGTCACTTTCGCGGAAGGTTCGCCTTTCACCACCAACTCACCCGACGCGCACATATACGGGCTTGAGCCGAACTACGGCTGCTGCACCGCAAATATGGGGCAGGGCTGGCCCAAACTGGTGCTGACGTCCTTTATGAGGTTTGACAAGGGCGTCCTATCCGCCGTCCCAGTACCTTCAAAGCTGGACACGACCATTGACGGCGTGAGGGTAAGCATTTTGCTTGAAACGGGTTATCCCTTTAAGAAAAACTTAAAATATACCGTAAAAACCGAAAAACCCGTCGCTTTTGAGTTGGGTATCCGTATCCCCGCTTCGGCGGAATATGCCGTTATAGACGGAATGCTCGCCGTTCCCGGAGGCATTTATACCGTAAACCGACTGTGGGAAGGCGAAACCGAAGTGAAAGTCGCTTTTGATTTTGACTTTGAACTGGTCGCGGGGCCACATGAATTATATACCCTGCGGTACGGACCGCTGTTCTATTCGCTTCCGGTGGAGTACGAAAAGGTCGCGCGCGAATATGAAACAAACGGTGTGGTCAGAAAATTCCCTTATTGCGATTATGAGCTTTATCCCAAATCAAAATGGAACTACGCTTTCGACCCGGCGTTTGAACTTTTCGATGCGGAGGAGCATGATATAACCCCCCTTCCTTTTTCGGACATCCACCCACCCGTGACAGTAAAAGCATGGCTGCGGGAGATCGACTGGGGAAACGACGAAAAATTCGCATCCCTCTGCGCAGCCGCACCCAAAAGCAGATCGTCCATTGGCGAGCCGGAAATAAAAACCCTAATCCCGTACGGCTGCACCCTGTTGCGTATGACCGCCCTCCCGATAGCGGAATAACTTGCCTAAACTCCGACATATAAAAGCTACAACGAAACGTAACAGAACGGAACGTAACAGAACGGAACGGAACATAATATATAACCGCAAACGTAAGCAACACAAAAGGCAGAAAATGACCCCGAAAACAACCCAAAAGAAACCAAAAATAACCCTAAAAGTAACCTCAAAAATATACGCGAAAACAACCCCGAAAATAACTATTGATTTTTCGGTTTAG
>CAYOGQ010000058.1:0-10132 GCA_964403645.1 uncultured Ruminococcus sp.
CTGTCGAGAGCGGTGACCAAATGGTTGCTTTTTAAAAGCTCCGCCGGGAAGGTGAAATCAAACGCGGGGAAAAAGGCAAAAGGTTTGGTAAAATAGTTCATCAAACCGGGAAAAAAAGCGTAGGACGCGCAGATTCCCGCCGCGGCGGGGTTGAAGATATTCCTGCCTATTCCCCCGAAGCACGCTTTGGCGATAACCGCGCCGAAAAACGACGCGAAAACCGGCAGCCATAAAGGCACGGAAACCGGCAGGGCGAAAGCAACGAGCAACCCTGTTATAACGCAGGAAATATCGTTTACGGCATGCGTTTTCAACACGAAACGGGTAAACGCCAATTCAAAAAATATCGACGAAACCACGGCGACGCACATAATCACGGCGCTTCTCGGTCCGTAAACGTAAACGCCCCAGATTGCCGCGGGTAGCATCGCCGTGAGCACGTCAAGCATGATTGTCAGGGCGTTGTCATTTTGCCGCGTAAACGGGGCGTAATTGTTTTTCCTTTTCCTTCTTTGCAAATTCATGACACTCCCCCGTCCTCCTCTGCGCCGTCCGGCTGCGGATGCGATTCCGATATATCCGCCGGTGTGCTATTGTCGTTATCCGCGAACGCCGGAGTTCCCACCGGTTCGAAAACTACGGTTTCGGAAGTGACCTCCTCTTTCGTGAGGGAACGATATTTTTCGATGCGAATTTCTCCGAGCAGATCCACTTTACCCGCGCACATATAGGCGCAGCATCCGCATTCGATACAGTTATACAACCCGAGCGAGATGTTTTCGTCATGTTTCCCCGTCTCGTAATTTTCGTGGAACTTGAAAGGCACCAAATGCATAGGGCAGATAATGGTGCAGCGCGCGCATTTAAGGCAGTTGCCCGTGCCCGCCGCTTTTTCTTTCATGGCGAACGCCGTGTTGGTGTTCCTGCCGACGGGGGCGTCTTCGCCCGCGGTATAACCGTTGATCAAGCCGTTTACCGCGTAAACGCATTTTTGATCGGAAACGCCGCATTCGTCGAACAGCTCCGCCAAACGGGTGCCTATGGGGACGCAAAGATTTTTGGGGTTTATGACCGCGTCGCCCGAAACGCTTAATGTTTTATAAACCACAGGCCGCCCGTCGCGCAGCGCCTGATACAGGTTGATGACGGTTTCCGCGGATATCACAGGATAACCGATTTGCCAGACTTCAGAATCCGAAGGCATTTCGGTGTTGTAAATGGCGTTTAGCAGCAGCCTTTCGCAACCGATAGGGTATCTCACGAAAATCGGCGCGACTATTATGCCGGAATTTTCTTCGATATATTTTTTAAGCGCTTCTTCGTTTTCCGTAAATTTTTTATCGACCGCTATGACCGCTTTTTTAACGCCCATCGCTTTTAAGATAACCTTGACGCCCAATATCAGCTCTCGTGCCTTTTGGGACACCATCGCCCTGACGTGCCCCGATGACGGGTCGGATTCCACGCAGTTTATTATGAGCCTTTCGCATTTGCCGTACGCTTCGCCTAATTTTATATGGAGGGGTATCCCCGAGAAGGTGCCGGTCACGCCGTACCGCTTGCAGTAATCCAAAAGTTTTTGAAAATCAATTTCCTCGATAGATTTCGGCTTGTCCGTATCGGCGGGAATACTGCTTGATAATGAGTTTGTATCGGATATAAAGCTGTTTTCGATAATCACATAACGGCGGTCGGCGACGATTACCTTTCCCGCGATAGGTGAGGCTATCGAAAAACCTTCCTCATTGAATGCTATTTTTTCGTATTTCAAAACGTCGTCGCCGCAGCGGACGCAGGGAAGCAACCCGTTATCCATGGCAAGGGTGATGACGGACGGACGGTCGAACAGCGTTATAGGTAATTTTTTGGTGTTTTTGAAATCGGGGAATTTTATCCCCCCCTGGAATTTAAGCGCCATGCAGATTCCGCCCTCCGCGCGGGTTTTTTATAATAATGGATGTTTTTGTATTTTGATAATTATATACGAAATTAACGTAAATTGCAATACGAAAATTGTACTTGTTTTTTAAACAAATTTGATGTAATATAATATCAACAAGCCTATCAAAGGAAATAATTATTATGGAATTAACGGAAAAACTGGATATAAAGGTTTTTATCCTGTTCCTGCTGAAAAATATAAAGGAACCTCTCGAATATTCGACAATAAACGACATCGTGATACAGGACGGTTTCGTGAATTATTTCGATTTTTCGATTTGCTTCGGCGAACTTGTCGAAAGCGGTCAGATAGAAGAACTATCGGGAGAAAAAAGCACCTACCGGATATCCCGCGACGGTGAAACGGCAGTTGAAAACGTGGAAATGCGCCTGTTCACCTCTGTCCGCGAAAAAGCGTTGCGTTCTGCGCTGCGGCTTTTGGCGTTCTACAAAACCGGCAACCGCATAACATCGTCCGTCACCGAAAAAGACGGCGGTTATATGCTTAGCTGCTCTATAACTGACAACACCCGCAAGCTTTTGGAACTGGATGTCTTTTTAACCGAAAAATACTATGCCGAAACCTTAAAGAGCAACTTCGACGACAGAGCAGAAAATATTTACAAAGGGGTGCTCGCTCTTCTTTCCGGAGACGTAAATTATATATTCGATGAATAAAAACAAAGCCGAACAAATCATAACGGCGTTTTATGAAAAATATCCCGATCTCGGCTGCGCGCTGGAGCACGAGGGCAATCCTTTCAGGCTTTTAATCATGGCTATCCTTTCCGCTCAATGTACAGACAGGCAGGTCAACGCCGTCGCGGGCGAGCTTTTCAAGCGCTTCCCCGACGCCCGGTCAATCGCGGAGTCCGAACCGGGGGAATTGGAAAAATACATATATTCCACGGGATTTTACAACACCAAAGCTAAATCGATACGCCGCTGTTGTAAAACTCTCACGGAAGAATTCGGCGGCGTTATTCCGAGTGAGATGGAAAATCTTCTGAAGCTCGGCGGGGTGGGCAGGAAAGTCGCCAACCTCATACGCGGAGACGTGTTCGGGCTGGGTGGCATCGTCGCGGATACACACCTGATACGGATTTCCAACCGTTTGAAATTGGTCGATTCGGTAAACCCCGTCATAGTGGAAAAAACGCTTTCCCCGCTGATACCCCTTGAACTGCAATCGGGCTTTTGCCACAGAGCGGTGGTTTTCGGTCGGGAAATCTGCGAAGCCAAAAAGCCGAAATGCGGCGTATGCTTTTTAAAAGCGAAAGGCATATGCGGCGGCGTGTGATATTCAGTTTAATGAAACGATATAAAATTAAAGTTTAAAGTTAAAAGGACCTGCCATGAAAGAATATCTCATACGAAGCGAAACGCTCGAGGTTAAATTTCTCGATTTCGGAGGGCGGATAACCTCGATAAAGTCGGCGTATTACGACGGCAACCTCGTTCTCGCTTACCCCGAAACCTTATCCGCCGACGGCGCTTACGCTTACCCGAACGCGGCGTACCTGACCGACGGCAATTACCTCGGTGCGATAATCGGGCGTTTTGCCAACCGTATCGCCGGAGGCGTTTTTTCACTGGGCGGTGTTAAATATACGCTTGACAGAAACGACAACGGAATAAATTGCCTGCACGGGGGTAATAACGGCTACGACAAGCGTATTTTTAACGTGGACTGCTCTTATTCGTCGGCTGCGCTGACCCTGCATGACGACGACGGCGCTTTCCCCGGCAATGTGGACATAAAAGTAAAATATTCGGTCATCGGTTCTTCGCTTATGATACAATACAACGCCGTGACGGACAAACCGACGGTCATCAATCTGACCAATCATACCTATTTTAACCCCAGCGGCGATATCGGCGACTGCGAGGCGCGTTTTAATGCCGATTTTTACACTCCTTTGGGCGAAAATATGATCCCCGACGGAAAAATCGAGAGTGTCGCCGGCACGACCTTTGATTTTAGGGAATATAAAAAAATAAACCGCGGTGTCGGCGTAAGCGACGGACGGGGTTTTATCGGGTCGGATTACGACCATAATTTTATTGTTAACGGTACCGGGCTGCGCCAAGCCGCGGAGGTCTATATGCCAAAAACGGGGCTTAAGCTCGCCGTGACCACTGATATGCCCGGATTTCAATTTTACACCGGGGCGTTTTTGAACGAACCTTTCAGCCGCAACGAGGGCTTCTGCCTTGAAACGCAGTTTTATCCGGACACGCCGAACAAGGCTGGTTTTCCCTCCTGTGTTGTAAATCCCGAAAAACCTTTCCGTTCCAAAACGATTTATACCTTTACGCAGGGAAAGGAATAGCTTTCCCGTTCCTTTTTAATAAGAGCCGCGCCGATAAGGCCGGCTTTTCCGTTTAACGGGGAAATTTTAACGTTTACGCCGGGAAGCAAGCGCGATGCAAGCAGGTCGGTGATGATTGCGCCTTCGTTGATCAGCCCGCCGGTAAGTACGAAGATATCCGGACGGAATATCTTGGCAAGGCTGTTGATTCCGCAGGCGAGGTTGTATATGTATTCGTCGATAACCGATTTGGAAACCCCGCAGCCCAAATACATGGCGCGGAAGGGCAGCCTACCGCCTATATTTTCCGCTTTACCCTGAGCCATCTCGTATAACAGCGAGTTTTTGTTTTCAAACGCGGCTTTCTTTGCGAGAGCGACAAACGCCTTCACCGAAGCGTATTGTTCAAAACAACCGCGCAGCCCGCAGGAGCAGGGAGCGCCGTGTATGTCGATAATGAAATGCCCGATTTCGCCTGCGCGGTTGTCCGAGCCGTGGTAAGTTTTACGGTCGATCATAATGCCGCCGCCGATTCCCGTACCGACGGTGATGACTATCATATCGGAAACATTCCTGCCGGCTCCCGCGAATTTTTCGCCGTAAAGGGCGCAGCTGGCGTCGTTGTCGAGGTAAACGCGACACCCCGTCTTGGCTTCTATAATATCGGCGACAGGCGTGTTGTCATAGGGTATATTCCCCGCCGACGAAATCGTGCGGTTGTCGTCGGTGCGCCCCGGCGAACCGACGCCGATAATTTCGCAGCCGTATTTTTCGGTTAAGGGAATGAGCGTGTTGCAGATATCGCCGAGCATGGCGTCCGCAGAGGATCGGTTAGTCTTGAACTTGACGTATTCGAGCACCGAATAGTCTTCGCTCACCACCCCGATATCGACGTTAGTCCCGCCTATGTCCACGCCTATGATATTATTCATAAAGCACCCCTCCGACAAAGACCCGCGCCACGGAATAATCAGCGTCAAGCACGCAGATATCCGCGTCTTTACCCGGTTCGAGCGTTCCGGTTTTGTCAAAAATGCCGAGGGATGAAGCCGGGTTGAGCGATGCCATTTTTGATACATCCCCGATAGGATAACCCGCCCGGAGCAGATTTTTTACTCCTTCGTGAAGAGTAAAGCAGCTCCCTGCGATCCTGCCTTCGGCGTTGACACAAACTCCGTTTTTAACGGTGCGCTGTTTCCCGGCAACGACGAATTCCCCGTCGCCCAGTCCCGCGAACACGCCGGAATCGCTCACCATGACGACTTTATCCGCGCCCTTGGCAAGATATATCAGCTTTACCGCTTCCGGAGCGAGGTGGACGAAATCACAAATCGCCTCGCACTCCATGCGTTCGTCGGTCAAGCCGAAGCCCAGCACACCCGGCGACCTGTGGTGGAAGGGGACGGCGGCGTTGAAGGTGTGCGTCAAGCGCGAAGCGCCCGCTTCGCAGGCTTTTGCGGCAGTGGCGCAGTCCGCGCCGGTATGCCCGAGTGAGACGGTCACGCCGAGACTTTTAGCCGTTTTTATGGTTTCGGCGGCGCCCTCCAGTTCCGGCGCCAGCGTGATGATTTTTAAAAGCCCCTCCGAAGCAGCGTAAAGCTTCTTAACTTCTTTCGGTGAAGGGAGCGACATGCAGTTTTTATCCATCGCGCCCGTATATACTGGCGAAACGAACGGCCCTTCAAGGTGAATACCCTCTATTTTTGCGCCCGCGGGTTTTCTTTTATATTCTTTTACGATATTTTTTATCGCTTTATAAACATCATCGAGCGGAAGGCAGCGGACGGTGCAGCAAACCGCGGTGACGCCGTGTTTTGCCTCGTTGATAAGCCCCGTGTCGAACTCCTCGTCCGGCGAGGAAAATTCCGTGCCGTACGCTCCGTGGACGTGGATATCGACAAAACCGGGTATAACGGACATACCGCGGCAATCAACGCCGTCGCGGTCGGTTGCGCCGATATGTGCAATGACGCCGTTTTCGATTAACACGTCCGCCGAAACAAACCCGCCGGGCGTGAGCACGTTGCCGTTTTTTAAAACAGTCATATGTAACATCTTGCCTTTCGCTTTGTTTTGCCATAACGTTCTTTTGAAAATATTATCATATGATTTTAATTTTGTCAATGACATGCGCGCAGCTAAATTAACAAATAACGCTTTACAAAACTTCGGTTTTATAATATAATGACACTTAATATAAATTGCAGTGGTGATATTTTTGAAAAAGCTGATCTCTTTAATGTTAATCCTAGCGTTGTTTATGCTGTCAGCCTTGGTATCCTGCGGCGGTGCGGATCAAACGGCTTCGGAAGACGAATCATCGGAGGAAACCGCATCTTCCGCAAATGAATCCGAACCTTCCGTGGAGGTTTCCGAAAATTCCGAAAATTCCGAAGATCCCGCTCCGATCGACTATCCCCGCGAAATGGCTTACAACATCGCGATGGGTAAACCCTATACCGTCGTTACTACGTCTTTCCGCACCGACGATTTCGGTGACGCCGACGACGAAAACGGCGTTAAATTACGCGGTAAACTCACCGACGGCATAGCCGCGCCCAACGGCGATAACAATGCCGTTGCCGGTTACGGTTCGGACAGTCTTATTGTCACCATTAATTTAGGTGAAAAAAGTCGAATTTATGGCTTTTCCGCCGATTGCTACGGCAACCAATGGGGTATCGCCAATCCGGAGAACACCGTGGTCGAATACTTTATATCCGACGACGGGATAAATTTCACCTCCTGCGCCAAGGTTTCACCAAATCTCGGCAACGCGGCGGTTTTCTATGTCAACGGCTGGGCCGGATGCAATTATACGTTTAATTTGGAAAATCCCGTCGACGCCGCGTATGTCCGCGTGACATATCAGGTCGCGGGCGAACATATATGGTCGAGCGAAATTAATGTGCTCGGCTTCGACGACTCTTTTTCTGAAAATATGGGCGCCAACGGCATCCCCCGCGTTTATATCGCCACCCAAAACAACGACCGCGTCCACAGAAGCGAGTACTATCCATGTTCGATATTGGTTTACGATCCCTCCGGAGCTTATAAAAACGTCTCCGACCCCAACGGGGAGATAAAAATACGCGGCAACTCGACCTCCGGCGGGCAAAAAGCGCCGTATAATATCAGGTTTGAAAACAAAGAAGATCTGTTTGGCATGGGTAAATGCAAAAAGTGGTACCTGCTCGCCAATATGTATGACAAAACGCAAATAAGAAACAAATTATCCTTCGGCTTCGCGGACGATATCGGCATGGCATATGTCCAGCAGTCGGTTTTTGTCGAATTATACCTTAACGGCGCTTATAAAGGCATATATCAGCTTTGCGAATCCATCGGCGTGGGCGACACGCGGGTAGATATCGACATAACCGGCAACGAATTTTTACTTGAATACGAGCCATGGGAGCAATATTCCAACCCCGAATGGTACAGGACGCCGATATGCGGCATCCTGCTCGGCTTTAACGACCCGGAATCGCCCTCGACCGAGCAGCGCTCTTATATTGAAACCTTCTTTAGAGCGGCGGAAAAAGCAATCCAGTCGCATAACTTCAAGCGAATCAGCGAATATATCGACGTGCAGTCCTTCGTGGACGCTTATATCGTTCAGGAATTCTTTAAGCAGGTCGATTACGCCACCAGCTCGACCCGGTTTTATATCAAAGACGGCAAGCTGTACGAAGGCCCGGTTTGGGATTTCGACCTTTCCAGCGGCAACTGTTCGTCGGCATATTACGTCGATTATAACAACGTGAACGGCTCGGGAAATTCGTGGGAAGGTTGGCAATGCTTTGGTTTGTGGAACAGCCGTCTTTTTGCTTGCAATGAATTCCGGCAGGCGGTGATAGACAGATACAAGGAGCTACAACCCTATATCGTAAACATTTACGAGGACAACGAGCTGGGGAAAAACCGTATCAACGCGTTACTCGACAAATATTCCGGCGATATCGAAAAGAACTATACGATCTGGTCGTTGACGGACATTTACAGCGACTTGGAACGCATACCCTCCGACGGTACCTACGAGGGCGAAATAAATTATCTGCGCAACTGGCTGAAAAACCGCAATGCGTGGATACTGGAACAATACGGGTTGAAATAAAACGTTTACGTTTACGTTTATAAGAAAAATGAGCCTTTCGGCTCATTTTTTTACGGTTTTATAGCTCTATTGCGGCTTTTTCGGTGTTGATTTTATAAATGATTTCAGGATCGAACTTAAATCTGCGGTCATAGGTCAAAAGCCCGTTTTGCTCCTGCTCGACGTCGTAAAGCTGCGTGTAGCAAAAGCCTAGCACGCGGTCGTTGGAAAGCAGGGAGTGCGTCAGCGAGGTGTAGCGGTCAAGAAATTCTTCTTTGGTCTTGGGTGCGTCGCCGTAACCCCAGCCGCCGTTATCCTCGTCCGACCATTTTATGCCGCCGTATTCGCTGACAAAGTAGGGTTCGCCGCCATAGGTCTGACGATCGGTAAAATTGAGAAAAATTTGCCCGTTATAATGCTCCGCGAATTCATCCTTGCTCTGGTTGTAGTCGTGGATATCGAAAATGTCGGTCACGACATGAAAATTTCCGCTGGTGTCAATGACCGGGCGGGTGGCGTCGAAGCTTTTGGAAGCGTCGTAAACCGCTCTCAGCACCTCGTCGCACTGGCGTTTCCCGCCCTCGGCGTCCCAGGTTTCGTTAAACGGACACCAGCCGATTACGGCGGGATGGGAAAAATCGCGTTCCATGGCTTCCCGCCATTCGGGGAGGAAGTCGTCCGCCGCGTCGGCGCGGGTGATGTCCAGCCCCCAGCTGGCATGTTCGCCCCAAACCATATAGCCCAACCGGTCGGCCCAGTAGAGGAAACGCGGTTCGAACAGCTTTTGGTGCAGCCGCGCCCCGTTGAAGCCGAGCTTTTGGGAATATATGATATCGTTTTTTAAAGCGTTATCGTCCGGAGCGGTATAGATTCCGTCGGGATAAAACCCCTGGTCGAGCACCCAGCGCCCGAAAACCTTAGAGCCGTTTACGGTAAACGCGCCGTCTTTAAGAGAAACGTCGCGCAGGCCGAAATAGGAATAAACCGTATCATCGCCGTAGGTGAGCTTTAGGTCATATAAATTCCCCCGGCCGATATCCCACAAGTGGATTTCGGGGACATTAATTTCGATTATATCCTCGCCTTCGGCTTCGCATAAATGCTTTCCGTTATAAAACAACTCCGCTTTGACAGCACTAACAGCTCCGCCTGAGGTCGTTTTTATTTCAAGCTTTACTTTTCCGTCGGCGTTCGCCGTAGTTTTAAGCGATACGATATAATCCTCCGGCACAGCTTCAAGCCGCACGGTTTGCCATATGCCCGTGGTGCGCGTGTAAAAGCAGCCGAAAGATTGGAGCTGCTTCGACTGCTTGCCCGAAGGCTGACGGGCGGAAAACAAATCATCCTCCGCGGTGAGTTTCACCTCGTTTTCGCCGTCCTTGACAAAACGTGTGATATCAAACGCGAACGGGGTGTAGCCGCCCTTGTGGGAACCGACGATTACGCCGTTCACGCTCACTTCGGCAAAATAATCCGCCGCTCCGAAATGTATAAAAATACGTTTGCCTTTCCATTCGGCGGGTATTCGGAATAATCTCGAATAGGTTGTTTTATGTATAAACCCGGTATAACCCACCCCGGATAATGTTGATTCCGGGCAGAACGGCACGTTGATTTTTGTTACGTCGGGACATTCGCGACAGGAAAAATTCCATTCGCCGTTTAGGTTCAGCCAGTCTTTGCGCTCAAAAATGGGGTTGGGGTATTCGGGGCGGGGTATTTCCATTTATACGACCATTCCTTTCGTGCTAAACAACTTTTCCTCAGTTACAATTTCCACGGA
>CAYOGQ010000058.1:10151-11663 GCA_964403645.1 uncultured Ruminococcus sp.
GCTTTGTAAATTTCTTGCCAAACCGCACTGTCCAACCCTGCCGAAAAGTCCTCTTTAAAAATTACCACACCGTTGGAATCGAGTATAACCACTTCCGAACAGCAAACGGTACCGGCAGCTTCCCAAAAACCTATTGTGACGGTCACGGCGCCGGGGTTTTCGGGTATCCTGAAAGCGGCTTCGTATTTTTTCCAATCGATATCGCCGGTGTTGCATTTGGCGAAATCGTTAAAAGAGTCCAAGTTTCCGTCCTTTTTGTAAACATAGCAGTTTACGTATCCCAATCCCTGAACGGTATCCGCGCCGACAGAGGGGTCCATGCCCTCAAACCTGGCTGTGGTTTTAATGGTGTAGGTTTTACCCGCTTCAAAAATCCCGGCTGCGAATTTTGCCTGTATTGCGCCGAAACCGTCACTGGTGGAAACCACTTTGACATAAGGCGTGTGGTCCGTAACCGTGTTATCAATCCCCACGGTGATTTTGCGCTCGTCCCCGTCGATTTTCAAGCTGTCAACATAGGCGAGGTCATTTGAAAAGTTGTTTTCGGCAAAGGTTATCTTCTTTCCGTTTATTTTGTAGTTTATTATGTTGATTTCGGAAATCGGGTTGTCCTTTAAACCCAGGATGGTGTCGCCGCGGGCGGGGGTACAGGCGCAGTCCACGTTTTTTACGGTGACGCCGTTTATGGATTTACCGAAATAGGTCGCGTAGTCGTCGGAAAACCTGAAATTTATAACCGCGCCGTCGGACATTCGTTCTATTTTAATGTTTTCCCAAATGATTTTATTAAAAACGGCGTTATCCGCGCAGGTGATCGCCATGACACCCTTGTAAAAATCGCCCTTCTGGTTTTGTTCCAGCACGGTTATGTTTTTAAAGGTGATATCGGTGAATTTATTTTCGTATTCGGCTTCTCTCGCTTCCGGACCGACGAGCATATTATGAGCGCAGTCCGCCCAAAAAACGCAGCCGGTCACGGTGATATTGGTACAATCTCTCGATTCGAATGCCTTCAATGAAATATTATCGTCGTAATTCCGAAGAAAACAGTCGGTTATGGTCACATTGTTGCTGCCGCAGACGTCAATGCCGTCACTGTTGTAATACCAACAGATCTCTTTTAGATTTTTGATAACCACGTCGTCGCAGCTGTAAGTCCGCAGCGTCCATGCGGGCGAATCGATGAAAATCACGCCGTCCACGGTGACGCCCTTGCAGCGGTCAAAGGTGCAGAGCATGTTCCTTGCGCTGTCCATGCGGTGAGAGAGATTTGCCCCGCTGAGGATTCCGCGCCCCTTGATGGCGACGTTTTCGGCGTCCGCGCAGGTGACATAACCGTAAACCACCGCTCCGGGAGCGAGATACAGGGTCTGGTTGGATTGGAGTTTAATCTCGCCCGCGTTATGTACCCCGGGAGCATAATAGACAACGTTCTCATCGCTTTCGGTAAACTTTTCCGCACCGTATTCGTCGGCGTAAATAAACAGATTGGTATAAATTTCGTCGTCGAAT
>CAYOGQ010000059.1:0-3725 GCA_964403645.1 uncultured Ruminococcus sp.
CATGCTTTTATATATCTTTGTTACTTCCGTCAGCTTCGTTTTATTTTCGCCGTCCAATAAACCGATACTGTTTTCAAGATAGATATACGCTGCACGACGGGCATCCAGCAAGGAGCCTATATGGTAGCAGTCATTACCGCATTTTTCTTTATACTCGGCGTCATCCAACTCGAAGCCGTTAATCAGCACGTCATAGGCGTCGTACCCGAATTTGTGTGATTTGGTCGGACGCTGCTCAAACATCATGATGCACGTTTCAAGAGAAACCATTAACGCCTGCTTGCGCGGGATAGGTTTACGTTTTTTATCGTAAAACCGTGTTAATACGTTTGGAAACCAACCCGGAAATCCGCTTTGATAAAAATACCTGTTGTCGGTGTAAATTTCGTTTTCGGGAATTATGGGTGATTGATTTTCAATCGTCTTCTTGGTCGGCTCGTAATGTTGGCAATCAAAGTAAGTGCGTCCGAAAAATTTATCTTGACCGTTCTCGACAGCATAGCCGCAGGTAAGCGTCCATTCCGGCGCACCTCTGCCGCCGACCATCAATACCGGAATCCCGCTGTCGAGGCTTCTTTTAGTCTGTTCTGAGATTTTGCTTTCATCTCCGATAGAATAGACATCTATGCCCAGCGCATCGCCGACATTCTTTTCACACAATCTGCCGTTTTGCGGCATTTGACTGCTGGGGTCCCAATCGTCGCGCATAAGTGCCTGCCAGCACACGCCGGACAGCCCCATAACTTCCTCATATGAAACCGGAATCCCGGCGGCGTTTAATAGTGCGGTAACGCATCCGCAATAAGAGTTGTCTTTCCACTCGCCCCATTTTAACATGGGTATCCCGTCAATATAACTGCCGCCGTTTGAGGCTATCACAGCGTATGTTTTATGTGTTTCGGTTTTCTTCGCGTTTTCCGCCGCCATGCGTAAAATCTCCGGTTTGTTTTTGGGAGAATAACTTTCGGGTGTTTGCTTGATGTTTTTTATAGGCTCGCTCAATTTGCTTCCTCCTTAATCCGAATCAAAAAATATATTTTACGCAATAGAAAGAAAATAACTATGCTGTTCTAAAATGATTCGTTTCAATTCCCCAATATCGCTATCTTTGATGTCTGGAATTAAAACAGGATAAGCTCCGCATCTAAAAACTTCGTTACCATTCGGATACTGATAATAATACCTCACCTTTCCTCCCGTGCATATACCACATGACGATGTACATTTTAACATTATTTCATTCGGAAGCAACTTGTCCCGTTCAGGATGGGGTAAACGGGTATATGCGTCGTCAGAGTTTTCGCCTAATGCTCTAATATATTTTTCTGGAACATTTTTGCAAGCGAAAAATTTAATACTTAAGAAACCTTTTTGCCTGCGAATACCCATCTTAGCTATAATTTTGCCGTTTGTATTATGTTTAAATGATAAAACAAAATCTTTGACTTTTTGTTTTTGAGGAACATATCCAAGCTCAACAAGGCTATTTATTATTTCATTGTAAACACATTTTTCGTTTTTCGATAACGCATTAAGAAACTCGTCTATTAGTAATTGATGCTTTGGGGTCATTTTATTTTTCTTCTCCCTTTGGCTTTATGGATTGCTATTCTCGTGATCGAATCCGAGTTTTTTATAAAATTACTATCATGCTGTTGATAATTTCTATAAATTCTAGGTCTACCTTTTGATGGCTTCGGATAAGTTCAACAACCATATCGATCAAAGTTCCGTAATATTGCACATACTTAAAATCCCAATTGGTTTGTTCCTTTAAAAAAAGTGTTCGCCACGAATAAGTGCAATTGTTATAACCTAAATCCCCCAATTTCGAACACATTTCATCCAGTTTCGGGTTTCTTAATTCGTCGCTGAAGCGTTTGTTAAAAGTTTCAGCGAATGCCCAAGTGTACGATGCTTCAAATGAATGGTTTGCTATTATACCAACTACCTTTTTTAATTCATCAGTTTCTTTTTTATCACCGCGAATAGCATTGATTTCTTCAATATGCCTGTCCCATATTTTTTCATTGATATTCCATTCGATATAATACAATATGCGTTTCAAAGCATCTTTTAAAGTATATCGCGGTTCGATTTTATTGCCGAAAACGTAGATAGTTTCAATTGTTTCGGGATTGAGCGCTTGTTTACTGTAGTTAGGACTAATAAATTTTTCCTCGTCATAACCGGTTATGATGCAAAACCCGTCGGATTTGACTTTGGCGAGCACCGGCTTTTCGCCGGTAATGGATTTTATAATGCTATCCTTGAATGCGGTTTTTTCAGTTATCACATCATATTCATATCCGGTATAACCGAACAGGAAATCGACATTATGGTTTGATGCAAAGTATGATCCGTCGTCACCGCATAGTATTTTCGCTTCGGTCATGGAGTTTTCATAATTATTACGGATCAAAGGTATTCCACAAAATGTCAAAAACGCTTCGTCAAGACCGTTTATATTTTTTTCGGGTAGCTTATCGATATAAATATATGCTGCCGCGAAATTCGCTATAAAATGGTTGGGATGCATAAAATATATTTTTTGATCGAAATTTAAAACTTTACTTGATGGTAATATCATTTCTTTTTCTTGTAATTTATCCACTATACTTAATATCTCCGGCTTGTTCTTCGGAGAATAACTTTCGGGTGTTTGCTTGATTTTTTTTATAGGCTCGCTCATGTTTATAACACCTCGCTAATTTTTTGTAAAAGGGCAATTACTTTCGGACTGTAATTTTCCGGGGTTATTTGGTTTTATGCGCAGCATCGCTCATAGCATTATCTCTTTTTCCTGATACCAAGCCAAACCTCAAACCTAAAACGGTTGTTGGTGAAATCGTAGTTATAACTTTCAATAAACATAATCGGATCCGTGTATTTTTCGAAGCCTTCGGGCTGTTGTAATTCGTTACCGTGGGCATACCCGACGATACGTCCGATTTGGCTTTCCGCTTCGTCAATAGACGGCATCCATTCGTTCGTCACCACCGTATAATCCGTTGCGGGGAAATTCGCCAAGAACATGCCCTCCGGCGCTTCCTTGACCCCCGAAACCACTCCGCCGATCAGATAGTTGTAATACCCCGGATCGGACTGGCAGAATACACCGAGAAGCGGGCGTTCGGTCATGTACGGCTTTATTTTGTCGTGTCCGCCCGATTGAAAAAACACGCCCCAGCGTGCTCCGCAATCGGGATTCCTGTTACCGTTATCGTACTTGTTTTCAAACCCGAGAACTTGGTACGGTTCACGATGGGCTTGGTAGATTTCAATAGCCGGTATTTCGGGGCTGGATTCCACTATTTTTTTGACCATGTTGATAATCAAAGGCTTGTCCTTCGGGCTGTAGCTTTCGGGGTTTTGTTTGACTTTTTTGATAGGTTCACTCATAGTTTTTCCGCTCCTTTATTTTACAAAGAATCCAATGTCAAGAATAACATTGCCTTTATCATCAGGCATTGTGAAACGCGGACTGACATAGCGTTCAAAACACCATTTTGAATCCTCATGCCAATCAAATCCATTTTCATTTATTTTTTCTACGCATTGTCCATAATTTCCGTATAACTCATTTGGTTTTCCATATACCCAGCAAATCCCAAACTTTCTTTCTGAAAAATCAATGTGTTCAAATCCTTTCGGTACAGGAGTGTTTTTCGGCATGAAAAGTCCTATCCAATAAGTCAGAGGGTCTTCCTGCGTGCCGCGCCCGC